>CAYMTM010000069.1:6419-19808 GCA_964393375.1 uncultured Rhodospirillaceae bacterium
GACCGCGATGCCCGTGCTCATCCAGGCCAGCACTGGGCCCTACGTCGGCGAGAGCGTCGCGCGCGCCACGCGGCTGCGCGTCATGGTCGAAGCCTATCTGCATGAATTGGCGCGCGGGATCGCCGCCGGGCCGGCCGGCGTTCAGGCGACCGGCCAGCAGACCCTGGCCGCAGTCGACGCCATGCTGCGCGCCGCCGAGGCCGCCCGCAGCCGGACCCTGGTCGACGCCATTGCGTCGGCCGCGATCCGTTCGGGCCTGAAGGATCGCGACCTCGCCGACCTCGTGCGCCGCGATCAGGATGCGGCGCGGCGCATCGTCGCCCTTTACGACAGCCTGGCGGGATGGTTCCAACTGCCGGCCGACGCCCGCAAGCCGGCCGACGAGGCCGCGCTCCGGCGCGACATCGCCGCGGCGGAGGCCGAGCGCGCGACGCTCAACAGCGCCATCGCCGCGCGCAGCCCGGCCATCGCCGGCCTGGCGCGGCCGATGCCGGTGGGCGTGGCGGAACTGCGGGCGGCGCTGAAGCCGGGCGAGGCGGCAGTCCTGGCCCTGGTCGGCGCAGTGCGCAGCTTCGTCTTTGCCGTGCCCCAGCAAGGCGCGCCGATGGCCATCGAGGCGCCGCTCGGCCGCGAGGCGATCGCGCAGTCGGTCGCGCGCCTGCGCAGCGCCATGACCGACGGCGGGAGGGGCATCGAGGCGGTTCCGCCCGTCGACCTGCGCGCAGCCTACGCCGAAATCTACCAGCCGCTCCTGAAGCCGCTGGAGCCGGCCTTGGCCGGCGCGCAAAGCCTGCTGGTCGTGGCCGACGGCGCGTTGGCGCAGATCCCCTGGGCGATGCTGCCGACCGAGCCGGCCCAACCGGCCGCGACGGCCGGAAGCCCGCGCTTCGCCGAATATCGCCAGGCGGCATGGCTAATCCGCCGCCAGGCGGTGACGCATCTTCCCTCCGCCACTGCGCTCGTCGCCTTGCGGCGCATCACGCCCGCCGCCCAGGCCCCGCGTCCCTTCGTCGGGATCGGCGATCCGATCTTCGCCGCGGCGCCCGCACGCCAGTCCGGCCAGCAGCGATCGGCCGTGCGCGCCACCTTTGATCGCAACGTGGCGCTCCGAGCGCTCGAGAGCCTGCCTCCTCTGCCCGATACTCGTATCGAATTGGAGCAAATTGCCAAAGAGTTAGGCGCTAACTCCCAGAGTGAGCTTTATCTCGGCCGAAGAGCCAGCGAGGGCGAAGTACGCCGCGCCGCCCTCGACCGCTACCGGGTGGTCGCCTTCGCCACCCACGGGCTCGCCGCCGGCGACGTCGACGGGTTGCTGCAACCTGCCCTCGCCCTCTCCTCGCCCAAGGTGACGGCCGAGGACGGCGACGGGCTGCTGACGATGTCGGAGGTGATGGATCTGCGCCTGGCCGCGGACTGGGTGGTGCTGTCGGCCTGCAACACCGCCGGCGAGGTGGCGCCCGGGGCCGAGGTGCTGAGCGGGCTCGCCAGTGCGTTCTTCTATTCCGGCGCACGCTCGCTGCTGGTCACGCACTGGGCGGTCGAGACGACGGCGGCACGGCTGCTGACGACCGGTCTGTTCGCCGACAAGGCGCCGAACCGGGCCGAAGCGCTGCGCCGCTCCATGCTGGCGATGATCGACGGACGGGCTGGCGACGGCGCTTCGGGCCGGGCGAAGTTCAGCTATGCCCACCCGATGTTCTGGGCGCCTTTCGCGCTTGTGGGCGATCCGGGGTGATGGTCAGGCGCCGCCCGATGGCGACGACCGCCGCGCATTGACCCGCCGCCGGTCTTGGCCGGCGGCCCGGCGACGCTCGCGCAAACGCTGCAAGATCGCCAGCCTGGCGTCGCGGTCCACCGCGCTCCAGCAGGCAATCTCGTCGATCGTGCGCCAGCAGCCCCGGCAGAATTCCGTTTCCGGGTCCATCTGGCATACGCCGATGCAAGGCGAAACGAGGTCGAATTCCTGGGCCGGATCGGTGGACATGGGCGAGGGATACGCGGCTCGGCCACCATGCGTCAAATCGGCGGTGCCAGCACTCATGCTTGCAAAACGCTTGCATCGGTGCTAGCATTTTTGTATGGCACAACTTACGGTGCGAAACCTGGACGATCGGGTCTATGCCCGGCTCAAAGAGCGGGCGAAGGCCAACAAGCGCTCGCTTGAAGCCGAAGCGCGCTCAATTCTGGAAGCCGCATCCGTGCCCGACCGCGCCGCGTTCGCCCGGTGGGCAGAAGAATTTCGGAGTCGTCAGAAACCTGGCAAGCCGGGCGAGACAACGGCATGGATCCGCGAGGATCGGGATAGCCACTGACCGTCGTTGTCGATGCCAGCGTGGCGGTTCAATGGCTACTCGAGCAGGAGCGCAGCGATGCTGCGCAAGCCTTGCTGGAATCCCGCCATGAACTGGTTGCGGTCGACCTGATCCGCCTGGAAGTGGTGAGCGCAATCCTGAAGGCTATCCGCACAAAGCGCCTGCCTCCACAGGAAGGGACTGCAGCAATCACGAACTTCGATCGCACGCCGCTGCGATCATTCCTGGCCGCAGACCATGCATCGGCTGCCTATGCGATTGCCCTGCGCCATGGCGGATCGGTTTACGACGCGTGCTACATCGCGTTGGCCCGATCGCTCGACGCGCCGCTGGCGACCGACGACGAAGGAATGGCGCAGGTCGCCGAGACCGTCGGCGTTACCGTCCATCGCGCTTCCCGAGGCTTCGCGGGCTTGCTCAAGTAGCCACCCTGTCGCATTCCCGTCACCCCGTGTCGCGGACGAATTAGCCCGCGATACGCGCTGTTCCTACCAAGATGCGCAGGAAATGGCGGGTGCTGCGGGGCACCCGCGCCCGATTGCGACGGAGCCAGGCGATGGCCGAGGAAGCGGAAGAGCCGCTCGATCTGAATGCCCTCCCCGATGAGGAACTCGTGCCGCAGATGCACGACGACCTCTATGACGGCCTGAAGGACGAGGTCGTCGAGGGCGTCAACATCCTCTTGAAGCGCGGCTGGACGCCCTACGACGTGCTGACCAAGGCGCTGGTCGAGGGCATGCGCATCGTCGGCATCGACTTCCGCGACGGCATCCTGTTCGTGCCCGAAGTGCTGCTGGCGGCCAACGCGATGAAGGCCGGCATGGCGATCCTGCGCCCGCTGCTGGCCGAAACCGGCGCGCCCAAGATGGGCAAGATGGTGATCGGCACCGTCAAGGGCGACATCCACGACATCGGCAAGAACCTGGTGGGCATGATGATGGAAGGTGCCGGGTTCGAGGTGATCGACCTGGGCATCAACAACAGCGTCGAAAGGTACCTGGAGGCGATCGAGCTGCACAAACCAGACATCCTGGGCATGTCCGCGCTGCTCACCACGACCATGCCTTACATGAAGGTCGTGATCGACACGTTGAAGGAAAAGGGCATGCGCAACGACTACATCGTGCTGGTGGGCGGGGCGCCGCTCAACGAGGCCTTCGCCAGCGCGATCGGCGCCGACGCCTATTGCCGCGACGCCGCCGTGACGGTGGAAACGGCGCGCGCGATGATGGCCCGCCGGCAGGGTTCGATGGCCGCGCAGCAAGCTGCCGCGCAGCAGGCCGCCGCGAGCTAGCTGATGGCAATGCCCGCCCCGCGCGCGGACGTCCCGGTCCGCCGGCCGGGCGGCAAGATTGCGGCGACCGCCAAAGCGCCCGCGCCGCGCACCCTTCTGATCGCCTGCGGCGCGCTGGCGCGCGAGATCGTCTGGCTGACCCGCGCCAATGCCTGGACGCACCTGACCGTCGCCTGCCTGCCCGCCCACCTGCACAACACGCCGCAGCTCATCGCCGACGCGGTGCGCCGCAAGATCGCCGATGCGCGGGGCCGGTTCGAGCGCATCCTGGTGCTCTATGGCGACTGCGGCACCGGCGGTCTGCTCGACGAGGTGCTGCGCGCGGAACAGGTCGAGCGTATCGGCGGCCCGCACTGCTATTCGTTCTATGCCGGCGCGGCGAATTTCGATGCGCTGATGGAGGAGGAGCCGGGCAGCTTCTTCCTGACCGACTACCTCGTCCGCCATTTCCAGCGGCTGATCGTCGAGGGGCTGGGCCTCGACCGCCATCCCGAGCTGCTTGCCGACTATTTCGGCAATTACAGGCGCCTGGTCTACCTGGCGCAGACGGACGAACCGGCGCTGACCAAGTCGGCCGAGGCCGCTGCCAAGCGCCTGGGCCTGGCTTTCGCGCGGCGCTTCACAGGCTACGGCGATCTGGCGGAATTCCTCGGCCGCACCGCCGCGCCCAAGGACAAGGCCCATGGCGACGCTGACCACCGTCTACTGGCGTGACATCCCGGCCCAGGTGATCGTCAAGCGCGGGCGCGAGACGGCCAAGCGCCAGCTTGCCGAACGCTTCGAGAAGGCGATCGACCGCGCCGCGATGAAGGCCGGCAAGAAGGACACCGACTCCTACCTCGCCGAATGGCGGCGCGGCGATCCCGTACCCTGTGGCGACGACCTGGAAGCCGAGGCTGCCGCGCATGCCGCGCGCCTGGAGGCGGAGTTCACCGACGAGCGCCTCGCCCGCATGGTGGCGAACGGCGGCGTGGCGTCATGAGCATGATTCCCTCACCCACCCAAGAGTTGCGGTTCTGGGTCCCTCCCCGTCCCTACGGGAGCGGGATTGACGCTCCAACCCTCTCCCGTCGGGAGGGGGTGCGAGCGCAGCGAACGGGTGAGGCAAACGCGGCGAGCGCCTGATGTACGCCGCCAGGCTCTGGTCGATCCGGCATGCGCGATTAATGGAGGCGGCCTACGCCGCGCTCGAGCGCGCATTGACGGCGCTGCATCCCATGTTCGAGAAGATCGGCTATGCGCGGCTGGAGAAGCCGGTCGCTTGCGTAGAGCGCGCCGTCAAGGGCTTCCTGTTCGATTGCCGGATGTGCGGGCAATGCGCGCTATCCTCCACCGGCATGTCCTGTCCGATGAATTGCCCCAAGTCGCTGCGCAATGGGCCGTGCGGCGGGGTGCGGCCCGGCGGGTTCTGCGAGGTCGATCCCGCAATGCGCTGCGTGTGGGACCAGGCTTTCGCCGGCAGCCGGCGCATGCAGCGCGGCGGCACGATCGCAGCGCCCCTGAAGCCGATCGACAACCGCCTGTGGGGCCGCTCGTCCTGGCTTGCCGTCGCGCGCGGCGCGCATCAGCGCATGGTCCCGCCGCCATGAGCGGCCCAAGCCTCAACCCGGAGATCGGCGATCCGTCGGCGGCGTATCCGATCCTGCCCGGCCATTCCTCCGGCGGGCGGCTCGAGCGCCTGCTGCGCGAGGGGCGGTTCGCTGTCACCGCCGAGCTGAACCCGCCGGACAGCGCCGACCCGCGCGAGGTCTACGAGCGCGCGCTGGTGCTGTCCGAGGTGGTCGACGCGATCAACGCCACCGACGCTTCGGGCGCCAACGTGCACATGTCGAGCGTCGGCATCTGCTCGCTCTTGACCCGCGCGGGCTACGCAGTGGTGATGCAGATCTCCTGCCGCGACCGCAACCGCATCGCCATCCAGGGCGACGTGCTGGGCGCGGCGGCGATGGGCGTGGCCAACATCCTTTGCCTGACCGGCGACGGCGTGCAGGCCGGCGACCAGCCCGGCGCCAAGCCGGTCTTCGACCTAGATTCCACCGCGCTGCTCGACACGATCCGCACCATGCGCGACGAAGGGCGGTTTCTGTCCGGGCGCAAGATCACCGTGCCGCCGCGCGTGTTCCTTGGGGCCTCCGAGAACCCCTTCGCCGAGCCCTACGACTTTCGCCCCCAGCGCCTGGCCAAGAAGATCGCGGCCGGCGCGCAGTTCGTCCAGACCCAGTACTGCTTCGACCTGCCGCTCATGGAGCGGTTCATGTCGCGCGTGCGCGATCTGGGGCTCGACCGGCGCTGCTTCATCCTGGCGGGCGTGGGGCCGCTGGCCTCGGCCAAGGCCGCACGCTGGATGCGGGCCCACGTGCCGGGCATCCACATCCCGGACGCGGTGATAGAGCGCATCGAGAAATCGAGGAACCAGCGGGCCGAAGGCAAGGCGATCTGCGTCGAGATGATCCAGCGGCTGCGCGAGATGCCGGGCGTCGCCGGGGTGCACGTGATGGCCTACCGCCAGGAGGAGTTCGTCTCGGAGATCATCCAGGCCTCGGGCGTACTCGCCAACCGCCGCCGCCGCATCGAACAGGGAGCAGTTTCGTGACCGACACCGTGATCAGTTCCGCCACCAGGGAAGTGGTGATCGGCTTCGACCGGCCCTTCGTCGTGGTCGGCGAGCGCATCAACCCGACGGGCCGCAAGTTGCTGGCGGCCGAGATGGCGGCGGGCGACATGAGCCGCGTCAAGGCCGACGCCCTGGCGCAGGTCGAGGCCGGCGCGCACATGCTCGACGTCAATGCCGGAATCCCGCTCGCCGACGAGCCGAAGATCCTGGCCGAGGCGATCAAGCTGGTCCAGTCCTTGACCGACGTGCCGCTGTCGATCGACAGCTCGATCGTGGCCGCGCTCGAGGCGGGACTCGCAGTCTACAAGGGCCGGCCGCTGGTCAATTCCGTCACCGGCGAGGAGGAGCGGCTTGCGGCCGTGCTGCCGCTGATCAAGAAATACGACTGCGCGGTGATCGCGATCTCGAACGACGAAACCGGCATCTCCGAGGATCCCGACGTGCGCTTCGCCGTCGCCAAGAAGATCGTGGAGCGCGCCCAGGACTACGGCATCAAGCCGGCCGACATCGTGGTGGACCCGCTGGTGATGCCGGTCGGCGCGATCAACGTCGCGGGCGCCACCGCCTTCAGGATCGTCCGCCGCCTGCGCGAGGAGCTCAAGGTCAACACCTGCTGCGGCGCGTCGAATATCAGCTTCGGCCTGCCCAACCGCCACGGGATGAACGCGGCGTTCCTCGCGATGGCGATCGGCGCCGGCATGACCTCGGCGATCATGAACCCGCTTCGGCCCGAGGAAATGCAGGCGGTGATGGGCGCCGACGTGCTGATGGGCCACGATGAGCACTGCGCGCGCTGGATCAGGAAGTACCGCGAGCCGGCGCCCGAGGGCGCGGCGGAGGCGCCCAGCGCAAGGCGCGAGAACAGAAGGCGGCGGGCGGGCGTGGCGCCGGCGGCGTCGTAGGGCCGCATGAACGACACCTCCTCCGCCGACGCCCTGGTCGTCTTCGCCCCCTCGGGCAAGCGCGGGCGGTTTCCGGTCGGAACGCCCGTGCTGACCGCGGCGCGGCGGCTGGGGGTGGACATCGATTCGGTATGCGGCGGGCGGGCGATCTGCGGGCGCTGCCAGGTGACGGTCAGCGAGGGCCAGTTCGCCAAGTTCCAGGTAACCTCGCGCAGCACGCATCTGACCGGCATCGGCGCCGAGGAGCGGCAATACGCGGAAAAGAAAAGCATTGCCGAAGGGCGCCGACTGGCGTGCTGCGCGAAGCTGCTCGGCGACTGCGTGATCGACGTGCCGCCCGACAGCCAGGTCCATCGCCAGATCGTCCGCAAGCGCGCCGAGGCGCGCAGGATCCTAGTCGATCCGGTGGTCACGCTGCACTACGTCGAGGTCGCCGAGCCCGACATGCACGATCCCTCGGGCGACCTGCGCCGGGTCGAGCAGGCGCTGGAGACGCAATGGGATCTGCGCGGGCTCGACTGTGATCTGCATGTGCTGCACGGGCTGCAGAAGGCGCTGCGCCAGGGCAAGTGGAAGATCACCGTGGCGGTGCGCGGGGCCGCGCCGGGCGCGCTGGGCGGAACGATCGTTGCGGTCTGGCCAGAGTTCCACGACCAGCTCTACGGCCTCGCCGTCGATATCGGTTCGACCACCATCGCCGCGCATCTGTGCGACCTGCACACCGGCAACGTGGTGGCTGCGTCGGGCGTCATGAACCCGCAGATCCGGTTCGGCGAGGACCTGATGAGCCGGGTCAGCTACGTGATGATGAACCCGGGCGGCGAGGCCGAGATGACGCAAGTGGTGCGCGCGGCGATCGACTCGCTGGCCGGCGAAGTGGCCCGGGCCGCGGGGATCGCCGCGACGGACATCGTCGAGGCAACGGTGGTGGGCAACCCCATTATGCACCACCTGTTCCTGGGCCTGGACCCGACCGAGTTGGGCGGCGCGCCGTTCGCGCTGGCGGTGGACCGCGCCGTGACCATGCGCGCGGGCGAACTGGGACTCAACCTGCATCCCGGCGCGCGGGTCTACGTGTTGCCCTGCATCGCCGGCCATGTCGGCGCGGACACGGCCGGGGTAATCCTGTCGGAATCGCCGCAAACCAGCGATGAGCTGATGCTGGTGGTCGATGTCGGCACCAATGCCGAGATCGTGCTGGGGAATCGGCATCGCCTGCTGGCCGCTTCCAGCCCGACCGGCCCCGCCTTCGAGGGCGCGCAGGTTTCCTCGGGCCAGCGCGCGGCCCCCGGCGCGATCGAGCGCCTGCGCATCGACCGCGCCACCTTGGAGCCGCGCTACAAGGTGATCGGCTGCGATCTGTGGTCCGATGAGCCGGGCTTCGCCGAGGCCACCGCCGCCGCCGGGGTCACCGGCATCTGCGGCTCGGGCATCATCGAGGCGATCGCGGAGATGTATCTCAGCGGCATCCTCACCCACGACGGCGTGATCGACGGATCAGCCGCCGCGCGCACCCCGCGGGTGCAGTCGGACGGCCGCACCTTCTCCTACCTGATCCGCGAGGGCGAACCGGCGATCCGCATCACCCAGAACGACGTGCGCGCCATTCAGCTCGCCAAGGCCGCGCTCTACGCCGGCGCGCGGTTGCTGATGGACCGCTACGGCGTCGAGCAGGTCGACCGCATCGTCCTGGCCGGTGCCTTCGGCAGCCATATCGACACGGACTATGCGATGGTGCTGGGCATGATCCCGGACTGCCCGCTGAGCAAGGTCTCCGCCGCCGGCAACGCGGCCGGCACCGGGGCGCGCATCGCGCTGGTCAACCGCTCCGCGCGGGCGGAGATCGAGGCGGTCGTGCGGCGCGTCGAGAAGATCGAAACCGCCGTCGAGCCGCGCTTCCAGGAGCATTTCGTCGACGCGATGGCGATCCCGCACAAGAAGGCGGCCTACCCCAACCTCGCCGCTGCGGTGAAGCTGCCGGAGCCAAAGCGGGCCGCAACGGCCGACGCCCCGGGCGAGGAGCGCAGGCGCCGCCGGCGGCAATAAGAGAGCTGTTAATCCACTAGAGAAATCCGATATAAACAATTATATTAAATGGATAAAATCTAGCGGCGGTCCCGGGCCTTTCGGCGCGGCGACCGCCGTCGTTCGGCCAAGAAGTTGAGGCGGGCTACTTCTTTGCCGTTACCGTGAAGTTCAGGCTCTTGTTCGCCGCTGGCGAGACATGGGGGCCGGCGCCGGCCGTGTTGCCGCTGTTGGCGAAGTTGAGGCCTTTCGTCGCGCCCTGGTTGGTGAGATTCAGGCCCCTGGTTTCGCCGCCGCGGGTGAAGTTCAGGCTGCCCTGCTCCACGCCGCCGGCCACCCCGTTGGTGCTGCGCGCGGCCGCTTCACGCACCTTTTGCACCGCCGGCAGCAGCAGCCCTTCCGTGCCGGGCGTAGAGCCGTCGGTGATCTGATCGTTCGGCACAACCGAACCGTTGCCCGCCGCCTGGGCCTGGCCAAGGCCCTGCACCGCCGGTAGCAACAGGCCGTTGCCCTGGTCGCCGCCGCGGCTGTTGGCGAACAGGTCGCTCGTGCTGCGCAGCCCGTTGAGCGAACCGAGTGTCAGCGTGCCCGGTCCGGCCTTCTGCACCTTCTGCTCGCCCTCGCCCGCCTGGCGGCCCAGCAGGTTCCCATAGACGCCCTGCACATAGCCGCCGCGCTGGTCCGTCGGCACGGTGCCGTCGGTGATGCTTCCCTTCTCGGCGGGTCGCAGCAACCCGATCAGGCCCGTATTCTCCAGGTCCCCGGCCTTGCGGCCGAGCGCATCGCCGTAGGCTTGCTGCACAAGACCCTGCCGCTGGTCGGTCGGCACCACCGCCGGCAGCAACTCGCCCGGCTTGACCACGATGATAAGGCCGCGCTCGGCGCCCTGGTCGCCCGGCTGGATCGCAATGATCGCGCGGTCCGCGCCCGGCTTGTAGTCGACGGCCGCCTGAGCCGCCGCTTCGTTCACGGAACCGGTGGCCGCGGCGATAAGGCCGATCAGGCCGGCGAGGGTGAGGGCCTTGATTTTCTTCATGGGACTTCTCCTGGGTTCTTCGACAGGCGCGACGCCCCTGCCGTTTGTGGCGCTTTTCTTACGCGTGATCCGGTTCACAGACTGTGACCCCCGGCATACCGTCGCTGTGACCCAGGCCACACCCGGTCAGAGCCGGCCGCGCATGGTCGCCCTGCCCTGCGGATGCTTGTCGCCATCGTCCGCCCGTGGCATAGATTTGGCGTCAATAAGGGATGGCGGCCGTGTCCTTGCGGGTTGCACTGGCGGTTTTGGCGGCGATGCTGGGTGGGGCGGGTACGCTTCAGGCCCAAGCGACTGCGCCTGCCCAGCAGGCCCAGGCGGCCGGCCGCGCGATCCTGGGCGAGTGGGCGTTTTTGTGCAGTGCGCCGCAGCGCCTGGCCTTCGCCGAGGACCCGTCGGGCCGCCTGATGCGGTTCTACCTGCGCGAGGGCATCCATCGCGCCGACGAGGAAACCGTCACCGGCTATTCCGAGGACGCCGGGTTCATCCGGCTCAAATTCGGCTCGGGCGAGGAGATCGTCTACAAGCGCTCGCCCGAGGGCATCCGCGAGTGGGAGCGACGTATTCCCGGCCGGGATCCGATTACCAAGGAAGGTAAGACCCAGTTCCCGGTCGTCAGGACTTTTGTCGATACGCCGATCTTCCAGCGCTGCAAATAGCAGCCCCACTCTTCTCTTGGAGCCAGACATGAACGCCTCTGCCAATCGGGTGCGGCTGGGCATCCTGGGCGCCTCGGGCTATACCGGCGCCGAACTGCTGCGGCTGCTCGCCCGGCATCCCGGCATTTCCATCGATGCGTTGACCGCCGAAAAGAACGCCGGCGGCGCGGTCGGCGACCTGTTCCCGCATCTCGCAGCCATGGACCTGCCGAAGCTCGTCAAGATCGCCGACACCGACTGGGACCGGCTGGACGCCGTGTTCTGTTGCCTGCCCCACGCCACCACGCAGGAAGTGATCTCCAAGTTGCCCCGGCGGCTGAAGGTGGTCGACTTGTCGGCCGATTTCCGCCTGTCGGACACCGCCACCTATGCCGAGTGGTACGGCCACGAACACCTGGCCCCTGACCTGCAGAAGGAGGCGGTCTACGGCATCGCCGAGCTCGCCCGCAGCGAGGTCAAGGCCGCGCGGCTCTGCGCCAACCCTGGCTGCTACCCCACAGGGGCGCAGCTTCCCCTGGTGCCGCTGGTGGAAGCCGGCCAGATCGACGCCGACGACATCGTCATCGACGCCAAGTCGGGCGTGACCGGCGCCGGGCGCGAGGCCAAGCAGGGCAGCCTTTATGGCGAGGTGGCGGAGGGCATCCACGCCTACGGCATCGCCAGCCACCGCCACGCGCCGGAGATCGAGCAGGGCTTGAGCCGGGCGGCCGGGCGGCGGATCATCGTCAATTTCACGCCGCACCTGATGCCGATGAACCGCGGCATCCTGTCGACCATCTACGTGCGGCTGGCCAAGGGCGCCTCGGCCGACGGCTTGCGCGAGACGCTGGCCAAGCGCTTCTCCGGCGAGCCCTTCGTGCGCGTCCTGCCCAAGGGCCAGGCCCCGGCCACGCGCCACGTACGCGGGTCCAACCTGTGCCTGATCGGGGTGTTCGCCGACCGGGTCCCCGGCCGCGCCATCCTGATTTCAGCCATCGACAACCTGGTCAAAGGCGCCTCGGGCCAAGCCTTGCAGAACTTCAACCTGATGCACGGCTTCCCGGAGACCACCGCCCTCGACCAGCAGCCGATGTTCCCCTGAGGGCAGGCAAAGCCGGCGGGATCACGCTCCCGCAGGTGTGAAGGACTTCATACATCCGGCGGGTCGGCCGTGCGTAGTACTATGCGCAGGACCACGGCCGCCCCCCGGATGGAGGAAGCCATGAACACGCGATCCACTGTCTTCGCTCTGCTGGCCGCCGCGGCCTGCGCGCTGCCGCTGCTCGCCGCGCCGGCCCAGGCCTACACCGTCAAGTCGGCCCAGATCATCGGCAGCTATACGCCCGAGGATGTCGGCTACGGCGCCAATCGCGGGCGCGACCTGCCGGCCGTGATCGTCGGCAATCCCTTCCCCGTGCCGGTCGAGGTGACGGCCCAGGCCGTCTCCCAGGGCATGCGCAACGGCCGCACCGGCCCGAGTATGAGCGGCCAGCAGGCCGCCGTCGCACCCCAGCGCGTGATCTGGCAGTTCGATGGCGGCACCCGCACCGGACCGCAGATCTGCGACCGGCGCAATCCGCTGCCGCTGGGCGGCACCGGCGCGATGGGCGCCAATGTGGTCGTGACCTATTGCCGCGGCGACTCGGCGATGACCCAGGTGCACGGCAGCATCGACGGCATCACCGACCCGAACGATCCGAAGTTCATCAACTTCATCCGCCAGATGACGGCGAACCTGTTCCCGCCGTTCAACCCGGACTTCCTGGGCGACAACGACCGCCGCGGCAGCCGCAGCCGCTAGCCCGAAGCCGGTATCCGCAAACGCGCCGGCGCCTCGCAGGAGGCGCCGGCCGTTGCTTTTCGGTGACGGCGGCCAGCTGCCGTCATTGGTCGAAAAACTGCGCCGCCCGGAGCCTTGACCAGTTCCGCGCCGCCGCTCAATCTACCGGGCGAGACGGGGTGAGACGGACGCGGCGCCAAGAACCGCGTCCATCATCGAACTTTGGCAAGCTGACCTGATCCTGGGAGGAACTCCGATGCCCACCGTGAACCTGACGGTGAACGGCAAGGCGGTTTCGGCGAACGTCGAAGCGCGCACCTTGCTGGTCCAACTGCTGCGCGAGCAGCTTGGCCTGACCGGCACGCATGTCGGCTGCGACACCAGCCAGTGCGGCGCCTGCGTCGTGCACGTGGACGGCAGGTCGGTCAAGGCTTGCACGTTGCTGGCGGTGCAGGTCAACGGAAGCAAGGTCACCACCATCGAGGGACTGGCCAACGGCGAGAAGCTGCACCCGATGCAGGAGGCGTTCCGCGAGCATCACGGGCTGCAATGCGGCTTCTGCACCCCCGGCATGGTGATGAGCGCGGTCTGCCTGGCCCAGAGCCATCCCAACCTGACCGAGAAGGATGTCCGCGAGGGCCTTGAAGGCAACCTCTGCCGCTGCACCGGATACCACAACATCGTGCAGGCCGTGCTGGCCGGCGCGAAAGCGATGCGGGGGTGATGCCATGGCACCGAACGACGTTGGCTCGACCGGGATCGGCGCCGCCGTTCGCCGGCGCGAAGAC
>CAYMTM010000070.1:0-19784 GCA_964393375.1 uncultured Rhodospirillaceae bacterium
GCTTAACTGACGTTTCGGGCTGGTGGGCCTCGCCCTTGGACTAGCCCGGGGTGTGGCCGAAAGAGAGGTCCTCATGCTGCGCCTGTCGAAGCATGTGGATCGGCCGCCCGCGCCGTGAAAGAATCCCGCCTCCTGCCGCTCCTCCTGGTGGCGCCGGCGCTGGTGACGGTGCTGGCGCTGTTCGTCTATCCGCTCGGCTTTTCGCTGGTGACCGCCTTCGTCGACAAGGGCGGGGCGGTCACGCTCGCCAACTTCGCGCGGGCGTTCGAGTTCTACACGCGCGACATCCTGTTCACCGTGGTGATCATCGGGCTTTCGACCGCGCTGGTGGGCGTCCTTTCGGTCGCGATCGGCGGCTATCTGACGCTGGGCGAGAATCCGGCCGCCGTCGCGGCCCTGCGATGGCTCTATCGCTGGCCGCTGTTCATCCCCTTCGTCGTCGCCGCCCAATGCATGCGCACCTTTCTCGCCAAGAACGGCCTGATGAACAACAGTTTCGCCGCTCTCGGGATCATCGACCCTCAGCAGGCGGCGGGGCTGCTCGACTGGCGCGGCATCGTCATCACCTTCGTGTGGAAGCAGCTTCCCTTCGTTGCGCTGCTGGTTTCGGGCGCCATGGCGTCGCTCGACCGCACCACGATCGAGGCGGCGCGCAACCTTGGCGCGGGGCGGATGCGCATCCTGCTCGAGATCGTCGTGCCGCAGGTCAGGCCGACCCTGATGGTCGGGCTGATCCTGAGCTTCGTGACCATGATGTCGGTGCTCAGCGTTCCGCTGATGATCAGTGGCGAATCGCCCACCTTGATCACCGTGGACATGGCGTTCCGCATCACCACCTACGGCGACTACGGCACGGCCAACGCGCTGGGCTTCATCTCCTACGCGATGACCGGCGTGGTGGCCTGGTTCTACCTGAAGCGCGGCGTGGGCGTCGGGGGAAAGCCGTGAGGCCCGGGCTCGCCTGGATCCCGCGCGGGATCGTCCTCGGCCTCGTCGCCTTCGCGGTGTTCGGGCCGCTGGCCAACCTGGCGCTGTGGGCCTTCGCCGAGCAGTGGTACTACCCCCACAAGCTGCCGGTGACCTACGGCTTCCGGTTCTGGAACCAGGTGTTCAAGCCGCGCGGCGACGCGCTGGAATCGCTGTGGACCAGCATCGTCATCGCGTTGCTGACCGTTTCGGCCTGCCTAGTCATCTCGGTGCCCGCGGGCTACGCGCTGGCGCGCTTGCGGCTGCCGGCGCGCACGCTGATCATGCTGGCCTTCCTGCTGCCCCAAGCCTTCCCCAGCCTGGCCGTATACATCAACATCGCGCGGCTGTTCTACGGGTTGGGGCTGAACGGCACGATCGCCGGCGTGGTGATGGTGCACACCGTGCACGGGCTGGTGTTCGGCGTGTGGATAACGACGGCCGCTTTCGCCGCGATCGACCGCGACCTCGAGCTTGCCGCCCGCAGCGTCGGCGCCTCGGCACTGCGCGCGTTCATGACCGTAACGCTGCCGCTGGCCGCGCCCGGCATCATGGCAAGCGCGGTGTTCGTGTTTCTGGAATCGCTCGACGAGTTTACCGGCACCTATTTCGTCGGCGTACCCGATGTCACCACCTTGCCGCTGCTGATGTTCACCGCCTCGATTGCGGGGAATTACCAGATCGCTGCGATCACCGCCCTGGTGCTGCTGGTGCCGTCCATCCTGTTCATGCTGCTGGTGGAGCGTTTTCTCAAGGCCGACGTGATGGCCAAGGTCGGCACCTGACGCTACTATCGCCTGCAGGAAACGATCACGGAGGAAATGCCATGTCTTCGCGCCCGATCGCGGCGGCGCTTGCCGCGTGCCTCGCCGCGTGGTTCCTGCCGGCGACCGACGCCTTGGGGGAAGCCAAGGAACTGCGCGTCGCCAAGCAATTCGGCCTGGGCTACCTGCAGTTCTACGTGCTGGAAGACCAGAAGCTGATCGAGAAGCACGCCAAGGCCGCGGGGTTGGGCGACATCGCCGTGACGTGGTCGCAATTCCGCTCGTCCGACGTGATGAACGACGCGCTCATCTCGGGATCGGTCGACTTCGTCAGCCTGGGCGTCCCGGGCATCGCCACGATCTGGGCCAAGACGCGCGGCAACATCGACGTGCGCGGCGTGTCGGGCCTGAACCAGTTGCCCCTGTTCCTGCTCACCCGCAACCCCGCCGTGCAATCGCTGAAGGATTTCAGCGACAAGGACCGCATCGCCCTGCCCGCGGTGAAAGTATCGATGCAGGCCATGCTGCTGCAGATGGCGGCGGCCAAGGAATACGGCGACGCCAACGTCACCAGGTTCGACGCGCTGACCATCTCGATGGCGCATCCCGATGCCACCGCGGCAATGCTCGGCGGGGCCAGCGAGATCACCGCCAATTTCTCCTCCGCGCCGTTCCAGTTCCGCCAGCTCAAGGACCCGAAAATCCGCAAGCTCAGCTCGTCGACCGAGATCCTGGGCGGGCAGTCCTCGTTCAACGTGCTGGCCACCACCGCCAAGTTCCGCGCCGAGAACCCCAAGCTCTATGCGTCGTTCTTGAACGCGCTGGACGAGGCCACGCAGCGCATCAATGCCGACAAGAAATGGGCGGCCGAGCTCTACCTGCGTGCGGCCAACGACAAGACGCCGCTCGAGGAGATGCTGGCGATGATGAACGACCCCTCCATCGCCTTCACCCTCAAGGCCCAGGGCATCCAACCCTTCGTCGACTTCATGCACAAGACGGGGGCGATCAAGGTCAAGGCCGAGAAGTGGCAGGACCTGTTCTTCCCCGACGCCAAGGGATTGAGCTGAAAGCCAAATTGCCGATCCCGCCGCCACGGTTTCGCCATATTCCCGGCGGATGGTCGCCTTCCAGGCTTGTCGGTCGAAGAGTGGGGAACTACATTCGCGACATGCGTACTTCGATGATCTGCGGCGTGGTCGCCGCCGCGCTCGCTTTTGGCACGGCTGGTGCCGCGCGGGCGCAGGACAACACGCTGACCGGCGCCCTCCTGGGCGGCGCGGCCGGCGCCGGCGTCGGCTACGCCTTCGGCAAGGGCAAGGGCGCCGCGATCGGCGGCGTGACCGGCCTGGCGCTGGGCTCACTGGCCGGCAATGCCTATGAGCGTCGCGAGCCCAAGGTCGTCTATACGGCCCCGCCGCCACCGGCCTACTACGCGCCGGCGCCAGGCTATTACTACGCACCGCCGCCACCGCCGCAACCGGCCTATGCGTATTATCCTCCGCAGCCGGCCTATGCGGCGCCCGCACCCGCGCCGACTTACAGCACCGCCAACTGTCGCGAGTACTCCGGCACGATCATGATCGACGGCCAGGAGCAGCGCAGCTACGGCACGGCCTGCCTGCAGCCGGACGGTACATGGCGGATCGTGCGCTGAAGGGTTCGTGGCGCGAAACTGCAAAGGGCCGATGATCCGGCCCTTTCGCTTTTGCGGGGTTCAGGCGGCGTCGGGCGCCGGGTCGGCGCTCAGCCCGGCCAGCCGGACCCTTAGCGCCATCCAGTCATCCCGGCCGCCCAGGCCGATGCGCGGCAAGGCGAAGGGCCGCGCGCGATCGGCGGCCGCAACCGGCCGGGCTTGGGCCGTGACGGCCGATTCGTACCCTGCCGCTTCGGCAAGCGCGACATCGCGCGGCGAAACCGTGATCCGGCTGCCATAGGGATAGGCGAAGCTTGCCGGCGCCCGCCCGATCGCCGCGGCGATCCGCGCCCGGCCGCCTTCGATCTCGGCCCGCGCCTCGGCATCGTCCATCGCCGCCAGCGAACTGTGGCTGACGGCGTGCCCGCCGATCTCGACCAGGCCGCTCCGGTCCAGCTCGCGGACCTCCTCCCAGGTCATTATCAGGTCGTCGGTTGCAGCGAGGCAGTCGATGCCGTGGTCGTCCTTCAGCCCGTCCATGGCGCGGCGCGCCTCGGCCGGCTTGAATCGAAGGAACTGGAACTGGATCAGCTCGTAGCTGTCGGCCTTCTCGGCGGGGGTGGCGGCCGGGAACCAGCGTGGCCCGGTTGGCAGCCGGATCATCACGCGGTCGTTGCGCGCCAGGGCCTGCTCGACGCCGAACCACCACATGGCGGCGGACCGATCGATGAAACCTGCGCACGCATAAACCGTCGCCTTGGCACCGCGACGCGCCAGCAGAGGCAGAAGCGCATGCCGGTTGTCGCGATAGCCGTCGTCGAAGGTAAGCGCGGCAAACCGGCGGCCACTGCCGTGGCGAAGCCGCGCCGCTGCTTCGCTGACCGTCACCAGGTCGTAGCCCTCGGCCTGCAGGGTATCGATGAAGCTTTCGAGGGTGGCCGCGCTGACCGCGAGTCCGTCGGTGGCCCGCCAGCCGGCGTCCCGCCCCGAGTCCGCGACGCGGTGCAGCATGAGGATCGCACCCGCACCGCCGGCGATCAGGCGGGCGGCGCGGTCGAGCCCGCTGCCTACCAGCGCCCGCTTTACTGCGACCCTCAGCATCTAGAGCCCTCCCGGCCAGTCATCCAGCGGCGCAGTAATGCGGCCGGCACGTTAGCAATAGCTTAAGGCCGGCAAAGCGCCGGCGTTTTATTAAAATGCGCCGCCAAGCCGCCCAAGCCGTGGCTGGCGATGTGACGGCAATTACAGCCTCCGACCAAGCCGTTAAGCTAATATTCAGCCGGAGAGCCCTATGAAATCGGGGTTCGCGCGGTCCGCGCGGAACGCCGGAGCCACGTAATGCCGTATTCGCTCGAAGCCAGGACGGAGGCCGCGCAGGAGCCGAGCCCGCTCGTCCAGGCGCGCATGCGACTGCGGGACGCCGTGGCCGCCGAGGTGGCGGCGCGACCGCCCGCTCTCTCGCGACGCCTCACCAGCCTGACCGCAATGGGCGCCGACGCGGCGGTCCTCCTGACCGTATCGCTCGGCGTCGGCGCCGTCGGTAGCGCCTTGGGCGGCGGTTCGCCCTATCAGGCCGTGTTCGCCCTCGCGCTGTTTGCCCTGGCCTTGATCGGGCTGATGCGCCTGTTCGGGGCCTATCGCTTCCGAGTCCTGACCGCGCCCGGGCGCCGCTTGGCGGCGCTGGCGGGCGCGGTCGGCTGCATCGCGGTCAGCACGATGCTGGCGGGCCATTTTGCCGACGTCGACCCGTTGCTGGCGCGGCTGATCGGCCCTTGGGCGGCGATCGCGTCGCTGCTGCTGACCGCCGGATCCTGGGTCATCCACCGCGTGCTCGCCGACCTGCTCGCCCGCGGCCGCTATGCGCCCGCCGTGGTGATCGTCGGCGCCACGGCGATCGCCGAGCGCCTGATTGCCGAGACGCGCGCGGCGGCGCGGCCGCCGTTCGCCATCGTCGGCATTTTCGACGACCGCGTCTCGCGCGTCGGGCAGAGCGTGGCCGACCTTCCCGTTCTCGGCACGACCGACGATCTTCTGAAGTTCCAGGCGATCGACGCGGTCGATTGGATCGTCGTCGCGCTGCCCTGGGCGGCGGAGCAGCGCATGGCGGAACTGCTGGACCGGCTGCGCACGGTGTCGACCCGCATCCTGCTGGCGCCCGACATGGTGGGCTTGAGGCCGGGCGACGGCGAAGCCGGCATCGGCGAAGGACCGACGCTGATCGAAGTACTGGGCCGGCCGATGGACGGCGGCCGGCGTCTGGTCAAGGAGATCGAGGACCGCGTGCTGGGCGCCCTGCTGGCCGTTATCTTTTTGCCGCTGATGGCCGCGATCGCCCTTGCCGTGCGGATCGACAGTCCCGGCCCGGCGATCTTCCGCCAGCGCCGCATCGGCTACGGCGGCAGGGCGTTCGACGTCTACAAATTCCGCACGCTGCGTACCGACATGGAAGATCCGGTCGCGGCGCGGCAGGTATGCGAGCGCGATCCGCGAGTCACGCGGCTGGGTTGGTTCCTGCGCAAGTACAGCCTGGACGAGCTGCCGCAGCTCTTCAATGTCGTTCGCGGCGAGATGTCGCTGGTCGGCCCCCGCCCATACGCAGTGGGAATGATGGCCGGCAAGACCTTCGCCCAGGACATCCTGATCGAGTACGCGCGACGCAGGCGCATCAAGCCGGGCATGACCGGCTGGTCCCAGGTCAACGGCGGACACGGCCCGGTCACCAGCGAGGCCGACCTGCGCCGCCGGCTGGAGCACGACCTGGACTACATCAACAACTGGTCCCTGCGGTTCGACCTGAACATCCTGCTGATGACCGTCGGCATCGTCCTGAAGGGACGCCGGCAGCGGCGCGACGTGAATGCCCCGGCGGCGACGCTGTCCCAGCATGCGCCGAACCCCCACCCCAACCACCGGCACCGCGCGGCCTGAGCTAAAGTCTTCCGAGCAAATCCAGATAGGCGTCGCCGGCAGCGTCGATCGCGTAGCGGCGGGCGGCCGCGCGCAGCGCGTCCGACGGCGGATGCTGCGCCAGGGTCGCCACCATCGCCTCGGCCAGGGCCGCGGCATCCCCGACCGGCGCGAGACGCCCGAGACGGCCATCCTCGAGGATCGCGCGCGGTCCGCCCGGGCAGTCGGTGCTGACCACCGGCGCGCCGCAGGCCATGGCCTCGACCAGGACATTGCCGAACCCTTCGTAGCGCGAGGACGACACCACGCAGGCCGCGCGCGCGAGATAGGGCAGCGGGTCGGCGACCGCGCCCTTGAATCGCACATGCCCGCCAAGCCCCAGCGACGCCGCGTCCTGTTTCAGCGCATCGCCGAGCGGCCCTTCGCCAAGCACGATCAGCCGCGCCGGCCGCTGCGCCACCACCGCCCCGAAGGCGCGCAGCAGGGTGGCGAAGTCCTTGACCGGCGCCAGCCGGCCGGCGGCGACGAAAACCGGCGGCGCTTCGGCAAACCATGGGTCGTCGGCCGGCCGCAGCGCCCGTTCCGCCACATCCCGCCCGACCACCGGGTTGGACAGGACCGCGATGCGCCGGCGCGGGATGGCGCACAACGCGGATAGGTCGTCGGCGATCGCGTCGCTCGGACAGACGATCGCGGCCGCGTGGCGATAGGACAGGCGCAGCAGGGGCGGAACGATGCGGCGGTCGCGCCGGCCGCGCTCGGCCAGTTCCCGCGACAGGATCGTGTGTTCGGCGACCGCCACGCGGGTGCCCGATCGCGCCAGAGCGGCGGCGAGGATCGCCACCGGGCTGTTGTAGGTGATCCCCGACAGTACGACCGCCGGCCGGTGTGCGCGCAAGGCGCGGACGAGCCGGGGCAAGGCGGCAATGGTACGCGGCGCGTCGAGCGATACCAACTCGATCCCCGGCGCCAATGCGTCGATCAGCGCGCCGGCGCGGCGGTCGAGCAGCACGAGGGGCACCTGGCCGCGTCGGGCGAAGTGATTGGCCAAGTTGACCATAACCCGTTCCGCCCCGCCGACCTGCAGATGCGGCATGTAGAAGGCGTAGCGGCGCGCGTTCA
This sequence comes from uncultured Rhodospirillaceae bacterium, assembly GCA_964393375.1. Lineage (GTDB taxonomy): Bacteria > Pseudomonadota > Alphaproteobacteria > JAEULC01 > JAEULC01 > JAEULC01. The sequence goes on from CAYMTM010000070.1 coordinate 7,396, forward strand.
TGCCAGGCGCGCCCGGAGTTGCGCCAGGCGCGCGCGGCAGCGCGCGATATCGAGGGCCAGCGCGGCCGCGCCATAGACCGCCGCGCCGAGCGCGATCTGCACGGCCAGCCATACCGGCCCGCCGGGCAGGTCGAGCACATGCAACAGCGCCAGCATCGCGGCGGAGGCGGCGATTGCCTTGGCCGCCGTCGACCAGCGCAGCGGCATGGCGAAGTGTCGCCGTCCGAGCAGCGCCATCGCCAGGACGTGCAGCGCCTGGCTTGCGACCAGCGCCATTGCCGCCCCTGGCGCGCCATAGTTGGCAACCAACACCACGTTGAGCGCGGCATAGACCGCAACGACCGGCACAAGGCTCCACACCAGCGCCATCGGTCGGCGCGCCAGCAGGAAGGCTTGGCCGAAATAGTGCACCGCGAGGCCATGGAACAAGGCGCCGGCGGCAATCCAGGGCAGCAGGGAAGCGACCGTGGCGCGCATCGGCGCCGCCACCATCACCGCGCTGATGGGCCAGGCCAGGGCGGCGAGGCCGAAGGCGGCAGGAAGGGCGATGGCGAGCAGCAGGTCGCCCGCATCGGCCAGGCGCCGGCGGGCGGCCTCGACACCGCCGTCGGCCAGGGCGGCGAAGGCCAGGGGGGCTGACGCCGCGCCCACGACCGTGCAGAGCGCCAGCAGGCTGCGATGCGCCAAGGTCACGGCCGCCGCATAGGGTCCGACCGCGGACTCGCCGTGGAAATGGGCTATGACGAAGCGGTCGCCGGTGGCCAGCACCGCATCGAACGCCATGGCAAGGGTCAGCGGCAGGCCATAGGCCATGAGGGCGCGCGTCTCGCCCGGCAGCGGGCGGGCCCGGTCGAGCCAGAATCGCAATCCGTGGACGTCGACGACCGCGCAAAGGAAGAACGAGATCGCGAGCCCGATCATCGCGATGGCGGCTGCCTGGCCGCCGGCGACCTGCCCGGCCGTCAGGACAAGGCCCAGCGACAGGCCGACGCCCAGGGCGGCCTGGAGCGACTGGAACAAGGCGTAGCGCCACGCACGCAATGTCGCGCGATGCAGTTCGAGCACGAGGGTGAAGGCGCCCTGCGCCACCGATGCGACCAGGGTCGCGGCGATCGTTGCGCGCAGTCCCTGACTGATCGGAAGCGCCAGCGCGGCCAGCGCGCCCACCGCCGCGCCGATCCCTGCCGTCAACAGGAAGCAGCGCCGGATCGCCGCGCGCAGCGAGGCCGCCTGGCCGTGAAACTCGGCCGAGGCGTGAAAGCGCGACACGCCGGCGCGCAGCCAGAAAAACAGGACCGACTGGTAGAGGTGGAGGGTCGCGGCGGCAAGGCCGTACTGGCCGAACTCGACGTCGCTGAGCATGCGGGTCAGGCCCGCGACCATCGCCAGTGCGGCCGCGGCCTGGAGCGCCGCCGCGACCAGATAGCCGAGGGTGTGGCCTAGAACCATGGCGTGCGGGCGGATCGGGCGGCGCCCACAGGGGTTGCGCTGGTTCCGGGCGTGGCGGGCGGCACGCGACTGGTCTACTCTCACCGCCCATCGCGCGGCAAGTGCGCGCGCTCATCGCCCGGGCCTCGATGGTTGAGCTTCAGCGCCAAGTCGGCTTGTCCGGATTCCTGCGGCCGGTTGCGGCGCCGCGTCCGGGTTCGGTGCGCCAGACCGCCGCCGGGACCCTCGCGCTTGCGGCCGTCCTGGCGATGGTGCTGATGTCCGACAGCTTCCTCTACTGGATCGGCATCAACTACACCGCTCCCGACGGCAGCCTGTGGGGAAAGCTGCATCCCGGGACCTACCTCCTCCTGCTGGCCTTCCTCGTCGCGACCCTGCCGGTGAACCCGGTCCGCTACCTGCGCGCGCTTGCCGGCACCCATCCGGCGGTGGTGGTCTATGCGCTGGCAACGTCCGGCATCATGGGCTACTGCACGGCGCGGTTCGGCGTCAGCGGTGCCGCGTTCATCGCCGAAACCCTGTTCATGCCCGCGGTGCTGGCGATGACGCTGTTCGCCCTGCCCCTGGCCTGGCGCCGGCGGATTTTCCTTTGCGCCCTGGCGCTGGTGGCGCTGGACGCGGCGATCGGCTTGGCGGAGTTCGCCCTGCGCGCGCGCCTGGTGCCCTATTTCATCAGCGGCCAGCTGCATGTCGAGCCGCAGTTCCGCTCCACCGCCCTCCTGGGCCACCCGCTGAAGAATGCCACGGTCGTCGCCACCTATCTCTGCCTGCTGCCGCTGCTCCACCGGCACCGGGGCGCAGCGGCGCTGGCCGGCGCGGCGATGGCGTTCTCGCTGCTGGCCTTCGGCAGCCGCACCGCCTTCGTCCTCTGCAGCCTGGTCGGCCTGATCGCGCTTGCGCATTGGTACGTCACCGGATTCCTGCATCGACGCTTCGACTATGCCATGCTGACCGGGCTGGGTTTCATGGCGCTGGTGGCGCCGGTGGCGGCAATCGCGATCCTGCTCATGTTCGGCCAGCAGTCGCGCATCTTCGAGGCGCTCAACTGGGACCCCAGCGCCCAGTCGCGCGTGCTGGTCCTGCGCGCCTTCGAGCGGGTGTCGCCGTCGGATTTGATGTTCGGCGTCGGCCCGGAGGGAATCAGCCGGATTCTCGATCATCTGCGGTCATATACCGTCGTCACGGATATCGAGAACTTCTGGGTCCTGCTGGCGCTGAACTTCGGCCTGATCGGCTGGATGCCGTTCGTGCTCGCTTTCGGGTGGTTGCTGTGGGCGCTGCTGCGCGATGCGCCCGCGGCGGTGAAAGTCGCGAGCCTGGTGTTCATCGTCATGATTTCGAGCAACAACTCGCTGGCGGTGAAGGATTCGAGCCTGAGCCTGTTCGTGGTCGCGGTGATGGGCGCCGCAGCCTATCGGCGGATGGCAGATTCGACCTACAGACCCAACGCGGCCAGCGCTGCCGGGTCGAATGCACGGCGCGGGTTCGCGGGATCGCGCGGCGCCGTCGCGCCGTCGGGCAGGTAGTCGACGTTTCCCTGGGCGGCGGCGATGCCGAACAGGTCGGCATAGTCCCAGATGGACCAGCCGATGCCATGGCGCTCCAGGGCCGCACGAACGTCGGCGATCCAGCGGTAGCGCGAACCCGGGTCGATGCGCGGCCGCAGGACGCCGAACTCGGTGCACATCAGCCTGACCCCGGCCCGCCGGGCCCAGCCGGCGGCCGCGGCGATGCGTCCTTCGACGGTCTCGGCGGTCCAGGGCCGGTCGATATAAGCGCGCACCAGCTTCTCGGCCGCCTGGCGCTGCGGCCCGAGGCGGATGCCGGCGGCCGTCATGGTCATCTCGGTCGAGGGGTAGATCACGCGGCTCACGAGGGCCGCGGGCTCGCGCGCAAACGGCTCCCAGGTCGCGCCGAAATGGGTGACGAGGTACGGTTCGTAGAAATGGAACACGTAGAAGGCGCCGGGATCTTCGATCGCCGCGATGCGGTCAAGATGGTCGATGCTCGACCCGCCCGTCCCCGCCAGGGCCAGCAGGCGGCCCGGATCGACGGCACGAATGGCCCGGACGACGCGCCGCTGCAACTGGTTCCAGCGTGCCGCGCCGCGGACGTAGTATTGCGGCTCGTTCATCACCGCGAAAACCAGCCGGTCCGCCGGCGTCGCGCGGTAGCGCTGCGAAAGAAGGCTCCAGAATTCGACGTAGGCGTCCTGGTTGGGACGGCGCAGCTCGATCGCGTCCTTGGTTTCCTCGCGCGGATGGAAACTCAGGATGACCGACAAGTCGTGGCGCAGTAGCAGCTCGAGCGCCGCATCGAGCATTTCCAGGCGTGCCGGCTGCCCGCCGGCGGCGGGCGCCCAGCCGATGAACTCGGGATCGAGCGGCAGGCGCACATGGTCGAAGCCGGCGGCGTGGATCATGCGCGCGTCCTCCGCCACCACCGGCTGGCGCCCGTCCCAACTCAGCCAATGGCTGAGATTGACGCCGCGGCGCGGCAGCGGCGTCTGCGCATTCAGCGGAAAGCACAGGCCCGCCGCCGCCGCGCCGGCAAGGAACGCGCGACGCGTCGGCTGGGCTGGATCGGGGACCATCGCGGCGACCGCCGTCAGGGGGTCGTGCCGGGGACGGTCTTCAGGTCGTAGTTGCCGGTGAAGCCGGCCGAGGTCGTGAACGGCAGGATCTGCCGGATGTACTGGTCGACCCACAGATTGGCGTTGGCCACCCCCTTGCGCGGCACGAAGATCATGTCGCCGCCGCGGATCGGCACATCCTGCGTCCGGTCCCCGGTATTGAGCAGCCGCTCGAGGTCGACGTTGCGCAGCATCGGCCGCCCGTCGGGCGAGCGGCGGACGACGATCACGTTGTCGAACGCGGCGGTCACGCGCAGGCCGCCCGCGGTCAGCACCGCCTCGGCGACACCCATCCGGCCGGTCAGGTTGACGATGCCGGGCGTGCCCACTTCGCCGCCCACGAACACGCGTTGCGAGGCAAAGGCGCGCGGGATCACCGTGACCTCCGGGCGCTGCAATTCGACCGCAAAGCGCTGTTCCAGCTCCTTGGCGAACTGGGTGGGGGTCTGGCCCTCGGCCACCACCGAGCCGACCAGCGACATATTCACGCGCCCGTCCGGCGCGATCACCACGCGATCGCTGAGCTCGGGGTTGTAAAGCAGCTTGACGTCGATCTCGTCGCCGGGACGCAGCTTGTACTCCTCGGCGGCCTCCTGCCAGGGCGCGAAGTTCGTGGCAGGATGCTGAGCCTCATCGGGCTTGCCGACAACGCCGCAGCCGGCCAGCGCAAGTGCGGCCGCCAGCCACGCTCCGGCCATGGCAATGCCTGGCCGCCGGTTACCCGATACCCCCATTTGTCGCTATATAGCGTATGACTGGCGGGTTATCCACAATATATGGCATAAGAAAGTCAACCTACCGCCACCAACCCTTGGGCCACGCGGCGATGAAGGACTTGGTCAGCCCGATGAAGCGTTCACGCAAGAGATCGGCCTGCGGAAGCAAGAACCGCATTTCGCGCCCGGTCAGGAGGTTGATCTCCTCCACCGCCCGGCGTGCGTCGCCGACCGTACCGGTCGCCAGATGCCGGTAGCCCTGATGTGGCAGGCGGGGCAGCAGGGCGGCGCGTACCGGCACCGGCAGCCAGTGGAGGAACGGCAGAGCGAAATGCGGCTCGACCGGAAAGCCGAAGGCCGGCGTCTGCACCCAGCCATAGCCGGCCAGCCGCCGCATCTCGCCGGCGGCGCGTTCGATGTCCGCCCAGCAACCGACATGCTCGATCACCGAATTGGACAGGACCAGGTCGAAGGCGTTGTCGCGCCAGCGCCCCAGGTCGCGCGCGTCGGCGGCGACCGATTCGAACACGATATCGCCCTGCCGCGCGGGCGCGGCCGGGTCCGCAGCGACGTTGACGAGGGTGACGTCCGCCGCCGCCTTCGTATCGAGCGTCCGCCAGAATTCCGCCGTGCCGCCGACATCGATCACCCGCAGGCGTCGGGCCTCCCGCGCGGCCAAGCGGTGCAGGCCCTGGGCGAGACGCAGGTTCCGGCGCTGGCGGAAGGCGGCGCTCAGACGGGCGAGCATGGGTCGGGGCGATCCGGCGTGGCGGCGGGCTTTGGCAATTCTACAGCGTCCCGGGCGCCGATCGCACCGGCCAGTTCGGGGCAAGGACGATGACCCCGAGACGGCGCGTTTCGACCCTGATCTGGATCGCGGCCGCCGCCGCCACGCTCGTGCCGCAGCTCGCCGCCGGGCAGACGCCGCTGCCCTGCTATGCCTATATCGTCGGCCGCGCCGATGGGCTGGATCTGGCGTCGAACAGCGAAATCCAGGCGCCGGACGGGCAGGCGGACGGGTGGGTGCGCGTGCTGGTGCGCGCGATCGGATTCCAGATCGTCGAGGCGACGGGACGGCTGCCCAGCCCGCCAAGTGCCGGCAACGTGCGAGGACCAGTCAGCGGCGGGCGCAGCCAGACCGGCGGCATCAGCGGCTATTACGTCAAGTCGATGACGCTCAGGCACAAGACGATTCCCGGCCTGCGCTGGGACACGATTCCGGGCAACGGCGTCCCGCTTCTGGTCGTGGCCGATCGCGGCCAAGTGGCCAACGCGCCGAGCGGCAGCGTTGCCGGGCTCAACCTGTCGGCCGAGCGCACGCTCGACCTCTACGTGGCCGATCCGGGCCAGATCGGCTGGCGCGTCGCCGGTTTCGTGCTGGACATCGACACGCTGGACGGCAGACTGACGATCAACGTGCAGCCTTACAACATCTACGAAGCCAATTACCGCTACTGAGATGGCGGGCAAGCGCATCCTGATCATCGTCGAGAACCTGCCGGTGCCGCCCGACCGCCGCGTCTGGCAGGAATGTCGGGCGCTGGTCGGCGCAGGCTACGCGGTTTCGGTCATCTGCCCGAAGGGCCGCGGCTGCGACAAGAGCTACGAAACGATCGACGGCGTGGCGATCCATCGCCACGGCCTGCCGCTCGACGCCAGCGGCATCGCCGGGTTCGCGCTGGAATATGCCGCGGCGCTGTTCTGGCAGACGGTGCTGGCTTGGCGCATCTTCCTGACCGGCGGTTTCGACGCGATCCAGGCCTGCAATCCGCCCGATTCGATCTGGCTGGTCGCCTGGCCGTTTCGCGTGCTGTTCGGCCGCAAATTCGTGTTCGATCATCACGACCCGTTCGCCGCGCTGTTCGCCGTCAAGTTCCCACGGCGCAAGCTGCTGCACCGGCTGACCAAGCTGTTCGAGCGCAAGTCGATCAGCGACGCCGATATGGTGATCGCGACCAGCGCCGCGTTGCGCCGACTCGCCATCGCGGAGACCGGCAAGCCGGCGCATCTGGTGCAGCTCGTGCGAAGCTGCCCCGATACGGCGGCGATGCGCCGCGGGGTGCAGGACCCGGCGCTGCGCCGCGGCGCGGCGAAGCTGGTGGTCTATGTCGGCATCATGGGCGCGCAGGACGGCGTCGATATCCTGCTGCGGGCGGCTGCCCTGGCCGTCCAGGAACGGCGACGCGACGACCTGCGATTCCTCCTGGTCGGCGACGGGCCGGAATTCGCGGCGCTGCAGGCATTGGCGCACGAACTTGCCATCGACGGTTGCGTCACCTTCGCCGGATTCCAGCGCGGCGAGGCGCTGCTGTCCGCGCTTTCCTCCGCCGATATCGGCGCCTGTCCCGACCCGTGGAACGCGTTCAACGACATGCTGAGCATGAACAAACTGCTGGAATACATGGCGATGGAGCTGCCCACGGTGATGTTCGACCTGACCGAGGGCCGCGCCATTGCCGGCGAGGCGGCCGTCTACGCGGGCCGCGCCAACGATCCGCGCGATTTCGCCCGCGCCATGCTGGAATTGCTGGACGATCCCGAGCGCTGCCGTCGCATGGGCGCGATCGGGCGGCAGCGCGTCGAGACCATGTTCGACTGGAGGGACCACCGCCGCGTCTACCTGGACGCCTACGCGTCCCTCTGGCCTTAGGCCATGTGCGGCATCGTCGGATGGATTGCGCGCCGCGACCTCGGCCTCGCCGATGCGACCGTTCCGGTTATGGCCGAGCGGGTCCGCCATCGCGGGCCGGACGGCGAAGGCGCCTGGTTCGCCGATGCCGGCGAATGGCGCATCGGCTTCGGCCACCGCCGGCTGTCGATCATCGACTTGGCGGGGGGCGCGCAGCCGATGGCTGCCGCCGACGGCACCTGCGTCACTTTCAATGGCGAGATCTACAACTACCGCGAATTGCGACGTGAGCTCGAGGCGGGCGGCGCGGCGTTCCGTACCAACAGCGACACGGAAGTGCTGCTGCACGGCTATCGCCGCTGGGGTGACGGGCTTGCCGACCGTCTCGCCGGCATGTTCGCCTTCGCGCTGTGGGATCCGGCTGCCCAGCGACTGGTGATCCTGCGCGACCGCTTCGGCAAGAAGCCCCTGTTCCTCTACCGGCGCGACGGCATGCTTGCCTTCGCCTCCGAGATCAAGGCGCTGCTGGTCCTGCCGGGCGTCGCGGCGACGCTGGACCACGAGGCGCTCGGCCTCTACTTCGCCTTCCGCTACGTGCCGGGCCCGCGCACGCTGTTCCGCGGCATCGAAAAGCTGGGCGCTGGCCAAGCGCTGGTGTGGGAGAAGGGACGGGCGGCGGTTTCGACCTGGTACGTGCCCCCCGATTCGAGGCCGCGCGATCCATCGGTTCCCGCGCCGGCCGATCCGCTGGCGGAATTCGAGCGGCTCTTGGACCAGGCGGTGGCGCGCCGGCTGGTCGCCGACGTGCCGCTGGGCGCGTTCCTGTCGGGCGGGCTCGACTCCTCGACCGTCGTGGCGCTGATGGCCCGGCGCACCGGGCAACCGGTATCGACCTATTCGATCGGCTTCGCCGAGGAGCGCTACAGCGAGCTGCCGCACGCCAATCTGGTCGCGCGCGCGCTCGGCTGCGACCACCATCCCGTCCTGTTCTCGACCAAGGAGCTGGTCGACGGGTTCGCGGACGCCACCCGGTTCCGCGACGCGCCGGTCAGCGAGCCGGCCGACCTGCCGATCCTGCTGATGAGCCGCATGGCGGCCAGGACGCTCAAGGTCGTCCTGACCGGCGAGGGCGCGGACGAAACGCTGGCCGGCTATCCCAAGCATGCCTATGACCGCTACGCGGTGTTCTATCAGGCGATGGTACCCGGCGCGGTGCACCGGATGCTGGTCGAGCCGCTGACCCGCACCCTGCCCTACGGGTTCCGCCGCGCGAAGACGCTTGCGGCCAGCTTCGGCGAGCGCGATTTCTGCGCGCGCATGATCCGCTGGTTCGGCGCGCTATCGGCCGAAGATCAAGAGAACCTGTCCACCGTGCCGCGCCCGCCATATCGCGCGGCCAACGACGATCCCGCAAATAGCGCCTTGCGTCGGATCCTGTTCTTCGACCAGTCCGTGTGGCTGCCGGACAACCTGCTGGAGCGCGGCGACCGCATGACCATGGGCGCGTCGCTGGAAGCGCGCATGCCCTTCCTGGACCACGACCTGGTGGCTCTCGTTTCCGGCCTACCCGACCGCTGGCGCCTGCATGGCATGACCGGCAAGTGGATCCTGCGGCGCGTCGCCGAGAAGATCCTTCCCCGCGGCATCGTCGAGCGGCCCAAGTCCGGCTTCCGCATGCCGGTCAACGAGTGGTTCCGCGGCGAGATGCGACCGTTCGTGACCGACACGCTGGGGCCCGGCGCGGCCAGCCGCGCCATCTATCGCCCGGGCCGGATCGAGGCGGCACTGGATGCGCATCTGTCGGGGCGCCAGAACCTCGAGAAGCTGGTGTGGCAGATGCTGGCGCTCGAGCTGTTCCTGCGCGAATACCGTCCGGCGGCCTAACGATTTCCGGCGACCTGCCGGTACAGCGCCGCCACCGCGTCGGCGGTGCGCTCGATCGTGAAACGCTCGTCGAACCTTGCCCGCGCATTCGCCGCCAGCCGCTGACGCAGACCGGGATCGTCGACCAACCGTCCGATCGCCTGCGCCAGCGCGTCGATATCGCCGGGCGGCACGACGAGCCCGGTTTGCCCATCGGTGATCGCGTCGGGGACGGCGCCGACGGGCGTTGCGATCACCGCGACGCTATTGGCCATCGCCTCGAGGATCGCGACCGGCAATCCCTCCTGACGCGACGGCAGCAGCAGCAGGTCCGCCTCGGCCAGGAGCGCGCGCACCTGGTCGGGCGTTCGCCATCCCGGCAGCGTCACGTGCTCGGCGAGCCCCAGCGCCCGGACCTGGTCGCGATAGGCTTCCACCGGGCCATTGCCGGCGAGAACGGCGCTCCAGGAACGTTGGCGCAATTCCGGTCGCGCCAAGGCCTGGATCAGCTCCGGCGTTCCCTTGCGCGGGCCAAGCTCGCCCAGCATCAGCAGCTTCGCCGGCGCGCCTTCCGGTCGCGGCGCGCGGGGCGCCATGGCGGATGCCGGCGCACCGTTGTGGATCAAGACGACCCGCCCCGCGTCCAGGCCCAGTTCGCCAACCACGAAACCTCGCCAATGCGCGCCGATCACCACCACGGCCGCGCAGCGCCGCAGGATCGCCACCAGCAGCCGGCGGCGCCAGGAAGACAGGCGCCGGCAATAGTCGTCGAAATCCGCGCCGTGCAGGTGCATCACCGTCGGCACGCCGAGCGCGGCGGCGAGCAGCGCGAGCAGGGGCTTGCGCAACGCGCTGCCGTAGCACGCCATGTGGATATGCAGCAGGTCGAGGCGGCCGGCCGCCCGCAATGCGACGACGCGCAGGATTGCGACCAGGAAACACAGCGGCATGCGCAGGAACGCCGCGCGGCCGTCGCCCGCGCCGTAGGTGTCGAGGATGCCGACCTGCCAACCGGGCAGCCGCGCCGGCAGCGCGTCGGCCAGATAGGCGACCAGGCTTGCCATGCCGCCGCGCCCCCTCCTGCCGCCGGGCGAGGCCAGCAGCACGCGGCGCGTCGTCACAGCCGCCGGTAGAGGAAGTTCGGGATGTAGAAGCGCCGGCGGTTCAGCACCGCGCCGATGATTGGCCCGCCCACCTCGGCGATGCGGTCGCGCAGGTTCTGCGCCACCGGCGCACGTGTCGACTCCGCCGCGACGACCAGCACGACCGCGTCCATCTGGTTTGCCAGCATGATCGGATCGAAGGATTCCGCAACCGACTGGCTGTCGACCACGACCAGGCCGAACTGGGCACGCAGCTTGTCCCAGAAGCCGTTGGCGCCGGTTGCTTCGTCCGACGGCGACGGCGGCCGGACGACGTCATAGCGCTCCGATACGTAGAGCGAGGCGTTGCGCAGCCGATGGAACCGCAGCCACGTCGAAACCGTCTGGCGCTCGTCGCGCTGGTCGATCGGCAGGCCCAGTTCGACGGGCGCGATATCGTCCGCGCCCGCCAGGCGGCCGCGCTCGGTCGCCCAGGCAAGCTGGGCGTTGACCGGAAGCCCCTGGTCCAAGAGAAGTACGCGCTCGTGCTCGCGCTGCGCGGCGATCATGGCGAAGTCGCGGGCCAAGGTCGAGGTGCCTTCGCCCCGATTGGCGGCGACGAATTGCACGCGCGCGAAGCGCCCCTGGTGTCCGCGAGCCTTCAGCGCGCGCTGGGTAAGGTAAAGCAGCTTGAGCGCCTCCTGCGGCGTCAGGATTTCCGGCCCGTTGGCGCCGCCGCGCACCGCCGCTGAAGCGTCGGGCCCGAGGCTCGCGGTCATCGTTGGCCCCGCTGCGTCCGGTTGCGGTCGCGCAGGGGCACGGCCAGGAGGACGGGCAGGCCCAGGACACGCTCCGTGTCCTCTGGCGTCAGGAAGGTCTGGCGCATCTGGGCAACCACGAAGGCGGTGGCAAGCGCCGTCACCAGGCCGAGGAATATCGCGGCCGCCATGATCGGCAGGCGCAGGCTGCGGCCCTCGCTCGGCGGCTCGGCCGAGGCGATGATGCGCACGTTGGCGCTCTTCGATCTGTCGAACTCGTCCGTGATTTTCGCCTCTTCCAGCCGCCTGGTGTAGGTGCGGTAGGCGTCCTCCAGCAGCGCGCGCTCTCGCTCCAGCGCCCGGAAGGCCTGCTGCTGCTCGGCCAGCCCGGCCAGGCGTTCCTTGAGCTTCGCGATGTTGGCTTCGATCTCGGCCCGGCGCGCACGGGCGCCCTTCACTTCCGCTTCGAGCCGGGCCAGGTCGCGTTCCAGGTCGTCCAGTACCGGGTTCCGGCCGCGGCGCACCGTGTCGGTGATGCGCTGCTTGTCCTCGGCCATCGACGCGCGCGCCTGGGCGATCTGCGCGTCGATATCGGCGATGACGCGCGACGTTTCCTTGTACTTCGCCAGCAGGTCGCGCCGACGCAGTTCCAGCGACAGCAGCGTCGCGCGAGCGGATTCCAAGGCCGGGGCGCGGCTGCTGTCGTTCGACAGCAGGATCTGGGCCGGCATCGCGGCGATCTGGGCCTTCAGCCCCTGGGCCTGCGCCTCGAGCCCCCGTACGCGCTCGTCGAGCTGCAGCAGTGCGCTGGTCTGGTCCGCTTCCTGGCGCAGCAGCAGGCTGGTCTGCTCGTCGACATTCGCGACATTGTTCCTGGCGCGGAATTCCCGGATGCGCGCCTCGGATTCCTGCAGGCGTTGCCCGAACTGGTCGCGCTGGTCCTGGATGATGGCCGAGCGCGACTGACTGAACACGTCGCGGCGCTTGTCCATGTAGAAGCGGACCAGCAGATTGAGCGCTTCCGCCGCGACCTGCGGATCGGGATGGTTGAAGGCGAGCTGGATCACGTTCGAACCCTGCACCGCCGCGAGCTTGAGGTTCTTCTCGAACTGCTCGATCGCAAGGTCCATCGCTCGCGGCCGCCGCTTGCCTTCGCCCGTGCCGGCGGGGACGGGCATGGCGTCGGTGGCTTGGTCCTTTTCGATACGGGGGTACATATCCTCCAGACCGATCGTGCGGATCACCTCGGCCTTGAGTTCC
>CAYMTM010000071.1:0-19692 GCA_964393375.1 uncultured Rhodospirillaceae bacterium
CCGCCGCCTACGTCAAGCGCATCACCGTGCTGGCGGACGGCAACCCGAACCCGGAGGTCGCGGTCTTCAACTTCACGCCCCGCTCGGGCAAGGCGGAGGTGGCCACGCGCATCCGCCTCGCCAAGACGCAGAACGTCGTGGCGGTGGCCGTGCTGAGCGACAATTCGCTGTGGCTGGCCAGGAAGGAAATCAAGGTGACGATCGGCGGCTGCGGCGGCTGAGCGGCCTCGTACAGGAGAAATAGCAGGATGGCGGAACCCCGCGTCAAGCTGCCGGAAAAGGTCCGCAAAGGCGAGGCATTCGAGATCAAGACCCTGATCTCGCACCCGATGGAAACCGGACAGCGCAAGGACGACCAGGGCCGGATCATCCCGCGGATGATCGTCAACCGGTTCGTCTGCCGCTTGAACGGCGAGAAACTGTTCAGCGCCGATCTGGCAGCGGCCATCTCCGCCAACCCCTACCTGTCCTTCTTCGCGGTGGCCAATGCCGGCGGCAAGCTGGAGCTCGAATGGACGGACGACGCGGGCAAGAAGTACGTCCACGTCGCCGACCTCAAGGTCGAGTAGTGATCTGCCAAGGATTTCCCAATAAATAACAAAGAATTATGGTTTTAAACGGATAAACGAGTTTAACGAGACCCCGGGCCGCGGACTGCGCCTGAGGATAACAATGCAAGGGACTGGCTGGCCTGATTCTTTCGCGGTGGCGACCCAAGCGCCTTACGCTACGGCCTTGCGGGCCAAGTAGTTGACCCAAGCGCAGTCCGGTGCCCGGTCGTCTGGACCGATCCGGCGTCCATGTTCGCCAAATGCAGCGATCAGCCGGAAGCCGGCTTCGGCCAGTTGGGCGCATTGGGCATCGACACCGATGTAGTAGGTCAGGAGCCGGAAATTGTGCGCCTCGTCGTTAAGGATTGCGTAGCCCGGATGCGATTGCTCCAAGCGCCGGCGCACGAGGTGCCGCCCGATCCCCACGAGCCATCCGGCAAGGCCTCGCGCGGGGTTGGCTTGGCCGGCCGCGGCGCGCAGCAGGCCGGGGTGCCAGGGCCGCCGGGGAGGCCTCGCCCGGTTATGGGACGAGAAAAGAAGCCACCCGTCCGCGGCGATTACGCGGTGCAACTCGGCCAGGATCCGCATGCGGTCGGCATGGCCGACATAGTCGAGGCCGTTGAAGGCAAACAGTGCCAAGCCGAAGTGGCCGTCGGCGAACACGGAAAGATCACGGGCGTCCATATGGCGAATATCCGCCCCGGGATGGCGGTCCCGGCAGGCGGCGACCATGTCGGCAGCGAAATCGATCCCGATATAGTCCGCGCTGATCGCCCGCAGGGCTGCCGTTGTTCGGCCCGCCCCTACTCCCAGATCGAGGATCGGGCGACCGCGAACGGCCTGCCCCACCAGCCCTAGCGCTGCCAGCTCCCCGGCCTGCAATCGATCGTCGTCCCGATATTGGGCTGCGATCCGCTGCGCATTCCAAGCCTGCCGGTTGTCGGCCATTCGAACTCCGCTCGCCTGACCCGCCATCATACCGGCGCCGACGGAGGTCTGCGCCGGCGCGCGTCGGCATCGGTAAAGATGACAGGGAATTAAGCCACGGAGATCCATCCCGCGCTGGTGTTCCGGCGTCACAGTCTACGGCCGATCTGCCGGCTCAATGTGCAACAATGCCCTTTGCCTATCGACAATGCGGCGCCGCTTCCGCTAAAAGATAAGCGAGCGTCAGTCGTTAGCCGCCGGCCCTGGGCTGTCGGATTTTCGGGGGCACCTGACGCGCGTCGTTGAACGGGGTACGACCGCGAAGAGGTATTGGCCGGCAAGAAACCGCGCCACCTTGTAGAACGCTCGCTCGGGGGAGAAGAAATCCCAAGGAATAGGTCGGCCGCATCGCGCGTTATCTGGCGGGGTGACCGCCGAGTGCGAGAGCGTGCCACAGGGGCAGATGCGCGATGCCGGCGGGGGCGCTGCTGAGGGCTATGCGTAAGTCTGCGATTTTCGTGCTGTTGCTCGTCCTGGGCGGCAACTTGGCCGCGTGGTGGGCACTCAATCAGCCGCGCGAAGCGCCGGCGTGGAACGGCATCATCCGGGGGGTCGCCTACAGCCCCTACCAGGCGCACCAGAGCCCGCAGCGCAACGAGCCCGGCCTCGGCGACCAGGAGCCGCGCCCGGACCAGCCGACCCGCGAACAGATCGAGCAGGATATCCGCCTGCTGCAGGGCCGAGTGGCGGCGATCCGCACCTACTCGGCCATCAACGGCCTGGAAGTGATCCCCCCGATCGCCCGCAAATACGGCCTGCGCATGACCGCCGGCGCCTGGATCGACGGACGCTGGGCGCGCAACGACGACGAGATCGCAAGCCTGGTCGACTTGGTCCGCCACAACCGGAACATCAACCGCGTCCTGGTCGGCAACGAAGCGATCCTGCGCAACGACCTGCCGGTGCGCCGGCTCATCAACTACATCAAAGAAGTCCGCGAGCAGGTGCGCGTGCCGATCAGCACCGCCGAGCCATGGCATGTCTGGCTCGACAATCCCGACCTGGCGAACGCGGTCGACTTCATGGCGGTGCACATCCTGCCGTACTGGGAAGAGGTACCGTCCACGCCCGGGCGCGATCACATTGAGCGGGCGGTCGAGTACGCGCTGGAAAAGGTCCAGCTCCTGCAGATGCGCTATCCGGACAAGCCGATCGTCATCACCGAGATCGGCTGGCCGAGCGACGGCCGCGTGCGTGGCGCGGCGGTGCCCTCGATCGAGAACCAGGCCAAGTTCATCCGGCTTTGGCTTAACACGGCGCGCCAGCGGGGCATCGAATTTTTCATCATGGAGGCCTTCGACCAGCCCTGGAAGCACTCGATCGAAGGCCGGGTCGGCGCCTATTGGGGCATCTTCACCGCCGACCGCCAGGCCAAGTTCCCGATCTCCGGCCCGGTCGAGCCGCCGTCGCGCTGGCTGACCCTGGCGCTGCTGTCGACCGTGTTCGCGGCCATACCGATCGCGCTGTTCCTGGCCCATTTCCGCCAGCTCCGGCCGATCGGCCATGCCGTGTTCGCCGCCATGATCCAGCTCT
Source organism: uncultured Rhodospirillaceae bacterium (assembly GCA_964393375.1). Classification (GTDB taxonomy): domain Bacteria; phylum Pseudomonadota; class Alphaproteobacteria; order JAEULC01; family JAEULC01; genus JAEULC01. Next base: position 3,072 of record CAYMTM010000071.1, read on the forward strand.
CCGTCAGCACGGTGTTCTGGATGGCCTATGTCGGGCTTGGCCAGTACCAGACCTGGGGCTCGCTCGCGGTGTGGTCGGCGACGATCGTGGCGCTGGTGCTGATGATCGCGATCGTCCTGGCCGAAGGCTTCGAGATGGTCGAGATGCTGTGGATCGGCAAGTGGAAGCGCCACTTCCCGCCGCTGCCGCCGGGTGCCGCCACGCGCTTCCCCAAGGTCTCGCTGCACCTGGCGATCTGCAACGAGCCGCCGCAGATGGTGATCGAGACCCTGAATTCCCTGGCCAGGCTCGACTACCCGGCGCTCGAGGTCCTGGTCATCGACAACAACACGACCGACGAGACGCTCTGGCGGCCGGTCGAGACGCATTGCGCGGCGCTGGGCGAGAAGTTCCGCTTCTTCCACCTGGGCAAGTGGCCGGGCTTCAAGGCCGGCGCGCTGAACTTCGCGCTGAAGCAGACCGCGCCGGATGCGGAGATCGTCGGCGTGGTCGACAGCGACTATGTCGTGCGTCCGGACTGGCTGCGCGCGGTGGTCCCCTATTTCGAGCGGCCCGAAATCGGCTTCGTGCAGAGCCCGCAGGACCACCGCGACTGGCGCGGCAATCCGTTCAAGGAAATGATCAACTGGGAGTATGCCGGGTTCTTCCGCATCGGCATGGTCCACCGCAACGAGCGCGACGCCATCATCGAGCACGGCACCATGACCCTGATCCGCAAGCAGGCGATGGAACAGGTCGGCCACTGGTCGGAGTGGTGCATTTGCGAGGATGCGGAGATGGGGCTGCGGCTGCTCGAGGCGGGATGGCAGTCCGCCTACTGCACCGAAGTGTTCGGCCGCGGCCTGGTTCCCGACAGCTTTGCCGGCTACAAGCGCCAGCGCCATCGCTGGGCCTATGGCGCGGTGCAGATCGTCAAGCGCTACTGGCGCTGGATGCTGCCCTTCACCGGCTCGCGCCTGACCTGGGGGCAGCGCTACCACTTTCTCGCGGGCTGGGTGCCGTGGTTCGCCGATGCGCTGAACATGGTGCTGCTGGCCGCCGCGCTGGTCTGGACGATCCCGGTCGTCGCCGCCGGCACTGCCGCAGCCCTGCTCAAGAGCGCCTGGTTCGTCAGCATGTTCCAGCCACGCGTCCCGGGGCTGATCGGCGTCAATCCGATCGAGGCCCTATGGTGGCCCAACCTCTCGGCCTGGGCCACCCCGGCGGATCTTGCGGCGCTGGCGGCCGGCTTGCAGAAATGGGCCGAGCGGTTCGAGTATCCGCTGATCCTTTTCGTTCTGCCGACGGTCGCGGTGTTCCTGTTCAAGACCGTGCGGTTCCTGGTGCTCTACGCCCGGCGGGTGGAGTGCGATACCTGGCAGCGGCTGGGCGCAGGGATCGCCGGGCTGTCCCTCACCTACACGATCGGCCGCGCCGTCATGCAGGGCTTCCTTGCGCGGCGCTCGCAGCCCTTCCTGCGCACGCCCAAATGCGAGAATGCGCCGGCGCTCGTTCAGGGCATCAAGATGGCTTCCCACGAGACGGTACTGTTCCTCGTGCCCTTGCTCGCGGCCGTCGCCGTGCTGATCCTGCAAGGCCAGTTCTTCCCCGATGCACGCGCCTGGGCGGCGATGCTGATCGTGCAGTGCGTGCCCTATGGCGCGGCCCTGCTGCAGTCCATGATCGCCGCGGCGCCGTCCTTCGCCTGGGTACGCCGCGCGCTGGCACCCGTGCGTCCGGGAACCGAGGCGACGCCAGCCGACTGACTCCTGTGCCTGTTTTTTAGGCATCCTGGCCGAATTGCCTAGCCCTTGATCGCAGGACCGAGGCTATCCCTTGGTTCGCGCGAGATTTTCCGCATGTCTGCCCGGCGGCCGATTTGTGGCACGGGACTTGTTTATGAGGCCTCCAAGCGTCACGGACCGCGGCCCGAACCGGAGCCGACGGCATAGATCGGCGTGGCATTCGGAGGTCGGAATGAGAGTCTCGCACGGAAGTTTTCTGGTCGGTCCCGCGGCCGGCCTTCTCCTGGCGCTGGCCATGGCATCGTCGGCCATGGCGGACGAGGCACCCAAGCTCGACAAGGGCGACACGGCCTGGATGCTGACGTCCACGGCGCTCGTCCTGATGATGACAATCCCCGGCTTGGCGCTGTTCTACGGCGGCATGGTCCGCAAGATGAACGTGCTGGCGACGCTGATGCAGAGCTTCGCATGCGCCTGCCTAGTGTCGATCATCTGGCTCGTCGTCGGCTACAGCCTGGCCTTCACCGAGGGCAGCGCGCTTATCGGCGGTCTGTCGCGGGTGATGATGAAGGACGTGGCGCTCGACACATTGAGCGGGACCATCCCGGAAACCGTGTTCATGGCGTTCCAGGCCACGTTCGCGATCATCACGCCGGCCCTGATCCTGGGCGGCGTCGCGGACCGGATGAAGTTCTCGGCCATGTTGCTGTTCGTCGGGCTCTGGTCGCTCCTGGTCTACAGCCCCGTGGCGCATTGGGTGTGGGGACCGGGCGGCTTCCTGGGCGGCACCGGGATCAAGGACTACGCCGGCTTCCTGGGGCTGGGCGCGGTCCTCGACTTCGCCGGCGGCACGGTCGTCCACGTCATTTCGGGCGTTTCTGCGCTGGTTGCGGCCATGGTCATCGGCAAGCGCCGCGGCTACGGCACCGAGCCGATGGCGCCGCACAACCTGACCCTGACCCTGATCGGCGGTTCGTTGCTGTGGGTGGGATGGTTCGGCTTCAACGCCGGCTCGGCGGTGGCCGCGGACGGGCGCGCCGGGATGGCGTTTCTGGTCACGCACATGGCGACCGCCGCCGCGGCCTTGACCTGGATGTTCTGCGAGTGGGGCCTGCGCGGCAAGCCGAGCCTGCTCGGCATCGTCTCGGGCGCGGTCGCGGGACTGGTGGCGATCACTCCCGCCAGCGGCTTCGTCGGGCCTGGCGGGGCGCTGGCGATCGGCATCGCCGGCGGCGCGGTCTGCTTCTGGGCGTCGACCATCCTGAAGAACCAGCTCGGCTACGACGACGCGCTGGACGCTTTCGGCATCCATGCGATGGGCGGCGCGACGGGGGCGGTCCTGACCGGCGTGTTCGCGGTCGAGAAGATCGGCGGCACCGCCGGACTGCTCGAGGGCAGCCCCAAGCAGGTGCTGGCGCAGATCGCCGGCGTCGTGGTGACGGCGGCCTTCGCGGCGGTCGTCTCCCTCATCATCCTCAAGGTGGTTGACGTGCTGGTGGGGCTGCGCGTGGATCAGCAGGACGAGATCGAAGGGCTCGACCGCGCACTCCACGGCGAAGTCGTTCCTTGAAACGGCGACGAGGTGCACGCATAAGCACAGGGAAGCTTCAGACAGCCGGGGGAAGGGGCGCTACGGGCGCCCCTTTCTCTTTGGCGCGGCGCGCCTCCGGCCGGAGTGGTCAGTGCAGCTTCGGCTTCTTCAGGTAGTCGGCGCGGTCGGCGGAACGCACGCAGAGCTCGCGGATCTCGCCGCCGCGCGCCACGGTCAGCGGCACCTCGACCCCCGCATCGCCGCAGCGCCAGATCTTGCGGAACAGGTCCGCCAGCGATGCGACCGGCTTCTGATCGACTTCCAGCACCACGTCGCCGACTTCGAGCTTGGCCTTTTCTGCCGGGCCGCCGCCCGCCAGCGCCGCGACCGCCACGTGCCCCTTGATCTCGGTCGCGTAAAAACCTAGCCAGGGCCTGGCCGGCCGATTGACCCGGCCGTAGCTCAGCAGGTCGCCCAAAATCGGCTCCAGGAGGTCGATCGGGACCACCATGTTGCCCTGGATTTCCGTGTCGCCCTCCCGCTCCTCGACCAGAAGCGAGCCGATGCCGATGAGCTTGCCCTTCTCGTCGATCAGCGCCGCGCCTCCCCAATGCGGATGGGCCGGCGCGGTGAACAGGGCCTCGTCCAGCACGTATTCCCAATAACCGGCGAATTCGCGCTTGGCGATGATGCGCGCCTTGAGCGCGTGGCCGCGCCCGCCATGCCCGGCGAACAGCACCTGGTCGCCCCGTGCCCGTTGGGAGGCCGATCCGCGGTCAAGCGCCGGCACACCCAGCCGGCCCAGCGCCTGGACCAGACCGAAGCCCGAACTCTGGTCATAGGCCAGCGGATACCCCGGCACCGCCGTGCCCGCCCGGGTGGTCAGCCAGACCGACTTTGCCTCCGTGACCAGGTAGCCGATGGTCAGCACCAGCCCGTCGTCGCGGATAACGACCCCGTTGCCGGACCGCTCGGTGCCGAGCACCGTGGCGGTGAATGCGTCCTCCGGAATCTCGGCGTGCAGCCCGACGACTGCAGCCAGGGCGGTGTCGAGGTCGTAGGCGAATTCGCCCGGCTTCGGCTGGAGATTGCGGGGAAATTCCCAATCCTGCTCTACGGCCATGGTGAGCCCATTTCCTGCCTGCCCATGAATCTAGGATATCGCGCGCGGCTTTTTAAGCCCGTAGCGGAATTGTGACCCCCGTCGTCCGGCCGCGGACTTCCCCTGCCGCCCGCCCTAGGCCCCGGCCGCCGGCCCGATCGGGCGGTGCTCGATCACCTTGAGCCCATACCCGTCGAGCCCCACGATCGTGCGCTTGGCGTGGGCCAGAAGGATCATTTCGCGCACGCCGAGGTCCAGCAGGATTTGCGCGCCCACCCCGTAGTCGCGCAGTTCCGGGGTCGGTCTTGGCTCCGGCCCGCCGTCGCCGGCGCCGCCCAGGCGGCTGCGCAGGCGGTCGGACAGGCTGGTCGGCGTGCGCTCGCGGATCAGCACCAGTACCCCGCGCCCTGCCTGGCCGATCGCGCGCAGCGACATCTCCAGGTCGCTGCCGCGCCCGCTCTGCGCGTCGCCCAGCGCGTCGTCCAGGATGTTCATGGCGTGCATGCGGACCAGTACCGGCTGGCCGTCGGCGATGTCGCCCTTCACCAGCGCGATATGCTCGGCGTAGCTGACCCGGTTGACGTAGACGACCATGCGGAAATCGCCGCCATAGCGGCTGGCGAACGGGGTCTCCAGCAGACGCTCGACGATGCGGTCGTGGCGCAGGCGGTAGCGGATCAGGTCGGCGATGGTGGCGATCTTCAGGCCGTGGAGCTGGCAGAAGGCCACCAGGTCGTCGCGCCTGGCCATCTCGCCGTCGTCGTTCATGATCTCGCAGATCACGCCGGACGGATTCAATCCCGCCAGGCGCGCGACGTCGACCGAGGCTTCGGTATGGCCGGCGCGCACCAGCACCCCGCCCTCGCGCGCCATCAGCGGGAAGATATGGCCGGGCGTGGCGATGTCGGCCATGCCCTTGGACGGGTCGATCGCGACGGCGACGGTGCGGGCGCGATCCGGCGCCGAAATCCCCGTGGTCACGCCGTGGCGCGCCTCGATCGACACGGTGAAGGCGGTCGCGTGGCGCGAGGAGTTTTGCTGCTCCATCAGCTTCAGTCCGAGTTGCTCGACCCTGGCCTTGGTCAAGGCCAGGCAGATCAGGCCGCGCCCGTGCTTGGCCATGAAATTGATCGCCTGCGGCGTCGCCATCTGCGCGGGAATGACCAGGTCGCCCTCGTTCTCGCGATCCTCGTCGTCGACCAGCACGAACATGCGGCCGTTGCGCGCCTCCTCGATGATCTCGGGGATCGGCGACTTGATTTCCTGGAAGCTCACTTCCTGCCTCGGGATGCTCCCGTTCTCGCCGGCGCGCAGACTAGCGCGTGCCGCCCCGCGATACCAGCCGTCGCATGCCCGCCCGAGGGATACCGGATCGGCATCGGCCGGGCGCACAAACCGCATGGCCCGGCCGGGCGCGGGCCTGTAGAGTGCCCCGCATGGACGATACCGCACGGCAGGCCGGGCGCGCGCCTTCGGCAGTCACCTATGTCTACGACAAGCGCCTGCCGCCGCCCGGCGGCACAATCGAGGTCACGCCGGGCGTGCACTGGCTGCGCATGCCGCTGCCCTTCAAGCTCGACCACATCAACTTGTGGCTGGTCGAGGACGGCGACGGCTTCGCCATTGTCGACTGCGGCATCGCACGCGACGAGGTGAAGGCGCTGTGGCAGCAGGTCTGGGACGCGACCCTCAAAGGCCGCAAGATCACGCGCGTCATCGTCACGCACTTCCATCCCGACCACATGGGCCTGGCGTCGTGGCTTTGCGAGACTTGGGGCGTCGAGCTGTGGACCACCCAGGCCGAGTACATGACCGCGCGCGCGACCCGCGGCATGAACGAGCCGTCCGACGCGGCCGCGCGGGTCGCCTTCTACCGCCATCACGGCATGGCCGCGGCAGACCTGTCCAAGATCGCCGACCGCGGCAGTTACTATCCCAGGCATGTGCTGCCACTGCCCGGCGCGTTCCGCCGGATCGAGCACGGCGAGACGTTCCGCATCGGCGCCCATGACTGGCGCGTGATCGTCGGCACCGGGCATGCGCCGGAACACGCCTGCCTCTATTCGGCGTCGCTCGGGCTGCTGATCTCGGGCGACCAGGTCCTGCCGCGGATCACCACCAATGTCAGCGTGTGGCCGAACGAGCCCGAGGCCAATCCGCTGGCGCGCGACCTGGGCTCGCTCGACCTGTTCCGCCCGCTGCCGGCTGACACGACGGTACTGCCCTCGCACGACATGGTGTTCACCGGCCTGCATCCCCGCCTGGACATGCTGTCGACCCATCACGACGAACGCCTGGGCCGGGTGATGAAGCGATGCACGGAAGGCCCGCGGGCGGCATCCGACCTGATCGCGACGCTGTTTCCGGGCCGCGAGCTGGACACGCACCAGCTCACCTTCGCCATCGGCGAGGCGCTGTCGCACCTTCGCTATCTCGAAGGCAAGGGCAGGCTGGAGCGCCAAGTCGATGCCGGCGGGGTTATCCGGTTCCGCGCTTAGGGCCCGCGCCGTCGGAACACCAGCCAACGGTTCAGCGCAAAGTTCACCGCCAGGCCCGCCACCGAGCCGGCGGCGACGCCGAGGGCGGGGACCAGCCGCACCGTGTCCACGGCCAGCACCAGCACCGCGTAGGTCGCGTAGTTCACCAGCCCGCCCGCCGTGTTGACCACGAGGTAGCTGGCCCACTCGCGATGGATCGGCGCGTCGCCCGCGCCGAAAGTGAAGCGGCGGTTGAGCCACCAGGCCGTCGTGGCCGCCGCCAGGTAGGACACCACGCGCGCCAGGAACGGGTCCCAATCGCGCCAGCCCACAAGCGCCTGCACCGCACCCGCGTCGACCACAAAGGCGATCGCGCCGACGACGCAGAAGCGGAAGAAGAGCTGGCTATGGATCGGGCGGTCGCTGGCGATGGCGCTCACCGCTGGTTCTGGCCGTCGTCGCGCCCGGTGGCAGGGATCGCAAGATAGGACAGGCGGCGAAGCTCGCGCCGGCCGCGCGTGACCGTGTCGAGGATCAGGCCGCAGGCCAGGCTGAGGAATGCCAGCAGCATGATGCCGGTCGCCAGTACGGCCGTAGGCAGGCGCGGCACCAGGCCGGTCTGGAGGTAGGTCGTGACCACCGGCACCGAAATCGCCAGTGACATCGTGAACAGGCCGATGAAAAGGTAGCCGAAGAACTGCAGCGGCCGCTCCTCCCGGAACAGGCGCAGGATCAGCATCAGGATGCGCCAGCCGTCGCGATAGGTGTTGAGCTTGCTGGCCGAACCCTCGGGCCGCGCGCCATAGGGCGTGGGCAGCTCGGCCACCGGCATGCGCAATTCCAGCGCGTGCACCGTCAGCTCGGTCTCGGTCTCGAATCCCTTGGCGAGCGCCGGGAACGACTTGGCGAAGCGCCGCGAGAAGACGCGATAGCCCGACAGGATGTCCTTGAACCGCTCGCCGAAGAGCTGGGCCACGAAGCTCGTCAGCATCCGGTTGCCGAAGCGATGGCCGGGGCGGTAGGCCGCCTGTTCGGTGTCGACCCTGGCCCCCACCACCATGTCCAGCCGCTCGTCCAGCAGCTTGGCTACCAGCATCGGCGCCGAGGGCGCGTGATAGGTGTTGTCGCCGTCCACCATGACGTAGGCGTCGGCCTCGATGTCCGCGAACATGCGGCGCACCACGTTGCCTTTGCCCTGAAGGGCCTCGGTGCGCACGATGGCGCCGGCCGCGCGCGCCACCTCGGCCGTCCGGTCGCGCGAGTTGTTGTCGTAGACGTAGATCTCGGCCATCGGCAGCGCGGCGCGGAAACCGGCGATCACGTCGGCGATGGTGCGCTCCTCGTTGTAGCAGGGCACCAGCACGGCGATCCGATGGCCGGCAAAGGACGGGCTCTGGGTCATCCACTCCTCGCGCAGGAACCGCGGTCAATCGCCCCCAAAGCCGCCCGGCCCCATGGAGAACGGCGAGGCGGCCGGCTTATTCCCGCCCCAAGCCTATAGCCGGTCGACCGGGCAGAAGGCCAGGGTCTCCTTCTCGTTCAAGTCGATATGCGGGCGCATCGGCACGCATTCCTGCAGCCGTATCTTGAGGTCGAACGCGGTCAGCGCGTCGATCGCGCGCTGGGTCTCGAAGCGGGTGCGGAACAGCACGTAGAGCGGCCCTTCGTGGCGGGCGATGCGCGCGCGCATCAGCTCGATGTGCCTGTTGGGCTTGGCGGTGGGACCGACGAACCAGCCCTCCACGCGCAGGAACGGAATCTCCTTGGGGAAGAACGGCACGACGTATCCCAGGGGTTCAGCGCCGGCCAGCAGCATCATGGTTCGTTCGGGCTCCGCGATCGGCGGCAGGTCGACGCCGAAGTAGTCCGCCGCCCACGGCACCCGGCCCCAGTTCGCCGGCCGCGTGGTCAAGACAAGGGCAACGGCGATGCCGCCGAGCGCCGCACCGTGGACCCAGCGCGTGAGCGCCAGGCGGTCCGCCAGCACCAGGATCAACAAGGGCGCCAGCATCTCCAGCGGGACCAGGTAGCGGTACACCCCGAACAGCTTCAGCCAGACCAGGTAGGCGACGGCCGAGGCGCCCAGCACCAGGTTGGCGGGGTGCCGATCGGTAAGGGTCACCGTGCCGGCGCCGGTCCAGCGATGGCGCAGCGGCCCGGCAAGCACGGCCGCGATCGCCAGCGCGTAGAGGATCGGCGCGCGCAGATCGAAGAACGCCGACTCTCCCACCAGTTTCGGATCGGCGGTGAAGACGAAGGGATAGGCGACGACCTCGATCCAGTCGCGCGGCAGCATCCCGCGGTTTACGTAGTCGGCCGCGACCGCCCACGGCGACTTGAAGACCTGGTTGTAGTAGGGAAACAGCGGATTGGCGTAGTCGCGCCACATCCGCCACAGCCAGAAGCCGCCGGTCGCCGAGATCCCCGCCAGCACGCCCAGGCCGTAGCAGAACGACAGCGCCAGCCGCCTGAGCCAATAGGCGGTCACCAGCAGCAGCGCCACGCAGGCCCCGACGGCGAAGATCACGGCCGGCTGTTTCAGGCCCACGCCCAGCCCGGCCAGGAACCCCGTCGCGGCGGCAACGGCGAGCGCCCGGCCGACCGCGGCCTCGACCAGATGGCGGTAGTAGAGCGCCAGGCCAAGCAGCGAGCCCAGCGAGAACAGGCTGATCAGGTTGTCGTGGAAGGTGGTGCCGAGTTCCGACACCGCCATCGCCCCGGTCATGCCGAGCGTCGCGGCGCCGATCGAGGCCCAGGTCCTGACCATCGGCCGCGCCGTCGCCAGCATGCGCCAGGCGAGCGCCAGGACCACGACGAAGTTGAGCCCCTGGACGAACCCCATCGCAAAGCCGACCGCGCGCGGCGGCAGTGTCGTCACCAGCGCGTAGAACGGCAGGTCGGAAAGCGGGTTGTAGAACGTGGCGTGATGCGCGACGGCGAGGTCAAAGCCCCGCCTTCCGTGCAGGAACGCATAGGCGTTGTAGAAGTGGTAGTTGCGCAGGTCCCAGTTGGCGTCCTGGCCGAGCCAGACCGCAACCAGCCCGCAAGCCACCGGCCCTGCGATCGCGGCCGCGTAGACGGCCGCTGCCGGCCGGGTGTCGCCGCTCACGGCAGGCTCGCGCGGACGGGCGCCCCGTTCACGACCGGGCGGCCGGGGCTTCCTCGGTCGCGGCCGCCGCCATGCGCTGCCACTCCCCGCAGGAATCCGTGCTGACCGTGCGCGGGAACTTGCCGTCGGGATGGCGCGCGGTCACCACCGGCGGGTAGCGCCGGCATTCGCCGTGCGGCCCGCGCTCGCGCACGCCCTCCCCGATCCAGTAGCGGCAGAAATAGCAGGTGCGGCTCTTCTCTCTCATCGTCCGCGATTATACGCACGGCGGCGGCGGCGTCACCCGATTCGGCGCCAGCGCCGGCGGACCGCCGCTTGTGGCGTCCGGCGCGGACGTGCGATCATCTGCACGCCAACCAGGATGGATCGCATGCGCATGCGCCCGCACCACCTCGCCCTAGGCCTTTCGCTCGTCGCCGCGACGGCGGCGGCGGCCGTGGTCAGCGACTTTTACGGCAAGTGGAGCCGCGGCGACTGCGCCGAGGAATGGGTGATGTTCGCCGAAGGCAAGGTGACCCAGTTCAGCAGCCGCTTCCAGGCGGTCGAGACCGCGGAAAATCCCTCCGCCGCGCGCAAGGCCGCCCCGGCGGCGGCGAAGCCACCCGCCCCCGCGGCGAAGTCGCCGGAGCCGGCGAAGACCGCCGAGCAGAAGGCCGCGGCGGCGCCCGCCGCCAGCGCCCCGCCCAAAGCGGTCGATCCGGCGGAACCCGCCCAGCCCCGCAACCCGGCGACCGCGCGCAAGCTGGTCGACACCCAGCCCCGCGACCCGGCCACGGCGCGCAAGGTCACCGAGGAGCCGAAGGCCGCGACCGCTGCGCCCGCCACGGCGGCCGCGCCGCCGGCCAAGGCATCGCCCAAGAGCAAGGAGATGGTCGTGCCGGCGACGTTCAAGCTCGACGGCGACCGCCTGTCGGTCGAAACCCAGGAGCAGGGCCGCAAGCCCCGCCGTGAGGTCTACGCGATGGCCGACAAGGACACGCTGGTCTTGCAGGATACGTTCGTCGACGGCCGGCGCATCCCGCCGATCACCCGGGACCAGATCACCTACAAGCGGTGCAAGTAGCCGCAGCCGGCCCGTCGCTCGGCGTCCGCATCGCGCTGACGCTTGCCGCCGGTGCGGTCGCCGCGCTGGCAAGCTACGCGTGCTGGTTCGTTTCCAATCCGCCCGTCGTCGTGGACGGCCTGGAGGCGGCCGAGCCGCTGCGCAGCGTCTCCTTCGCGCCTTTCCGCCGCGGCCAGAGCCCGCTGCTGGGGCGCTTCCCCAGCGCCGCGGAGATCGAACAGGACCTGGCCCTGCTCGCCGGCAGGACCCAGGGCGTGCGCACCTATACCGCGACCGAGGGACTGGAGACCGTGCCCAGCGTCGCCGGCAGATACGGCATCGCGGTCACCCACAGCGCCTGGCTCGGCTTCGATCACCAGCGCAACGAGGCCGAGGTCACGGCGCTGATCGAACAGGCCAACCGCCACCCCGACACGATCCGGCGCGTGATCGTGGGCAACGAAGCGCTGTTGCGCGGCGATCTGAAGCCCGACCAGCTCGCACCGCTGATCCGCCGCGTCCGCCAGGCGGTAAAACAGCCCGTCTCCTATGCCGATGTGTGGGAAGTGTGGGTGCGCCATCCCGACCTCGCCAAGGAAGTCGACTTCGTCACCGTTCACTTCCTACCCTACTGGGAGGACGACCCGGTCGACGTTGCGGGCAGCATGGGCCACATCCTGCACGTCTACGGCTTGGTCAGGAAGGCGTTTCCCGACAAGCCGATCCTGATCGGCGAGGTCGGCTGGCCGAGCGCCGGGCGCGCCCGCGAGCGCGCCGTGCCGGGCCGCGCGGAGCAGGCCCGCTTCCTGGCCGCCTTCAAGGCCCTCGCCCGCAAGGAGGGCCTCGACTACAACATCGTCGAGGCCTTCGACCAGCCCTGGAAGACCGCACACGAAGGCACGGTGGGCGGCAACTGGGGCATCATCGACGCCGAGCGCCAGGCGAAGTTCGCGCCGGGCCGCGCGATCGTCGAGCGGCCGCACTGGCAATGGCAGTTCGCCGGCGCGGCGCTCCTGGGCGTTCTCGCGACGCTGTACGCTGCGAGGCGCTGGCCCGGCATCCCGGGCCTGTTTGCCCTCGCCCTGCTCGCCCAATCCATGGCCGGCATGCTGGCGATCGGCGCGCGCGCCGGCTTCGCCCAGTGGCACGACAAGGCGGCGCTGGCCGGCCCTCTGTTCCAGGTCGCCCTCCAGGTCGCCCTTGCGGCCCTGCTCTATGTCGAGACGGCGCGTCGCCTGGCGTCGCCCCGCCAGCCCGTACCGCTACTCGGCCCCGCCTCGACCCTTGCCGACCTCGGCGCAACGCGCTGGCGCGACTGGCTGATGCTGGCGTTCCTGATCCTGGGCGCGATCGAAACCTGGCGCCTGGCGCTGCGCATCGACCTCGCCGGCATCCGGGAATGGGTGAACCAGCTTCCGCCTGGGTTGTTGTCCTGGCTGCATGTCGTGCTGGACGGGCGCTTCCGCGACTTCCCGATTCCCGACTTCCTGGTGCCGACCCTCGGTCTCGCCGCCTGCCTGCTGGTGCTGGGTATCTTCGGACGCCCGCCGGCGCCGCAACCGAGCCCTTGCGGCTGGCTGGACGGGTTCATGGCAGCGCCGGTGGTCGCAGCGGCGGGCCTGCTGCAGCTCGCCGAGCGGTTCAACAATGCGGAAGCTAAGCTGTGGGGCGCGATGGCGGTGCTGCTCGCCGCGCCGCCGATCGCGGCAATCGCTGCGGCCCGGCTGCGCCCTAGGACGCGCGCCTGATTGCCCGAGGCTGGGCCGTGATCTGGTCCCAGATCCAGCGATAGGTCTTCTCCATGCCGTCCTCGAGCCGGATCGAGGGCTCCCAGCCCAGCTTCTTGAGGATCAGCGTGTTGTCCGAGTTGCGCCCGCGCACGCCCTTCGGCGCGTCGAGCTTGTAGCGGCGCGCCAGCTTCACGCCGGCGATCTCCTCGACGATGTCGACCAGGCGGTTGATCGAGACCAGCTCGGAGGAGCCGAGATTGATCGGCTCGACGATGCTGCTCGCCATGATCGCCATGCTGCCGGTCAGGCAGTCGTCGATATACATGAAGCTGCGGGTCTGCTCGCCGTCGCCCCAGATCTCGATCTCGTGCCGGCCGGAGAGCTTGGCCTGGATCACCTTGCGGCAGATCGCCGCCGGCGCCTTCTCGCGTCCGCCGTCCCAGGTGCCGCACGGACCGTAGACGTTGTGGAACCGCGCCACGCGCGTCTCCACGCCGAAATCCTCGCGGAAATGCCGGCACATGCGCTCGGAGAACAGCTTCTCCCAGCCATAGCCGTCCTCGGGCATCGCCGGGTAGGCGTCTTCCTCCTTCAGCGCCGTGACATCCGGGCTGGTCTGCTTGCCGGCGGCGTAGACGCAGGCCGAGGAGGCGTAGAAGAACCGCTCCACCTCGGCCTCGCGCGCGGCCATCAGCAGGTGCGTGTTGATCAGCACCGACAGCATGCATTCGGCCTTGTGGGTCTCGATGAACCCCATGCCGCCCATGTCGGCCGCCAGGTTGTAGATGCGCGAGACGCCGGCCACGGCGGTGCGGCAGTTGGCCAGACTCTTGAGGTCGAGCACGCGGTTGTCCGCCTCGCGGAACACCTGGTACCACTCGCCGATCGGCTTGATGTCGACCGCGCGGACGTTGCGGTGCCCGCGTGCCAAGAGGCGCGCCACCAGGTGGCCGCCGATGAAGCCGCCGGCGCCGGCGACCAGGATAGTGTCGTCTTGGTTGGTCATTGTCGCTTCCTTGGAGATCAGGCGGCGGCGCGCTTGCGGGTGGCGGCGCCGTGCTCGATGTGGTCGTCGCCGCGGCCCGGCACGATCACGCGGCAGGCCGGTGCCACGCGGCCGGCGTCCAGCACGCGCCAGCAGTCGACCGCGACGGCACGCGCGCCGCCACGGGCGAAATCGGCGGCGGTCAGGGCGCGGAACTCCGGCCATGCCGTCGTGACGGCCAGCGCATCGGTGGTGCGCGCGCACTCCGCCGCCGAGGCGGCGTACTCGACCGCATGTCCCAGCACGCGCCGCGCGTTCGCCATCGCCTTGGGATCGAACACCACGACGCGGAATCCGGCATCCACCAGCGCGCGCGCCAGCATCACGCCCTGGCTCGCCTCGACCACGTCGGTGTCCGGCTTGTAGGACAGGCCCAGCACGCCGATGCGGCCGCGCGGCTCGACGTGGCGCGCCACCGTCTCGGCCAGGCGCAGGACCTGGTGGTGGTTCATGCGATCGGTCGCCTCGGCCAGGTCGGCGCGCGCGCCCAGGCTGCGCGCCAGAGTGGCGAAGGCCACGTTGTCGCGCGGAAAGCACGGGCCGCCATAGCCGGTGGCCGCGCGCAGGTATTTCCCCCCGATGCGCGTGTCCATGCCCAGCGCGGCGGTGACGACGTCGGCGTCCGCCCCCGGCAGGCGCTCGCACAGCTCGCCCAGCATGTTGGCGTAGGTGATCTTGGTGGTGACGTAGGTGTTGACCGCGATCTTGGTCAGCTCGGCGTTGACCAGGCTCATGCGGCGCACCGGAGGCGTGTTGTCGACCACGCTGGTCAGCAGCCGTTCCAAGACCGCACCAGCGCGCGGATCGGACTCGCCGATCAGGATCATGTCGGGCCGCTGCATGTCGCGGATCACCGAGCCGAGCGCGATGAACTCCGGGCTGTAGCACAGGCCCACCTCGCGTCCGACCACGCGGTCGGAATGGCGCGCCAGCGCCTCGGCGATCACGCCTTCGGTCGACCCCGGCATGACGGTCGAGGTGACGACCACGACATGGTAGCCGCTCTTGCGCTTGAGCCCCTCGCCGATGCCGCGGATCGCGCTCAGCACGTGGTCGTTGATGAACCGTCCCTCCGGCCCGGTCGGCGTCGGCACGATGATGAGGGTGATGTCGGTCTCGACGACCGCCCGGGCGAGATCGGTCGTGGCAGCGATGCGGTCCTTGGCCCGGTCCAGCAGCTCCTGCAGGCCCGGCTCGTCCACCGGCGCCCGCCCCTGCGCCATCGACGCCACGGCCGCCTCGTTGAGGTCGACCCCGATCACCCGATGCCCCTTGCTGGCGGCGACTGCCACCAGCGGCGCGCCGAGCTTGCCCAGGCCCACCACCGAGACCGCCATCGGGGCGATCGCGCCGGTTGCCTTCCTGTCCTCGTGAACTGCCACGTCCGCCCCGATCGTTCCGTCAGCCGACGCACCCCCGCCACGGCCTCTGCAAGGCCGATTGCGCGTCCCTGCCGATCCTCCCGGCGGCGGGTTAAATTTCCCTTAAATGCCCGCGGACTGCGGCCCACGGGCCACGCCCAGGGTAAACGCAATCTTAAGGGCCCGACGGCTATCCATGGCTTCAAGCGCGGGCATGGGGGGCAGGCCCGTGGCTTAGGAGTGGGCATGACGGCAAGCCACGCGCTGAACCTGGGCAATCGGCCGCCAGAACAGTCCGCGCAACCTGTCCAGCCGATCGTCGAGGCGGCAAACCTGGCCGGCAGCGACCACGGCCGCGCCCTGTTCGACCTGTTGCGGCGGAAGTGGAAATCGTGGGAGGCGCCAGCGCACCGGTCGGAGCGTATCGACACCGGCAAGCTGCTTGCGCTGTCGGACCGGGAACTGCGCGATTGGTGGGACGGCATCCGGCATCATTCGGCGCTCGGGGCCGCATTCGCCGAGCGCGGCTGGTACCGCGAGCTCTATCGCGACATGTTCCGTGGCAAGCGTGTCCTCGAATTCGGCGATGCCGGCGGCTTCGACGGCATCGACTTCATCCGCAGCGGCGCGCGCTGGCATTTCGCGGAAATCCTGCCGGCCAGCCTGCAGTTGACAAGTCGCCTCCTTGAAGCCTTCGGCCTGGAGTGCGAAGGCATGACCTGCGTGGAGGACCTGCGGTCGCTCGATGCGATTCCTGACGGATTCGATTTCATCTACTGCCAAGGCGCAATGATCGAAGTTCCGTTCGGGTTCGCGCGCCGCGCCACCATGCACCTGCTGCCCCATCTGCGACCCGGTGGCCGTTGGGTCGAACAGTGCCTTCCCAGGGAGCGTTGGGAGCGCAACGGCCGGCCTGCCTTCGCCGATTGGCGTGCCGCGACGGGCGGCGACGCGGTGGCCGGGGCCGAATGGTACGACCTCGACCGCATGGGCCAGCGTTTTGCGCCCGTGGCCGTCACGCCCTTGCTCGCGTTCTGCCAGTCCAACGAGCAATTGGCTTGGTTCGACCTGCGGGTAGAAACCGTGCCCGATCGGAGCCAGGCGGCACGCTACCTGATTGAGGGGGCGGGCAAGCGCCTGCAACTCGGGCTCTCCCCCGCTTCATTCAAGCGGCATGGTGGCAGCGAGATCGTCGCGGTTGACACGCCTGCGGGTCCCGCGCTGCGCGTGCGCACGCCGCCGCAGCGATGGTCCTACGCGGTCGGCGGCACGCTCGGCGCCAATACGCTGCGTCAGGCGCTCGCGGCCGGCGCGGGCGACGACGCGCTCGCGACAGTCGAGGTCGCGATCTCCGTCCAGCAGGGCCGCGTGGGCGTGGGCCTGCTGGCGGACGACATGAAGACCTATGTCGCGCCGGAACGCCATGTGGGCCAGTGCGACGAGCCCGCACGAATCCGCCTGGTATGTCCGCCGGGCCACTGGCGCTATCACGTCATGCTG
>CAYMTM010000072.1:0-19641 GCA_964393375.1 uncultured Rhodospirillaceae bacterium
CTGGATCAGGCGCGTGGTGATGCCGCATTCGTTCATCAGGTTTCCGGCCAACACGAACAGCGGCACCGCCAGGGGCGGGACCGACTGCGCCGCGCCGGCTATGCGCTGCACCCCCACCATGGTCGGCGTGTCGGACAGCAGATAGAACAAAATGCTGGCGATCCCGACCGCGAACGCCACCGGCATCCCCAGGAACATCAGCGCCAGAAAAATCAGGGTGAGCCAAAGCGTCACAGCACCCGACCGTCCACGCCTTCGAGGGAAAGCCGTTGGCGGCCCCGCAGCGCCAGCACCAGCCGCCGCAACACCGTCCACAGCATCAGCGCGGCGCCCACCGGGATCGAGGCAGTGACCAGCGCGTAACTGATCTCGGTGTCGCCCAGCGGCCGTTCGACGTTCAGCAGGGTCAGTCTCACGCCGTACCAGACCAGGACCGTCAGGAACGCCGCGATGACGCCGAGCCATGCGAGCGCAAGGGCGCGCCGGGCCGCCGCCGGGAATCGCCGGATCAGCACGTCTATCTCGATGTGCCCGTTGCGGCGCAGGGCCAAGTCGGCGCCCAGCACGCAGCACCAGCCGAACAGCAGCAGCGCGATGTCGATCGCCCAGATGACGGGCGCACCGGCAAGGCGTGCCACCGCCCCCAGCAGCACGAGCAGGGTACAGCCCGCGAGCGCCGCCGCCGCCAGCCAGCGCTCGATCTTGTCGAGAACCCCGTCGATCATCGTTGGAGCGTCGGTTGCCCCGGATTCCAGCGGCCGGCCCCGCGTTCTACTTCTTGCTGATGATCGCGTTGACCTCCTTGCGCAGATCGGCGTAGCCGAGCTTGTCGTAGACCGCCTGGGTCGCGGCCTTGAACGGCGCGACGTCGATCTCGGCCACCGTCACGCCCTTCTCCTTCATCTGCTTCTCGTACTGGGCAAGCGAGGCGATCGTCGCCCGCGAGGCGTCGTCGCCCGCCTTCAGGGCTTCCTCGCGCAAGGCCGTCTGCATCGCGGGCGGCAGCTTGTCATACCAGGCGCGCGAGCCCACCAGACCGGTGATCAGCTGGAAATGCGACGTCTTGGTGATGTGCTTGACCACTTCGTAGAGACGCGAACCCCACACCGCCGGGTGCTGCGCCTCGGCGGCGTCGATCGCCTTGAGCTGCAGCGCGGAGTAGACCTCGGCCCAGGGCAGGGGCGTCGGCGTGGCGCCCATCGCACGTACGGTCTCGAGCCAGACCGGCGCGCCGGGCGTGCGCATCCGAACGCCTTTCAAGTCATCCGGCACCTTGACCGGCTTGTTGGTCAGCAGGTGGCGATCGCCTTGGAACCAGTTGAAGGCAAAGACCTGGTGGCCCGAGGCATCGCGCAGCTTCCCGACCCAGCCTTCGAACATCGGCGAGGTGACGACCTTGCGCAACTCGTCGAAATTGTCGGCGAGATAGGGCGCGCCGAGGATTCCGAACTCCTTGACGAACGGCGCCAGCCGCCCGCCGTCGACCAGCACCGCGACCGAGGCGCCGGCGCGCGCCTGCTCCAGCACCGCCTCGTCGGGGCCGAGCTGCGAGCCGGGAAAAAGCTTCACCTGCAGCTTGCCGGCGGTGCGCTTCTCCAAGGCGGCCTTCAGCGCCTCGAGCCCGATATACATCGGGTCATCGGTGCTGAGCGCGGTGTTGATGTTCAGCGTGAAGCTGTCCTGCGCCCCCGAGGGCGCGCTGGGCGCGGTGGCCGCGAAAAGGGCCAGGGCCGCGACGATCAGTCGTTTCATGGTTTCCTCCCGGATTTGCGTTTCATTCGGTTTCGCCGGTCGCGATCAAAGCCGCATTGGCGCGCACGATCGGCGGCAGCGCCAGCAGGATCTCGCGCAGATGCGCGCGCATCGTTCCTTCGGCGGCTTCCAGATCGCCGCGCTGCAGGGCCTTCACCACGCCCAGGTGCTGGGCGATCAGCCGCTTCATCGGCGAGGCGCCGGGCAGCGACAGGAATCGGATGCGGTCCATCTGCGCCTTTTCCTGCTCGACGATCGCCCAGGCGCGCTCCTGGCCGACGGCGACCGCGAGCGAGCGGTGCAGGGCCTCGTCAGCGGCCAGGAAGCGCTCGTAGTCCGCCGCCGCCGCGGCCTTGCGCTGCTCGGCGATCAGTTCCTCGGCGGCGGCGGCGAAGGCGGGCGGCAGGCGGCCGCACGCCTCGCGCACCACTGCAAGCTCGATCCCCTCGCGCACGAAGCGCGCGTGCTTGACCGCCTCGATGGAGATCGGCGCGATATAGGTGCCGCGCTGCGGCAGCACCGCCACCAGTCCCGCGTCGGCGAGCCGGATAAGCGCCTCGCGTACCGGCGTGCGGCTGACGC
Organism: uncultured Rhodospirillaceae bacterium; assembly: GCA_964393375.1. Lineage (GTDB taxonomy): Bacteria > Pseudomonadota > Alphaproteobacteria > JAEULC01 > JAEULC01 > JAEULC01. Next base: position 2,335 of record CAYMTM010000072.1, read on the forward strand.
CCAGGCGCAGCGCCAGTTCGTTTTCCGACAGTTTCTCGCCGGGCTTCAGCGCCAAGGTCACGATCTGCCGGCGCAGCTCGGCATAGATCTGGGCCGGGCCGAAGGCGCGCGGGAGGCGCTGCGGTTGGGCAAGTACCATACTTGTATACTAGTCGGATCGCGGCCCGCCGGCAAGCGCGGCTTTGCCGCCTTGGGGTCGGACAGGACCGGCATGGTGGGCTTGCGGATGACCTTTGCGTCCAGCCTGTCCGGCAGCACGACCGGCAATATGCCTTTGCCAAAGATCCGCTCGACGCGCATGCGGAATTCGCCCGCGCCAGGGCCGGCGGCAATTCCATGACACCGCTACCAGCGCATGAGCGACCGCGTGGCGTAGGCAAGCGCGGCCGCCGCCGCCACGCCGGCGAGCCACAGGGCCGCAAACCAGCCGGTCCGGCGCCAGCGCGGGGGCATCAGTGGTAGCCGCCCCTAACCTTGCCCCGGAACACCCAGTAGGCATAGCCGGTGTAGCCCAGGATCAGCGGGATCAGCACCAGTATGCCGACCACGAGGAACTCCTGCGCCTCGCGCGAGGACGCGGCCTGCCAGAACGTGACCGAGGGCGGGATGGCGTGGGGCCACAGGCTGATGCCGAGGCCGAGATAGGACAGGGCGAACAGAGCGAGGGTCAACAGGAACGGCTGCACCTCGCGCCGGTCCCTGAGCGCCCGCCACAGGGCCAGGGCGACCAGCCCGACTAGCAGCGGCACCGGCGACAGGTAGGCGATGTTGGGCCACGAGAACCAGCGCTCGGCGATCGCCGGCGACAGGAACGGCGTCCACAGGCTGACCGCGGCGACGAATCCAAGGACGACCGAGCCGATCGGCGTCATCAGCCCGAAGAGGCGGCGCTGGATCGGGCCCTCGGTTTTCATGATCAGCCAGGCGCAGCCCAGCATGGCGTAGCCCGCCATCAGCCCGAACCCGGTAATGAGGCTGAACGGCGTCAGCCAGTCGAGCGGCCCGCCGGCGAAGTCGCGGCCCGCGACCTTGATGCCTTGGATGAAGGCGCCCAGCGCGACGCCTTGGGCGAAGGCGGCCAGCGCCGACCCGCCGGCAAAGGCCAGGTCCCACAGCCAGCGCGAACGGCGCGACTTGAAGCGGAACTCGAACGCCACGCCGCGGAAGATCAGGGCAATCAGCATCAGGGTCAGCGGCAGGTAGAGCGCCGGCAGGATCACGGCGTAGGCGAGCGGGAAGGCCGCGAACAGGCCGACGCCGCCCAGGACCAGCCAGGTCTCGTTGCCGTCCCATACCGGCGCGACCGAGTTCATCATCAGGTCGCGCTCCTCGCCTTCCTTGAAGAGCGGGAACAGGATGCCGACGCCGAGGTCGAACCCGTCCATCACCACGTACATCAGCACGCCGAAGGCGATGATTACGGCCCAGACGGTCACGAGGTCGATGCCGGTCATGGCGCGGGCTCCGCGGGCGCGGCGGCGAGCGGGCGCATGCCCGGGGCCTTGATGTGCGGCGCTTCCGGCTTGACCGTCCCGGGGCCGGCCACCATCAGCCGCAGCAGGTAGTAGGCGCCGATGCCGAACACGGTGAAGTAGACCACGACGAAGATGCCGAGCGACACGGCGATGTCGCCCGCCAGCACCGGCGACAGCCCGTCGACCGTGCGCATGTGGCCGTAGACCAGCCAGGGCTGCCGGCCCATCTCCGTGGTGATCCACCCCGCCAGGAGCGCCACGAACCCGGACGGTCCCATGGCGATGCAGCAGCGCAGGAACCACGGCTCTGCGTAGAGCGCCTTCCGCCAGCGCAGCCAGAGCGAGACGATGCCGACGAGGATCATCAGCATGCCCAACCCGACCATGATGCGGAACGACCAGAACACCACGGGCGAGAAGGGGCGCTGGTCGGGCGGCCAGTCCTTCAGCCCCTTCACCTCGCCGTCCCATTCGTGAGTCAGCACCAGGGAACCGAGGCGCGGGACGGCGAGCGCGTAACGCGTCTCCTCGGCCTTCATGTCGGGCCAGCCGAACAGGTAGAGCGGCATGCCGCGCTGCGTCTCCCAGTGGCCTTCGATCGCCGCGATCTTGGCCGGCTGGCGCTTGAGGGTGTTGAGCCCATGCATGTCGCCGGCGACGAGCTGGATCGGCGCGACCAGCGCCGCCATCCACATCGCCATCGAGAACATCACCCGCGCCGGCTGGTCGTAGCGGTCGCGCAGCAAATGCCATGCACCCACGGCGCCGACGACGAAGGCCGTGGTCAGGTAGGCCGCCAGGACCATGTGAACCAGGCGGTAGGGAAACGAAGGGTTGAAGATCACGGCGAACCAGTCCACCGGCATGAACCGCCCGTCGCGCATCGCGAAGCCGGCCGGCGTATGCATCCAGCTGTTGGCCGCCAGAATCCAGAAGCTGGAGATCAGCGTGCCCAGCGCCACCATGCAGGTGGCGAAGAAATGCAGGCCGCGCCCCACGCGGTCCCAGCCGAACAGCATCACGCCCAGGAACCCGGCCTCGAGGAAGAAGGCGGTCAGCACCTCGTATCCGAGGAGGGGGCCGAGGATGTCCCCGGTCGCGTCGGAAAAGCGGCTCCAGTTGGTGCCGAACTGGTAGCTCATCACCACGCCCGACACGACGCCCATGCCGAAGGTGACGGCGAAGATCGTCACCCAGAAGCGGAACAGGCGGCAGAACACCTCGCGCCCGGTCCACAGGAACAGGCCCTCGAGCACCGCCAGATAGCTCGCCAGCCCGATGGTGAAGGCCGGGAACAGGATGTGGAACGAGACGGTGAAGGCGAACTGGATGCGCGCGAGGTCCGCCGCTTCGAGCCCGAGCATCGGTGCCATCCGTTCGCGCCATCGGGGCGCGCCGGCCGATTATAGGCGGCGACAGCGATTGCCTACCACTGCGGGATTCCCCCGCTGCTGTCTACGGCAGTTCCACCGCGTAGCTCGCGACCGGCGGCATTGCCTTCACCAGGCCCTTGTCCTGCAGGAACTTGGCGAAGCGCTCGTAGCGGCCGTTGTCCATCGCCGCCGGGCGCTTGTCGAAGCGGGGCAGCGTGTCGCGCCAGGCGCGCTTGTTGAGTTCGTCGTCGAGGTCCTTATGGCGCTGGACGAACAGCTTCCAGCTCTCGTCCGGATTGTTGATCAGGAACATCACGCCCCGCTCCAGCGCCGCCACGAACCGGCGCAGGCGCGGGTCGGCGAGCTTGTCCTTGTTCGCGACGACGATCAGCTCGTCGTAGACGGGCACGCCTTCCTCCTCGACGTAGAAGGCGCGGCCGGGCTTGCCTTCGAGCGCCAGCTGGTTCAGCTCGAAATTCCGGTAGGCACCGGTGACGGCGGCGACCCGGCCGGTCAGAAGCGCGGGGGTCAGCGCGAAGTTGACGTTGACCATCTCCACGTCCTTCAGGCTCAGCCCGTGCTTGGCGAGGATCGTGCCGAGAATCGCTTCCTCCGTGCCGGCGACCGAGAAGCCGACCTTCCGACCTTTCAGGTCCTTGATCGACTTGATCGGCCCGTCCGCCAGCACCACCACGCTGTTGAGCGGGGTGGAGATCAGGGTTGCGATGCGCACCAGCGGCAGACCCTGGCTGACCTGGATCTGGTGCGTGGGCTGGTAGCTCACGGCCAGCTCGGCGCGGCCGGCGGCGACCAGCTTGGGCGGATCGCTGGGATCGGCGGGCGGCACAATCTCGAGGTCCAGGCCCGCCTCGGCGAAATAGCCCTTCTGGGCGGCGACGATGATCGGCGCGTGGTCGGGGTTGACGAACCAGTCGAGAATGATCGTCAGCTTGTCGGCCGCCTCGGAGCGCGAGGTCAGCGCGACCAGCGCCAGGGCCAGCAGGATGCGTCTCATGGTCGTTCTCCTTTGATCAGCTCAGTCATCGTCGGGCAGCCGGTCGGGCGCCCATGGGATCAGGCGGCGCAGCGCCGCGTCGACTGCCGCGTAGAGCGCGATGGCGAAGAGCGCGAGCACCAGCAGCGCTGCGAACAGCATGTCGATCTGCATGCGCGCGTTGGACTGCAGCATCAGGTAGCCGAGGCCCCTGCTGGCGCCGACCCACTCGCCGATGATCGCCCCGATCGGCGCGAACACCGCCGCCACGCGGATGCCGGTGCCGAGCGCGGGCAGGGCGGCCGGCACGCGCACCAGCCACAAGGTCCGCCAGGGCGAGGCCGACATGGTGCGCGCGAGGTCCAGCCAGCCCGGCTCGGTGCGTCTGAGCCCGTCGTAGAAGGTCGAGGCGACCGAGAAGAAGATCACCAGGATCGCCATCACGATCTTCGAAGCGAGGCCGTAGCCGAACCACAGCACCAGCAGGGGGGCGATCGCGAAGGTGGGGATCGCCTGGCTGGCGATCAGCACCGGCAGCATCCATCGCCGGGCCAGCCGCGACGCCATCAGCAGCAAGGCGCAGCTCGCGCCACAAAGCACGCCCAGAACGAGCCCGAGCGCGATCTCCAGCATCGTAATCTGCGCATTCTCCCACAGGATGTCGCCGCGCGCCCACAGAGTCGCGGCCACGCGCGTCGGCGCGGGCAGCAGGTAGTGGGGGATGCCGGTCGCCAGCACGACCGCCTGCCAGAGTACGACCAGCCCGGCGAAGGTGGCGAGCGCGCGCAGCGCGATCATGCCGCCTCCCTGGCCGCGGTCAGGCTGCGCAGCAATTCTCCCTGCAGCGCCAGAATTTTCGGGTCGTCGAGCGCGCGCGGTGGATCGCCGGGCGGCACGATCGCGGGTCCCAGCGTCGCGGGCCTGCCGGCCATCACGTGGACCACGTGGCCGATGCGCAGCGCCTCGAGCGGGTCGTGGGTCACGAGCACCACGGTGCGGAAGGCCAGCAGCCGCGCGGCTTCCTCCTGCAGCACCAGGCGGGTAATGGCATCGAGGGCGGAGAAGGGCTCGTCCATCAGCACGACGGGCCGGCCCTCGAACAGCGTGCGGGCCAGCGCCACGCGCTGGCGCATGCCGCCGCTGAGGCTCGCCGGCCGGTCGTGCTCGCGTCCCTTGAGCCCGACGCGCGCGAGCAGCTCCTCGGCGCGGTCGAGCGCATCGACGTAAGGCCGCTCTCCGCGCAACCGCGCCCCGATTGCGACATTGCCGCGCGCGCTGAGCCAGGGCATCAAGGGCTCCGTCTGGCCCATCCAGGCGACGCGCCCTGCGATCGGCTGGCCGTCGCCGCCCATGACCTCGCCGCCGACGCCCGGCGGCGCGAGCCCCGCGATCAGGCGCAGCAGGCTCGACTTGCCGACGCCGCTGGGGCCCAGCAAACAGGTGCACCGCGCAGCCGCGAACCGCGCGTCGAGCTGGTCGAACAGCACGTCGCCGCCGTAGCTCAGGCGGGCCGAGCGGATCACGATGTCGGGAGAGGGCGCCTGCGCGCGGACAACCATGCTTCACCAGTCCCTACGGCGGTACTAACCGCATCAGGTTCTGGGGTCGTCCCCCCGGGCCCAAGCGCCCTACGGGACCTCTCAGCCGGTACGCCGGCTCCCCCCAGTGATGGGGGGACTATGGATCAATGCCCGGGGCAACGCAAGGTTGCCGACGCAATCGAAGGCGGAATCCGCTGGGGATGGGGGCGATCGCTACGCTATCCTGCCGCCTCATGTCCCTCCGCCCGCTTTTCGTCGGCAGCGAGATCTACCGGCGCTCCAGCTACGGGCGGAACCACCCGCTGGCGATCCCGCGCGTTTCGACCGTCATCGACCTGTGCCGCGCACTGGGTTGGCTCGACGACGCGCAATATGTGGACAGTCCGCGCGCGACGCCCGCGCAGCTCGCGCGGTTCCACGATCCGGCCTATATCGCCGCGCTGATGGAGGCCGAGCGTAGCCAGGCGCCGCCGGCGGAGATTCGAACGCGCTACAACCTCGGCAAGCTGGAGAACCCGATCTATCCCGAAATGTTCCGCCGGCCCGCGACCGCCTGCGGCGGGTCGATCCATGCCGCGGGGCTGCTGGCGGACGGCGGCATCGTCTACCACCCCGCCGGCGGCACGCATCACGGCCGGCGCGACCGCGCCAGCGGGTTCTGCTTCTTCAACGACCCGGTGCTGGGCATACTGGCGCTGTTGGACCGGGGCATTGCGCCGGTCAGCTATGTCGACCTGGACGCGCATCACGCCGACGGGGTGCAGGACGCTTTCTCCGGCGATCCCCGCGTGCGCGTGATCTCCGTGCACGAGGATGGGCGCTGGCCGTTCACCGGCAAGTCGACCGATCGCGCCGGCGGCAATGCGCGCAACATCCCGGTGCCGCCGGGCTTCAACGACAGCGAGATGGCGTTCGTGGTCGAGGAGGCGCTGCTGCCGCTTGCGGCCGATCCGGCGCCGCAGGCGCTGGTGATCCAGTGCGGGGCCGACGCGCTGCAGGACGACCCGATGAGCAGGCTCGGCCTGTCCAACCGCGCGCTGTGGCAGGCCGTGGAGCGGCTCAAGGGCATTGCGCCGCGCGTGCTGGTGCTCGGCGGCGGAGGCTACAATCCGTGGTCGGTGGCACGCTGCTGGGCCGGGGTCTGGGCGACGCTTAACGGAACCCCGATCCCCGACGGGCCGTTGCCGCCGGCGGCCGAGGCGGTGCTGCGCGGCCTGTCGTGGTCGCGCAGCGGGGGGCGCAATCCGCCGTCACACTGGTTCACGACGCTCGCCGACCCGTCCAGACCCGGCCCGGTCCGCGCCGAGGTGCGCGCGGCCGTGGCCACGGCGCTGACGCCCTGAACGAATTGCCCTGCGCCGGGGCGCGCCATAAGATCCGCCGCCATGAAGCGCCGCCTGTTCCTGGCCCTGACCGCCAGCGCCGCGTTCGCGCCGCCCGCGCGCGCCGTCGTCACTTTCGAGAAGGGCGAGCTGACGATCGAGAGCGACGGCAAGACGCACCGCTTCACGATCGAGATCGCGCGGACGCCGGAACAGTCGCAGCAGGGGCTGATGTTCCGCACCAAGATGGCGCCGGATGCGGGCATGCTGTTCCTCTACGACCCGCCGCAGCCGATCTCGATGTGGATGTACCAGACGCTGATCCCGCTCGACATGCTGTTCATCGGCGCCGACGGGCGCGTGGTGAACATCCGCGAGCGGGCCGTGCCGGGCTCGACCGAGACGATTCCCTCGGCCGGGCCTGTGCGCGCCGTGCTCGAGCTCAACGGCGGCACCGTCGCGCGGCTGAAGCTGAAGCCGGGCGACCGCGTGCGCCACGCCGAGATCGCCAAATAGCGCCGGCAGACCTTCCGTTTCAGCATCGCCGCCAATTCGATTGCATTCGTTCGATTCACGAATCGTCAACGAAAAATCGTTGCGCGCTTTAGGTAAAGATTAACGGGCGGGGACCGATCATGGACGCACAGGGAATTGGGCCAAGTAGGCTCCAGAATGGAGATCAACATGGCGTTCCGTTGGTTCCCGGTGGCGGGACTTGCGCTGGCGATGTTGGCGACGCCGGCCATGGCGCAGCAGCAGCCTTCCTGCGGCGATCGAAACGATCTGCTGACGCAGCTGAAGGAGAAGTACAAGGAAACGCCGACCGGCTTCGGCATGACGGGCCAGGGCTCGGTCGTCGAGCTGATGACGTCGGAAAACGGCAGCTGGACCCTGGTGCTCAGCTTCCCGAACGGTCGTTCCTGCCTGATGGCGACCGGCGAGGGCTGGGAGCTATGGCAGACCAAGGTGGCAGGCAGAGGCGCATAGGCCGAGGAGCGCTCGACGGGCGCTAGGCTCGGCGGCGGCAGAGCATCAGTCCGTCGCCGACCGGCACCAGGCTGCATGCGACCCGGCCGTCGTCGCGGATCTTCCGGTTGAGCGCGCGCAGCGCCACGGTGTCTTCGTCCTGCTTGGCCGCATCTGCCACCGCTCCGCTCCACAGCATGTTGTCGAGCGCGACCACGCCGCCCGGGCGCACGAGCTGGAGGCAGCACTCGTAGTAGGCGTCGTAGTTGACCTTGTCCGCGTCGATGAAGGCCAGGTCATAGCGGCCGCTTTCGCCGGCCGCCAGCATCGCCTCCAGGGTGTCGCGCGCGAGACCCAGCTTGAGGGCGATCCGGTCGGCGACGCCCGCCCTCTGCCAGAACTTCCGGGCGACCGAGGTCCATTCCTCGCTCTTGTCCAGGCACACCGCGCGCCCGTCGGCGGGCATGGCCAGCGTCACGGCCAGTGCGCTGTAGCCGGTGAAGGTGCCGATCTCCAGGTAGCGCCTGACCCCGATCAGCTCGGCCAGGAACGCCGCGAACTGCCCCTGCTCGGGCGCGATCTGCATGTCGGCCATCGGCAACCCGGCCGTCTCCCGGCGCAATTCGGCCAGGATCGGCGCCTCGCGCAGGGCCGCCTCCAACATGAAGGCGTGAATCGCGTCGGTCATCGCCAGGGTGCGGCTGGACATGGGGCGGCCATTCCTTTCGGTTCGCGCCTTGAACAGGGTGCGCGCGGCATGATATCCGAACCCGGGTCCGCCTGTCGGGGCGTGGCGCAGTCTGGTAGCGCATCTGCTTTGGGAGCAGAGGGTCGTGGGTTCAAATCCCGCCGCCCCGACCATGCGGAACCCGATGTCCGGGGATGCGGCAACCAGCCGAAGGTTTTTCAAGCGATGACCGTCAGGATCTACCGGCCGGCGAAGACGGCGATGCAATCCGGTCGCGGGCTGACCCAGGAGTGGGTGCTGGAATTCGAGCCCGGCGCGAGGCGGCCCGAGCCGTTGATGGGGTGGACCAGCTCGGACGATACGCTGGCGCAGGTTAAGCTGCGCTTCGCCACTAGGGACGAGGCGGTCGCCTACGCCACCAAGCATGGGTTGCAGTACGTGCTGGAGGAGCCGCAAGAGCGCAGGATCAAGCCCAAAGCCTATGCCGACAATTTCCGCTTCGACCGCATGAGACCCTGGACGCACTGACCGGCCGCCGATCGGCCGCGGGATCGACCCCGTAGCTCAACTGGATAGAGCATCAGCCTTCTAAGCTGAGGGTTGCAGGTTCAAGTCCTGCCGGGGTCGCCAGACTCCGGCAGCTTGCGCCCCTGGCCGCCTTGCCCGACATCCGCGGGCAGTCCACGATGTGCCGGCGAACGCAGCTGCGGAGCCAACGGTGAGCGAGATCGAAACACAGGCGATCCCCAGGATCGACATCGGCGCGCTGTTCGGCACGGCTTCGGCCGCGCGCGATGCGGCCGACCGGGCGATCGCTGCGGCGGGCGCCGAGACCGGCTTCATGACCGTGACGGGCCTGCCGCCCGAGGTGCCGATCGGGCGCGCGACGCGGCGCGATCTGCTGCGCATCTTCGATCTGCCGGCGGCGGAGCAGCGCAAGCTCTGGCGCCAGAAGTTCGATCCGAAGCGGCCGAACGTCTATCGCGGCTGGTTCCCGGCCCAGGCGGGCGACGCCACCTACAAGGACGGGATCGACATGGGGCCGGACCTCGCCTATGGCCCTGCGGTCGTCGACGAGAGCGACGTGCTGTGCGGCGCCACGCCGCTGCCGCCGGAGGAAGTGCTGCCCGGCTGGCGGGCGGTCGCAGCGGATTACTACCGCGCGATGCAGTTCGTCGCGTCGCGCCTGATGCAATCGATCGCCCGCGGCCTGGGCTTGGCCGAAACGACGTTCGACGAAGCCTTCCGCGGCGGCATCTCGACGCTCCGGCTGATCCGCTATCCGCTGCGGCCCAAATCCGCCCTCGCCGCGACCGACCAGGACCTGCTGTGGACCGTACATGAAGGCCGGCGCCGCCAGTTCACCGGCCGCCCGCACGTCGATTCCGGCTTCGTGACGCTGCTGGCCCAGGACGGCGTGGCGGGCCTGCAGGCCAGGATGCGCGACGGGTCCTGGGTCGACGTGCCGCCCGACGAGGGCACGCTCGCCGTCAACTTCGGCAAGGTGCTGGAGCGCTGGACCGGCGGGCGGATCAAGGCGACGGAGCATCGCGTCCTGAGCGTGGGACGCGAGCGCTTCTCGATCCCGTTCTTCTACGAGCCGCGCGCGGATGCGGAGATCGCGCCCCTGCCGCTTGCGGGCGTCGCGCCGTTCGCGCCGTTCCTCTACGGCGACCATCTCTGGGCGGCCACGACGCGGTTTGTCGAATTCCGCGGGCTGGAGCATCTGCGCAAGCCGCGGCGGGCGGCGCCCGGCCTGGTACACGCCGCGCCCTACTGACCCGACGGGTGACCTGCATGTCCATGCGCTACGGTTTCATCGGCCTTGGCAATCTTGGCCGGCACCTGGCCCAGAGCCTGCTGCGCAAGGGCTTTGCGCTGACGGTCCACGACCTGCGGAAGGAGGCGGCCGACCATCTGCTCGCCAGGGGCGCGCGGTGGGCCGACACGCCCGGGGCTTGTGCGGCGGCCTCGGATGCCGTGATCACCTGCCTGCCGTCGCCTTCCGCCTCCGCCGCCGTGCTGACCGGTGCGAACGGCGTGCTCGATGGCCTCCAGCGCGGCGGTGCCTGGATCGAGATGAGCACGACCGACCGGCACGAGATCTCGCGCCTCGCGGCGCTGGCGGCGGGGCGGGGGATCGCCACCCTGGAGGCGCCGGTCACCGGCGGCGTGCACAGGGCCGCCGCGGGCCAGATCACCGTGCTTGTGGGTGGCGACGAGGCCCTCTGCCGGGCGCACCTGCCCGCCCTGCAAGCGATGGGCGGCAAGGTGCTGCACATGGGGCCGCTGGGCAAGGCGGCGGTTATCAAGGTCATCACCAACATGCTCGCCTTCATCCATCTCGTCGCGGCGGGCGAGGCGCTGATGCTGGCGAAGAAGGGCGGGGTCGACCTGGCGCAGGCCTTCGCGGCCATCAAGGCGAGCTCGGGTACGAGCTTCGTGTTCGAGACCGAGGGCCAGCTTGTCCTCAACGGCAGCTACGATGTCGGCTTCACCATGGACCTGGCCTGCAAGGACCTGGGGTTCGCCGCCCAGTTCGGCCGCGAATTCGGCGTGCCGCTGGCGCTGGGCGGCATGACCGAGCAGATCTTCCGCCGCGCCCGCGCGCAGTACGGCGGCGATGCCTGGTCGACCCAGGCCGTCAAGCTGCTGGAGGACGCGCTGGCGACCGAGCTGCGCGCGCCGGGCTTCCCGGCGGTGCTGGCGGAAGAGCCGGCGTGAAGATCGTCGACTGCCGCACCTTCGTCGTCGGCAATCCGCCGCCGCATTTCGGCGGGCGATATTTCATCTTCCTCAAGCTCGTCGCCGACAATGGCATCGAAGGCGTGGGCGAGGTCTACGCAGCGACCTTCGGCCCGCAGGTGGTGGCGCGCATGATCGAGGACGTGGTCGCCCGTCACGCGATCGGCGCCGATCCGTTCCATGTCGAAGCCCTGTGGCGGCGGATCTACGGCTCGGGTTACTCGGCTCGCCCGGACATTTCGCTCTGCGCGGTCTTGAGCGGCATCGAGATGGCATGCTGGGACATCGTCGGCAAGGCGGTCGAAAAACCGGTTTACGAGCTCCTGGGCGGGCGGGTGCACGAACGGCTACGCAGCTACACTTACATTTACCCGGATATCGGTCGCGGGCAGACCGCCGCGATCTACCACGACGCCGAGCAGTCGGCGGCGCGTGCCGCCGAGTATGTCGCAAAGGGATTCACGGCGCTGAAGTTCGACCCGGCCGGGGCGTATTCGGCCTTCGATCCGCGCCAGCCGAGCCTCGAGGCGCTGGACCGATCGGAAAAGTTCGTGAAGCTGCTGCGCGCGGCGGTCGGATCCCGGGCCGACCTGCTGTTCGGCACCCACGGGCAGTTCACCCCGGCCGGCGCCATCCGCCTGGCCAAGCGGCTGGAGCCCTACGACCCGCTGTGGTTCGAAGAACCGGTCCCGCCGGAGATGCCGGAGGAGATGGCGAAGGTCGCCCGCGGCACCTCGATCCCGATCGCCGCCGGCGAGCGGCTGACCACCAAGTACGAGTTCGCCCGCATGTTGGAAACCGGCGCCGCCTCGATCCTGCAGATGGCGCTGGGACGCGTCGGCGGGCTGCTGGAAGCGAAAAAGATCGCGGGCATGGCCGAGGCGCACTACGCGCAGATCGCGCCGCATCTCTATTGCGGGCCGGTCGAGGGCGCGGCAAACATCCAGCTTGCGGCCTGCTCGCCGAACTTCCTGATTCTGGAAAGCATCGAAACCTGGGGCGGATTCCACGCGGCGATCCTCAAGCAGCCGATCCGGTGGGAGGCGGGCTATGTCATCCCGCCGACCGCGCCCGGCCTGGGCGTGGAGCTGAACGAGGACGTTGCCCGCGCGCATCCCTATGACGGCACCGCGCTGCATCTGGAGATGGACGACAAGCCGCTTTAGGACGCCGCTTCGCGCCCGGCTTCCGCCGCGACGACTGCCCGCGCGCGGCAGTGGTGCAGCCATGTGCGTTCTTCAGCCAGAGCTTCGCCGGCAGCGCGCCGTTCGCGCGGCGATGGCGCGGCGTCAATCGTGCGCTGCAGGCGCGCGATCCGTTCCGCGCTATCGCGGGCAAGTGCGCTCCAGGCCGCCGGCGCCGATCGGGCCGTCGGGCCGGGATCGGCGAAGATCCACCGCCGTTCGCCGGCGGGGATCGGGCCGTCATAGCGGCGCTGCAGCCGGTCCAGCCGGTCCAGCCAGCGCGCCGACGGCGGGTCGGGTATCATCCCAATACGATACTATTTGCCTCCGCCCTGTGCAGTTTCGATCGCGCCTGCCGCCGTTGCCAGGATGGTCGGCGACCCGCAGACTGGGCCTGTCGCGCAATGCTCGCGGGAGGACAAGACGATGGTCGCGGTCACGCCCGACATTCCCGGCCAGGCACGTTTGCCGCCTTCGGTGTCGCGGCCGGTGTCCGTGGGCGACCTGCCCTGGCGCCCGACGCCGTTTCCGGGGATCGAGCAGAAGGTGCTGCTGCGCGACGAGGAGCGCGGGCTGATCACGGCGCTGATCCGCATGGCGCCGGGCGCGCGCCTGCCGCTGCACGAGCATGTCGACATCGAGCAGACCTATGTGCTGGACGGCAGCCTGGCGGACGACGAGGGCAACGAAATCGCGGCCGGCGATTTCATCTGGCGGCCGGCCGGCCACCGGCACGTCGCCTGGTCGCCCAAGGGGGCGCTCTTGATCGGGATCTTCCTGCAGCCCAACCGGTTTCTGGAACCGGCGGCGTAGCTAGAGCCCAAGGAGCTCGGCCGGCGTCAGCACGCGCCAGAGATTCTTGATCCGCTTCTGGTCGAGCTCGAAATCCTGCTTCTCGCCGGGCGGCGGATTGAACTGGCGCAGCACCACCTTGTCGGCCGTGCGGCGAAGCAGGCGCTTGATGTAGCAAGGCCCGGCGATTTCGGGCGCGCTGCCCGCCATCTCGACTATGACATCGCAGCCCGGCGTCGGCGGGCGCGAGGGATTGACGAACACCAGGTCGCCCGATTCGAAGCGCGGCGACATCGAATCGCCGTGGACATAGAGCGCGAAGACCGAGCTGACGCCGGATAGCCCGGGGGGGCGGCGCACCAGGTCGACGATGTCGCCGTTGAAGGTGAAATCGCCGTCGGCGCCGCCGACCACCGTGCCGCGCACCGGCACGTCGCGCTTGAACGCGGCCACGCCGCGCACCGGAATGCCGGCGGCAAGGTCGACCTCGGAGAACGGCCCGGGCGGGAAGGGCGAGACGGGACCCGCCTCGCCGGCGCGGCCCTTGCGCTGCAGGCGCGGCTCGCCCTCGCCGGTGAACAGCCAGACCCAGTGGATGCCGAGCTTCTGTGCCAGTTCGCGCGCCGCGCCCTCCGGCAGGTTGCGCGTGCCGTTCTCATAGGCGCGGTAGGTGACCTCGGAAACCTCGGCGGCGCGCGCGAAGCTGGCGGCGTTGGGATAGCCGGCGGCCTGGCGCGCCCAGCGCAGGCGTTGTGCCTTGGGATTCATCATGAGCGACAAAGTAACCCATCCTGTGGAAAAAGTCAACGCAATTTGTATTGCATCGGTATGCCTCGTTGTGTATCATTAATTCATGATGGGGTCGATCGATCGCTGCGCCGGACCACTGGCCCCGGCGCCGGGGGACGTGCCGGGCGCAACGCCCGGGGACCGTCCGGACGAAGTTTCACCCGTGGCCGAAACGCCGGCGGGGGCGGCAGGCAACGGGGAGGAGGCGCGACGACGAACGGCGACCGGATTGGTCTATGCCGCGCTGTGCCGCGCGGCAGACGCGGGCGCACCGTGCCCGAGCAATCGCGAACTGTGCGCGGCTGCTGAGATAGCACTCGAGGCCAGGGTGTCGCGGGTGCTGGCCAATCTCTGCGCACGGCGGATGATCACGGTGGAATGGACCGTGCCGGCGACGGGTTTGCGCCGCGTGGTCATCCGGGCCACGGGCCGGCGCACGGATTGGAGCCGGCACGGCCGGCGCTGGCCCGACGATGCGAATGTCGCATCGGGTGCGGGCCTGTACGGGCTGGAACTGGCGCTGGCCCGCACCGGCCGGCGGTTCGACGATGTGACGGCGGCAGAGGCGCGCCGCATCGCGCGCTTGACGCCAGTCGACCCCGGCCTGCCGCCCGCGCCGGCGGCCAGTTCCTACATGGGCTCGCCGCTTGCGCGGCTGATGCGCCACGAACCTGACGCGGCGGAGGAGGGCGAGGCGATCGCGGCCGGGCAATGAGGAAGGGCAAGGCCAGCGACGCCATGGGCCCGTCGCGCCATCGCCGGCAGCACGACGAATTCGTCGATGCGGAGGTCGAGGTCGATGGCGCACGCATGGCGGTCAAGCGCGTGGCGACCCAGACGCCGCTCGACCGCTACGCCAATCGGCGGCTGATCGACCGGCGCCAGTACGAGGCGGGCGAGCGGCTCGCGCGCGACTGGCACCATGCGCGCATGGCCCCGCGCTTGGTGGCCACCTATGGCGACCTGATCGATTGCGGCGGCATCCCCGATCCCGCGGCCGATCGCGCCCATGCGCGCCGGCGCGTCGCGCAGGCGGTCGCCGCCGTGGGGCGCATCGCCGCGAACGAGGTCGTGTCGGTATGCTGCCTGGAGCATCCGGTCGGCGGCCATGCGGCGATGGAGATCCTGCGCCGCGGCCTGGACGTGCTGGCCGACCATTACGGGTTCTAGAGCAATGGCGGCGAAGGGGGAGGCGGGCAAGACGCGGGCAGGTGCGCGCGATGCGGCGGCGCTGCGCCGCTATGGCGACAAGGCGATGCGGCGCCTGGCCTGGCTGATGGAGCACGCGGAGTCGGAACAGGCGCAGGTCGCGGCGGCGAAGGAGCTGCTCGACCGCGTGGCGGGACGCCCCGGCACGACAGGCAACGGCGATGCGCGGCCGGACCTGGACGACGTGGTCGATCGGCTGTGCGTGATCAGGGCGGGCAAGCGCGATGGATGAGGTCGAAACCGTCGCCCAGGCGCTCAAATGCTGGGCCGAGGACCCGCGACGCTTCGTATGCGAGGCGCTGGGCGCGGTCCCGGAGACTTGGCAGGACGACGCGCTGGCGGCGATCGCCGGCGGGGAGAGGCGCCTGGCGATCCGCTCGGGCCACGGGGTGGGCAAGACGGCGCTGCAGGCGTGGCTGATGCTGTGGTTCGGGATCACGCGTGCGGACGCGAAAATTCCGGCGACCGCCCCGACCGCACACCAGCTCGTCGACCTTCTGTGGGGCGAGGCGGCGAAGTGGCACCGCGCGCTGGGCGACCGCCTGCCGGCGATCGGCAAGGCGATCAGGATCCGCGCGGACCGCATCGACTTCCTGCCGTGGCGCGGCGCGGCCTTTGCGCGCACCAGCCGGCGCGATCAGCCGGAGGCTCTGCAGGGGTTCCATTCCGACAGCCTGTTGTTCGTGATCGACGAGGCCTCGGGGATCGACGACAAGGTGTTCGAGGTGGCGGAAGGCGCGCTTTCGACGCCGGGCGCGCTGATCGTGATGGCCGGCAATCCGACCCGCGCCGAGGGCTATTTCCACCGCGCCTTCACCGCCGACCGTCGGCGGTGGTGGACGCGCCGCGTGCCCTGCGCGGAAAGCCTGCGCGTGGCGACGGAGTACATCGCCAGCATGGCCTCGTCCTACGGCGAGGAAAGCAACGTCTACCGCGTGCGCGTCCTGGGCGAATTCCCGCTGGCCGCGGAGGATCGCGTGATTGCGCTCGAACTGGCGGAAAGCGCGGTCCTGCGCGATGTCGAGGCGGTGGCGACGCGCGCGTTGTGGGGCGTGGATGTGGCGCGCTACGGCCACGACGCCTCGGCGCTCGCCAAGCGCGTGGGCAACGTGGTGCCCGAGCCGGTCAGGACCTGGCGCGGCAAGGACGCGATGCAGGTGGCGGGGTTGGTGCGCGAGGCGTGGGAGGCGACCAAGCCGGCGGCGCGACCGGCCGAAATCCTGGTCGACGCGATCGGCATCGGCGCCGGCGTGGCTGACCGGCTGCGCGAGATGGGTCTGCCCGCGCGCGGCGTCAACGTGGCCGAGGCGCCGGCGGCGCGCGAGCGCTATCATCGGCTGCGCGACGAGCTTTGGTTCCGCGCACGCGACTGGCTGGCGGCGCGCGACTGCCGCCTTCCGGCGGACGAGGCGCTTGTGGGCGAGCTCGCGGGTCCGCGCTACTCGGTCGAATCTTCGGGCAAGCTGCGGGTGGAATCGAAGGACGAGATGAAGCGCCGCGGACTCCGTTCGCCCGACCGCGCCGACGCGTTCTGCCTGACTTTCGCCGGCAACGCGGCGGCCGACCGCTCGGCCTGGTGGGAACCGAGCCGTGCGGTCGACACGGCGTATGTCGTGTGACCGCGTTCCGGTGCATGCGACGAGGAATATATTAGGGGATCCCCCCTTCCGCGCAGGATGATCCTGTGGTAGTGTTCATTTCTAGATAAGGTAGTGCGCCCGCCGCCGGGGAACCGGGGCGGGCGTTTGCGTTTCACCAAGCCGCACAATCGAGAAGGACCGATGCGATGAAGACGATCGCCACGTTTCTGCGCGCCCGCGTGGCGCGCATCCGCCGCGCCCTGGCGCAAACGATCCGCCGTGTTGCCGCGCGCGTGGACGCGCCGGAAGCGACGGCCAGCTAAGGAAAAGGAGGAGTTCATGGCCCATGGCGTTCGCCGTGTCCGCGTCGACGCGGAGCGTGAACCGTCGCTGCGCGAGAGGGTCGACAGCATCGTGTGGCGTCCGCAATCCGAGGCCGCGTCGCCGGACCGGCCGGACAACCGCGACGAACTGGGTGGTGCATCGCGCCTGGACGCGTCGGCCATGGCGCCGATCTATGCGAAGCTCGGATTTAGACCGAGCGGCGTCACTGGGAGCATGGCGGATTGGCGAACGCAGGCCGTCGCCTCTTTGCCACGCGATCCGTTGGTGAAGATTGGCGTCTTCGCGCGAGCGGTTCCCTGAACTG
>CAYMTM010000073.1:0-19638 GCA_964393375.1 uncultured Rhodospirillaceae bacterium
CGCGATCATATTGGGGACGGACTGCAGCGGCGCCAGCTTCACCTGGTCCATCGGGAAGCGGCGCTTCTCCGCCAGCTTGCCCAGCATGTAGTGGTGGCTGGAGCCGATCGTGGAAATGCCGAAATTGCGGCCCGGCAACTTGTCGAGGCCGGTAAGGCCGGCGGCATAGGCTTGGTTCGAGGCGACATAGGCGTTGAATTCCCAACCCTTCTCCTCGCGCGACTGCGCGCAGACGATCGCAAGCGTGCCCTTGCCCGCCAGATTGAAGAAGCCGGCGGTAAGGCCCGTGGTGCCGAAATCGGCGTCGCCCGAAGTGACCGCGACCGCGACCGGCTGTGCCGCGGTGAAGAACTTTATCTCGACCTCGAGCCCCTCTTTGGCGAAATGGCCGCGGTCCTGGGCGATGAACAGCGGCGCCGAGGACACGAAGGTCAGCGCCGAGACGCTGACCTTGTCGGCGGACTGCGCCGGACCGGCGCCCATCGACGGACACGCCAGCGCCGCGGCGCACCACAGGCCCAACCATCGCCATATGGTCATCGGATCCTCCCGGTTCGCTTCCCGTTGGTTCGAGGCTTGGCGCGACCCTATCGGCGGGCCCCACGGGCGTCAACGGACAGGCGTCAACGCACCGGCGGCGTTGCCACCGCCGCCGACCACGGCGAATTCCGGGCGCTGGTCGCCCGTCGCACCCGTCATTCCGCCGATCGCCATGGCGACGGCCGCGTGGTTGCAGATCAGCCGGAGATTGCGCCGCGCGCGCTGAAGCAAGGCCATGCCGGCACTATAGGCAGGCGCGGTACCGGCCCGCCACCGTCTGCGCCCTACTCCTCGGACAGCGCGTAGCCGGCCGAGCGGACGGTGCGGATGGCGTCGCTTTCGCCGCCGTTGTTGAGCGCCTGGCGCAGGCGCCTGATATGCACGTCGACCGTGCGCAGTTCGACCTCGACGTCGCGGCCCCAGACCGCGTCGAGCAGCTGCTCGCGGCTGAAGACGCGGCCGGGATGCTCCATGAAATGGCGCAGCAGGCGGAACTCGGTCGGGCCGAGATGCACGTCACGGCCGTTGCGCCGCACGCGATGGGCGGCCAGGTCCATGGTGAGCCCGGCATGCCGCAGAACGGCATCGCCGAGCGCGGGCCGGGCGCGGCGCAGCACCGCGCGCACGCGGGCGACCAGCTCCTGCGGCGAGAAGGGCTTGGTCACATAGTCGTCGGCGCCGGTGTTCAGGCCCCGGATCTTGTCGGATTCCTCGCCGCGCGCCGTTACGATGATGATCGGGATGTCGCGCGTGCCGGCGCCGCGGCGCAGCTGGCGGCACAGGTCGATGCCCGAGAGATGCGGCAGCATCCAGTCGAGCAGGATCAGGTCCGGCTTGTTCTCGGCTACCGACAGCAACGCCTCCTCGCCGTCGCTGGCCTCGGCGACGCGGAATCCCTCGCGTTCGAGGTTGTAGCGCAACATCGCGACCAGCGCGGCTTCGTCCTCGACGATCAGGATGTTGGGCTTGAGCGTCATGTCGCCCTTGCCGCGTTGCCGGCCGGCCGCGGGGCGACATCCTCGGGCGGCTCGACGACCTCGTAGCTGGAAGTGTCGCCCTTGGGTCGCGCGGCCGCCGGACGATGGCCGATCACCAGGAAATGGACCGTCTCGGCGATGTTGGTCGCGTGGTCGCCGATGCGCTCGATGTTCTTGGCGATGAACAGCAGGTGCGCGCAGGGGCTGATACTGCGCGGGTCCTCCATCATATAGGTCAGCAGCTCGCGGAACAGGCTCGATGTCAGGTCGTCGAGATCGTCGTCGCGCTGCCAGACCGCCAGCGCCTTCTTGGGGTCGTGCTCGAGATACGCGTCGATCACGTCCTTGATCGCCTGCTGCGCCAGCTTGCCCATGCGGGGCACCGCGGCGACGGGACGGACGGGCGCCGACTGGTTGAGCGCAATGGCGCGCTTGGCGATGTTGGCGGCAAGATCGCCAATGCGCTCGATATCGCTGGCGATCTTGATCGCCGCCATGATGTCGCGCAGGTCGCGCGCGACGGGCTGGCGCAGCGCCAACAGGCGCATGGTCTGGTGCTGCACCGTTTCTTCCAGCTGGTCGATGGCACTGTCGTTGCGCACCACGCGGCCGGCCAGTTCGCTGTCGCGCTTCGCGACGGCCTGGATCGCCAGGTCGAGCTGCGATTCGGCGGCACCGCCCATCTCGGCGATGGCGTTGGTCAGGCGCTTCAGTTCCTCGTCGTAGGACTTCACGATGTGCTGCGCGGTCATGGCGGTCCTCTCGATTGGGCGCCCCTCGTTCAGCCGAACCGGCCGGTCACGTACTCCTGGGTCTTCTCCAGCCGCGGCGTGGTGAAAATGGTCTCGGTATTGCCGTACTCGATCAGCCGGCCCAGGTACATGAAGGCCGTATTGTCGGACACGCGGGCGGCCTGCTGCATGTTGTGGGTTACAATAACGATGGTGTAGTGGCCGCTCAACTCGCCGATCAGTTCCTCGATCTTCGAGGTGGCGATCGGATCAAGCGCCGAGCACGGCTCGTCCATCAAGAGCACCTCGGGCTCGCTGGCGATTGCGCGGGCGATGCACAGGCGCTGCTGCTGTCCGCCCGAAAAGCCGAGGGCGCTTTCGTGCAGCCGGTCCTTGACTTCGTCCCACAACGCTGCGCCCCGCAGCGCACGCTCGACCGTCTCGGCCAGCACGCGCTTGTCGGTGATCCCGTCAACCCGGAGCGGATAGACCACGTTCTCGAAGATCGACATCGGGAACGGATTGGGCTTCTGGAACACCATGCCCATGCGCTTGCGCAGCGCGATGACGTCGGTCTGGCGGGCATAGATGTCCTGGCCGCCGAAGGTTATCCGGCCGGTGATCCCCAGGTCGTCGATCAGGTCGTTCATGCGGTTGAGCGAGCGCAGCAGGGTCGACTTGCCGCAGCCCGACGGTCCGATCAGCGCCGTAACCAGGCCGGTCTCGATCGACATGGTGACGTCGAACAGCGCCTGCTTGGCGCCGTAGAACAAGCAGAAATCCTCGATCGACAGCGCTATTCCCCCGCCGCCGGATTTCACGTGGTAGACCGTCTCCGGGTATTGCTCGACCTTAAGCGCCGCGACCATGATTGCGTCCTCGCCCTCTTAGAACTGGCTGCCGGCAAATTTCCGCTTCAGCCGGTTGCGAAGCACGATCGCGCCGACGTTCATGACGAAGATCAGCGCGATCAGCAGCAGCGTGGTGACGAACACCATCGGCTTGCCGGCCTCGGAATTGCGCGACTGGAAGCCGACGTCGTAGATGTGGAATCCCAGGTGCATGAAGCTGCGCTCGAGATGCACGAACGGGAAGTAGCCGTCGATCGGCAGTTCCGGCGCCAGCTTCACGACGCCCACCAGCATCAGCGGCGCCACCTCGCCCGCGCCGCGCGCCATCGCCAGGATAATCCCCGTCAGGATGCCCGGCAGCGCGCGCGGCAGCACGATGCGCTGGATGGTCTGCCATTTCGAAGCCCCGCAGGCGAGCGAGCCCTCGCGCATCGACCGCGGCACGGCGGCCAGCGCCTCCTCGGTCGCCACGATCACCACCGGCACGGTCAGCAGCGCCAGGGTCAGCGACGACCACAGGAGCCCGCCGGTACCGAAGGTCGGACTTGGCAGGCGCTCGGGATAGAACAGCGCGTCGATCGATCCGCCCAGGACATAGGCGAAGAAGCCCAATCCGAACACGCCGTAGACGATCGAGGGCACGCCGGCCAGGTTGTTGACCGAGATGCGCACCACCGCGACCAAGCGGCCCTGGCGCGCGTATTCGCGCAGGTAGAGCGCGGTGACCACGCCGAACGGCGCGACCGCGACCACGAGCAGCAGCGTGAGCGCGAAGGTGCCGAAGATCGCCGGCAGCACGCCGCCCTCGGTATTGGCCTCGCGCGGCTCGTCCGATACGAATTCCCACCAGCGCGAGAGGTAGATCGCAACCTTCTGGCCAAGGTCGACGTCGTTGGCGGCGTAGTAGCGCACGATGGCGGAAAGCGGGATCTCCTTCTCCTTGCCGCCGATGTCCGCCAGCAAGACCGTGTCGCGCGCGTCGCGGTCCTTCAGCGCTTTCGCCTCGGCCGCCAGCGCGTCGTAGCGCCGGCCGAGCTCGGCTTGGCGCGCGTCCAGGCGGCCCTTGGCGCGCTTGTATTCCTCGCTGGCCGGGCCGGAGGCGAGCTCGACCCGCCGCAACGACAGGCGCTCGGCATTGAGTTCGTGGTTGACCGCGCCGATCGCGTCGCGCTCGATCGCGCGCAGCTTGTGCCAGCGCGCACGAGCGGCGGCGTGGGCTTGGGCAAGGGTGCCGTCGGCGACCTCGCCCCGGCCGCGGCGCTGGCCGTCGATCATGACGGCCTTGACGGTGCCGATGAACGGACCCCATTCCAGCCGCTCGACCAGGACCATGCCCGGCGGGAAGGCGGCGCCGGCCTGCTCGAACCCGGCGATCCAGCGGAAATCGTCGCCGTAGAGGTCGTAGTTGCCGACACGGTAGAGGGTACGGTCGACGAAGCCGTTGTTGGCCGCGATCGCCTGGCGCTGCGCCGGCGTCAGCTTCGCCAACACGTCCGGGCCGGGGCGGTAGGATTCGCTGCGCGTCGGCTCGCCGGCGATCGTCGTCCCGTCGGCCAGCGCCACGACCGCGACCGGCTTGGGCCAGAACGTGACCGCGCCGTTCCAGAACACCAGCAGAAGGAAACCGGCAATCATCAGGCAGCCAAAGGCTAGCGCGCCGCCGAGCGCCCACAGATAGGGTTCGCCTAGCGCGTTGAGATCGACCGCGCGCGCACGGACCTGCGGCCTCGCCACGCTCCGCTCCAGTTCCACGATGTCGACCGCTGCCGGCGGCATCAGGGTACTCCCCGAGTTTATAGTTGCGCCGAGCGCTTGCGGAAGCGCAGGCGCACGATCTCGGCAACGGTGTTGATTACGAAGGTCATGGCGAAAAGCACCAGCGCGGCGAGGAACAGCATGCGGAACAGCGTGCTATCCTTGACCGCCTCGGGCAGCTCGACCGCGATATTGGCCGACAGCGCCCTGAGGCCGTTGAAGATGTTGAGGTCGAGGATCGGCGTGTTGCCGGCGGCCATGACTACGATCATCGTCTCGCCGACCGCCCGGCCCATGCCCACCATCACCGCGGCGAAGACGCCGCTGGCGGCGGTCGGCAGGATCACGCGCACCGCCGTCTGCCAGGGCGTGGCGCCGCAGGCGAGGCTGGCGCCGCGCAGGTGCTCTGGCACCGCGTTGAGCGCGTCCTCGGCGATGGTATAGATCAGCGGGATCACCGCGAAGGCCATGGCAAAGCCCACGACCAGCGTGTTGCGCTGCACGTAGGTATCGATCAGCGTGCCGCGCGGATCGCCGCCCAAGACATCGATCAGCGCGCCCAAGCCATAGGCGAGCGCGCCGGAGGCGATGACGATGGTGATCCAGCGCAGCATGTCCATCGCCCCGCCCTGCACCCGCGGCAGCGCGCGCACGCGCTGGGCGTGCTGCGGGTCGAGCCAGCGGTCGAAGGCATGCAGGGCAGCGAAGAAACAAACCGGCCAAAGGATCAGGAGCAGGAACGGCGCGCCCGTGCCGGCGCGGCCATTGACCCAGGCCTTGAAGTCGCCGCCGAACAGGATCTTCTCGAACAGACTGCCGGCGGCATAGCAGGCAACCAGAGCCATTGCCAGCGCCACGAACATGAGCGCGAATTTCGGCAGGTTGCCGTAGCGCATCGCGACCGGCGCCGGCAGCAACTGCCAGCAATGCGCGCCTAGGAACAGCCCCAGGGGCAGGGCGATGAAAGCAAGCAGAACCGCGGCGATCCAGGTCTCGACGATCGGCGCCAGAATCAGCGCCGCGATGAAGCCCAGCACCACCGAAGGGAGCGAGGCCATCAGCTCCATGGTCGGCTTCACGACCCCGCGCACCGTCGGATGCACGAACTCCGAGGTATAGATCGCGGCGCAGATCGCCACCGGAACCGCGAACAGAAGAGAGTAGAACGCCGCCTTGATCGTGCCGAAGATCAGCGGGATCAGCGACAGCTTGGGCTCGAAACTGTCCGTGCCCGAGGAGGACTGCCAAGTGTATTCCGGCTTGTCGTAGCCTTCGTACCAGACCTTGCCGAAGATCGACGACCAGGTGGTCTCGGGATGCGGGGCGCTGACGTCCCATATTGTCGCGCGCCGATCAAGGCCGATGGCGACGAGACCGTCGTCGCGCGGCGTGAGGTCCAGCGTCTCGTAGCGCTGGGGACCGCCCTTGGACGCCAGCCGCAGCAGCGTCTGCTCGCTGGTTGCGTGACGCAGGTAGACCGTGCCCGATTCGTCGGCCGTCGCGAACATCTTCGATCGCTGGCTGGCCGCGATCAGCGTCACCGCCGCCCCCTGGCGCTCGAGCTGGTGCGCGCGCACCAGGGTCTGGCCGTCCGTGCTGCGCGCGCCGGGGCGCGGCAGCTTGAAGAAGATCCCGACCGACCCGTCGGAGCCACCGACCACGATCGACTGCTCCCCGATCAAGAAATCGAAGGCGGTGAGCTTCACGTCGCCCGGCAGCAGGGCGACCGTCTCGGCCGCGACCGGCTTTTTGAAGTTGCGCGTGTCGTAGCGCACCACCGTCCCGCTCCGGTCGGCGACATAGACCTGGTCGGCCTTGTCGGTGATGCGCAACGCCGCCACCTGGAAGCCCTGGGGCAACGGCGGCAGCGCCGAGGTTTCGACCGTCGTGCGCGCCTGGCCGGTCATCAGATTCATCTTGCTTTCGGCGAGGCTCAGGCGTACCGCGCCGCCGGCATCGGCGGTGACGAAGGCCTTGGTCGGGCGTTCGACCGTGCCTCCCAGGCGGTAGTCGATCGCCACGATCGCGGCGGGCGGCTCGGCCACCTGCGCCGGCGGGTCCAGCGTGGCCTCGACGGCGATGCGGCGAATCTGCCCGCCGGCGATGCGCGAATAGACCGCCTTGCCGTCGCTGCGGTCCTGGCTGCCGGCGACCGGCATGGCGTCGGCCGGCATGGCATTGCCCGGCAGGACCTGGACCTTGATGTCGATCTTGCCGAAACGGACCGTGCCGTCGGCGAACCCGAAGGCCACGTCGTTGCCCGACAGCGTGCGCCCGAAGCTCGTCACCTGCTTGCCGCCGAGGTCAAGCGCCTTGGATTCGATCGGCTGCCCGGAGCCGAGGTGGAATGCCAGGACCTGGCCGCGGTCGGTCAACGCGATCGACAGGGTCTTGTATTCGTCCACCCGCGTGGTCAGCGTCCGGCCGGCGGCGGCGGGCACGGTCACCTGGTGCTCCGCGGTTAGCGATGCGCCGGTGAACAACGGCACCACCACGTCGGTCAGGTAGGCCATGATGCCGAACACGGCGACGATCACGCCGACTCCCCCGATCCGAATGACCCAGTCGGCCAGCTTGTCGACCAGGATGACCGAGCGCCGGGTCTCCAGCGAGCGTCGCCGCTCGCGCGGCGCGTTAGCTGCCGGCGGCGTGCGGTCGGGGGCGGCCGTGGCGGTCATGGTAGGGTCCGGGCGGGTTGCGAAGGGTATCCGCTGCGCGCCCCCGCCCGATCCCCCTTGGCGGGAGACCGGGCGGAGAACCGGCGCTCGATCAAGCTAGTTGATCAGCTTCTTGGCCTTGAGATCCTGGTCCGCGATCGGCTTCGGCACCGGGAAGTATCCGTCCTTCACGACCGCCTGCTGGCCTTGCTTCGAGTAGACATACTTGATGAACTCGCCGCGGGCAGGGTCGAGCGGCTGGTTGGGATTGACATTGACATACACGTAGAGAAAGCGTGCCAGCGGGTAGTCGCCGGAATAGGCGTTCTCGGTGTTGCCGTCGTAGCACTTCGCGCCGGGCTTGGCGGCCAGCGGCACGACGCGCACATCGGCGGTCTTGTAGCCGATCCCGGAATAGCCGATCGCAAACTTGTCCGACGCCACGCCCTGCACCACGGTCGACGAGCCGGGCTGTTCCTTTACCGCGTCCTTGTAGTCGCCGTTGAAAAGCGCCACCTCCTTGAAATAACCATAGGTGCCCGAGGCCGAATTGCGGCCGTAGAGCGAGATCGGCTTCGTGGCCCATACGCCGGTCAGCCCCAGGTCGCCCCAGGTTGCGATGTCCTTGTCGAGGCCGCCCTTTCGGGTCTTCGAGAAGACCGCGTCGACCTGCTGCATGGTCAGGCACTGGATCGGGTTGTCCTTGTGCACGAAGACCGCGAGCGCGTCGACCGCGCCGCGGATCGCCGAGGGCTTGTAGCCGAATTTCTTCTCGAACTCGTCGATCTCGGCCTGCTTCATCGGCCGCGACATCGGGCCGAACTGCGCGGTTCCGGCGATCAGCGCGGGCGGGGCGGTCGAGGAACCCTTGCCCTCGATCTCGATCTTGACGTTCGGGTACATCGTCTTGAAGCCCTCGGCCCACAGCGTCATCAGGTTGTTCAGCGTGTCGGAGCCTATCGACTTCAAGCTGCCGGATACCCCGCTGACCGCCTTGTACTCCGGCAGTGCGGGATCAATTTGCTGGGCCCGCGCGGACCACGACGCCGCAAGCGCGGCGGCCGAGACGGCGGCGGTCAGGATGAGGGTGAAGGCACGCATTCCGTATCTCCTCGCTTCCCGGGGGATGGTTCTTGCCTGTTTGGTTGGCCGGGACGCTAGCGAGGCGCAGTCAAGGAATTGCGACGGTATTGTTGCGGTTCGGTGACAAAGGAATTTGGCGAGGCACGGCAGGCAGATAGACCGTAAACGTGCTGCCCTTGCCGGCCTCGCTCTCGATCGTGAGCTGGCCGCGGTGGCGACTGACGATGTGCTTGACGATAGCAAGGCCGAGACCGGTCCCGCCGAGTTGGCGCGAGCGCGCGGCATCCACCCGGTAAAACCGCTCGGTCAGGCGCGACAGGTGCCGGCGCTCGATGCCGTCGCCGCGGTCGATGACCGCGACCGCGACCGCGCCCGCCTCCCCGCCCACCAGGCTGGGCGAGCTCGGCGCGTGCCAAGCCCGCACCGTGACCGCCGTGTCCGCGCGGGCATACTTGATCGCGTTGACCACCAGGTTCTGGAACACCTGGGCCAGCTGGTCCTCGTCGCCGATCACGGGCGGCAGGCCGTTGGCCATGTCGAGCTCCAGCTTCATGCCGCGTTCCTGCGCCTGGGGCTTCAGCGCGTCGACCACCCCGCGCAGGGTTTCCGCCAGGTCGACCTCGGCCGTGGGCGGGGAATGCTCGAACAGCTCGATGCGCGACAGCGACAGCAGGTCGTTGACCAGCCGCGCCATCCGCTGGGCCTGATCGTGCATGATGGCCAGAAAGCGTTCGCGCGCCGACTCGTCATCCTTGGCGGCGCCCCGTAGCGTTTCGACGAAGCCCAGCAGGGTCGCCAGCGGCGTGCGCAATTCGTGGCTGGCGTTGGCGACGAAATCCGCGCGCATCTGCTCGGCGCGCCGGGCCATGGTGGTTTCGTTCAAGGTCAGGATGGCGGCGATGTCCGGCAGTTCGGCCGTCAGCCGGCGCACATGGGCCGCGAAGTGCCGCTCGACCGGCACCGCCTGCGAGAATTCCAGGTCGCGCGCGCTCTCGCCAGCCAGCACCGCGTCGACCGCCTGGACGAGCGCGGGGTGCCGCAGCGAGGCCGTCAGGTCGCGCCCGACCCCGCCCGTGCCGACCAGATCGCCGGCCGCTCGGTTGAGCCGGATCACCCGCCGCTCGGCGTCGAGCAGCAGGAGCGGAATCGGCAGGCCTTGCAGGATCGCCTCGGCCGCGCGCCTTCCGGCAACGCGCCCGCGCAGCACGCGGTTGAGCTGATCGAGGGCCGGTCTTGCCCCGACCAGGCGGGCGATCGGGCCGAAATCGACCGGCACCTCGGCCGCGCTGTCCGGGCCCTGGA
This sequence comes from uncultured Rhodospirillaceae bacterium, assembly GCA_964393375.1. Lineage (GTDB taxonomy): Bacteria > Pseudomonadota > Alphaproteobacteria > JAEULC01 > JAEULC01 > JAEULC01. Next base: position 9,897 of record CAYMTM010000073.1, read on the forward strand.
GCACCTGGCTGACGGCCAGGGCTTCGCGCTGGATCAGCAAAGCCAGCCCCGCGGCCGAGGCCGCATCCACCAGCAGGCCGAGCCCCAGCCAGCCCACCCCGATGGCGCCGCCGATCCAAAGCCCCAGCACCGCGAGCGCCCCCGGCAAGGCCATGAGGACGATCAGCGCAGCCATGCGCAGAAGGGGAAATGGCGTCGACATCGGGCCCAGAGAGAAGGCCCGCCGGCGCGCCGGCGTCAAGCGGCTTGCGCGCCGAGGTCAGGCGATCCTGAGCACCGGCTCGCCGAGGACATCGCTGAGCGGCGTGACGCCGAGCCCCGGTGCGGAGGACGCCGCCATCTGCCCGTCCTTGCGCTTGGGCGCGCCGATCGCGATCGGCTTGGTGACGTAGCTGTTGAAATCGGTCGCCGCGAACAGGAATTCGGGCGGCGTCGAATGGGCGAGATGCGAGATTGCCGCGGTCACGATGTCGCCGCCCCAGGTGTCCTCGACGATCATCGCCAGGCCCAGCGACACGCAGAGGTCGCGGATCTGCCGCGCGCGGGTGAGCCCGCCGACCTTGGATATTTTCAGGTTGATGACGTCGGCCGCGCGGTCCTGCGCCGCCTTCAGCACCATCGCCTGGCTGTCGATCACCTCGTCGAGGATGAAGGGGCGCGCCGTGCGCTCGCGGATCGCGCGGCATTCCTCGTAGCTCATGCAGGGCTGCTCGATATAGACGTCGACATCCTTGACCGCGTCGACCACGCGGGCCGCCTGGTGCATCAGCCAGCCGGTATTGGCGTCGGCCACCAGCACGTTCCCCGGCTTCAGCTTTTCGGCGCAGGCCTTGATGCGCTCGATGTCGGTATCGGGATCGCCGCCGACCTTGAGCTGGAACTTGGTATACCCCTCCTGCCGGTAGTCCCCCACCTTGTTCGCCATCTGCTTGGGGCTTTCCTGCGAGATGGCGCGGTAGAGCCTGAAGGTTTCGCCATAGCGCCCGCCCAGGAGCTGCGCGCAGGGCAGGCCCGCAATCTTGCCCGCGATATCCCAGCACGCCATGTCTAGCGCCGACTTGACGTAGGGATGCCCGCGCATCGCCTGGTCCATGCGGCGGTTGAGCGCCATGAGGCCGGTCGGGTCCTGGCCGATCAAGGCCGGCGCCAGCTCCTTGATGCCCGCGCGTGCGCCCGCGGCATAGGCCGGGAGGTAGGCCGGCCCCAATGGACAGATCTCGCCGTAGCCGGTGACGCCGACATTGGTCTCCACCGCCACCACCGTGCTGTCGAACACCGTCACCTGGTTGCCGCCCGACCATTTGTAGCTGCCCTCGTGCAGCGGCAGTTCGACCCGCCAGGCGGTGATCGCGGTGATGCGCGGTTCGGGCTTGGCAGCAGCGGTCATTGGACGGTCTCCCGGGTTCGATGGCGCGCGCAGGCTAGCATGAATGTGCGTCCGGCGAATGACCCGTGATCATTCGAGGCGAAACAGCATCAGCAATGTCCGCTGCGAGCGGCGGAAATTGTCGTCGGAGATGATCCACAGCAGCGTCGCGCCGTCCGGGGCGCGCTGGACGGCAAGGCCTTCCATGTTGTCGATGCTCATCGGCGCCTCCCATTCCGCCAGCGTCTCGCCGAGCAACTTGCCGCCGGGGACGACATTCGCGGCGGGCACGCGGACCACGCGCACGCCGAGCGACGTCAACAGGCCGAACCTGCGCTCGATCACCGCGAGATCGCCCGAGGGAAGGACGGCAGCGTCGGTCGGCAATCCCTCGCCCGCCAGGGGATAGGACAGCGCGTGCCAGGCACCGTCCACGCGCAGCCAAGCCTTGAGATCGCCTTCGGTGTTGCGCGCCTGCTCGCTGATCAAAAGCAGCCGCCCGTCGGGCCAGGCGGCGATCGCCTCGATGCCGCCGTTCTCGGGCTGGCCTTTCAGGTCGGACGGGACCGGGATCGGCGCGCCGTTGCCGCCGATCGCCTTGTAGCGCAGCACGCGGTGCTGGCGCTCGAAACCGACCAGCAGGTCGCCCGATGCGTCGCGCCGGACCGCCTCGGCGTCGCTCAACCACTTGCTTCCGAGCGGCCTCCCCCCGGCGTCGCGCAGCGGTTCCAGGTCGCCTTCCCTGGCGTCGACCAGCCGGCCCCCATGGTCGAGCACCGGGTGGAAGGCAAACCAATAGCCCGTGTCGCTGATCGCGAGCAGGCGACCATCGGGCCGCGTCTCCAGCCCGGAGAGCCCGCCGAAGCGCGCATCGCGGCTGACGAGATGCAGCCCGCCGCGATACTCCAGCCGCCCGACGCGCGTCACCTCGGGATGGCCGGGCAGGAGTTCGATCGGCGACGCGGCGACCGGGATCGGGTCGGTGGCCGCCGGCGGCGCCAGCACGACCGCGAGGCCGACCGCAGCGATCCAACGCCGCAACCGCGTCATGCCTTGGCGCCGGCTAAAATCGCCTTAAGCCGGTAGAGCGTCTCCAGCGCCTCGCGCGGGCTGAGCTCGTCGGGATTGATGTCGGCGAGCGCCGCCTCGACCGCGCCGGGACTTGCGGCGCGCGCCTCTTCGGCGCCGCCGCGCGGCGGCTTGGCGGCGGCCGCGAAAAGCGGCAGGTCGGAGGCCAGCTCGGCGCCGGCGCCGCCCTGCTCGCCCGCTTCGAGCTTCGCCAGCACCTGTTCGGCCCGCGCGACGGCCGCCGCCGGCAGCCCGGCCAGCCGTGCGACATGGATGCCGTAAGAGCGATCGGCCGCGCCCGGCGCTACCTCGTGCAGGAAGATCACGTCGCCCTGCCATTCCTTGACCCGCATCGTGTAGGTGGCGAGCGCACCCAGCCTTCCGGTCAGCGCCACCAGTTCGTGATAATGCGTGGCGAACAGCGCGCGGCACTTGTTGATCTCGTGCAGGTGCTCGACGCAGGCCCAGGCGATCGAAAGCCCGTCGAACGTGGCCGTGCCGCGCCCGATCTCGTCCAGGATTACGAGCGACCGCGGGCCGGCGAGATTGAGGATCGCCGCCGTCTCGACCATCTCCACCATGAACGTCGATCGCCCGCGCGCCAGGTCGTCGGCCGCGCCGACGCGGCTGAACAGGCGGTCGACCACGCCGATGCGGCATTCCTCGGCCGGCACATAGCAGCCCGCCTGGGCCAGGATCGCGATCAGCGCGTTCTGGCGCAGGAAGGTGCTCTTGCCCGCCATATTGGGGCCGGTCACGAGCCACAGGCGCCTGCCCGGCGACAGGTCGCAGTCATTGGCGATGAATCGCTCGCCCGCTTGCAGCGACGTCTCGACCACCGCATGCCGCCCGCCGCGCACCACGAAATCCGCGCTGTCGTCGATCGCGGGACGGCAATAGCGCTGCTCGAGCGCGAGCTCGGCCAGCGCCGCGGCGACGTCGAGCTGCGCCAGGCCCTGGGCCGCCAGCGCGACGGCGTCGGCGCGCGCGCGCACCTCGCCCACCAGGTCGTCGAACAGGCGCAGCTCGAGCGCCAGCGCTTTGTCAGCGGCGGCGGCGATCTTGCGCTCGAGCTCGCCCAGTTCGACCGTCGAGAAGCGCATCGCCCCGGCCATCGTCTGGCGATGGATGAAGCGCTTGGCGTCCTCGCCTTTGGTCAGCTTTTCGGCCTGCGCCGCCGAGGCCTCGATGTAGTAGCCCAGCACGTTGTTGTGGCGGATCTTGAGTGCGGCGATGCCGGTTTCGCGGGCATAGCGCTGCTGCAGCTCGGCGATCAGCCGCCGGCTTTCGTCGCGCAAGCGCCGCTGCTCGTCCAGCTCGGGCAGATAGCCCTGGGCCACGAAACCGCCGTCGCGGGCGACGAGCGGCAGGTCCGCCGCCAGCGCCCGGCCCAGGCGGTCGACCAGCACGTCGTGATGGCCGAGATCGGCCAGCGCCGCCCGCAGTTCGGCGCCGGGCTTGGCGAAGGGGTGCGCCGGCGCCTGGTCCAACGCCTGCTTGAGCGTCGCGGCGGCACGAAGCCCGTCGCGTACCGCCGCCAGGTCGCGCGGGCCGCCGCGTCCCAGCAACAGGCGTGTCAGCGCGCGCTCGATGTCCGGCACGCCGCGGAGCCCCGAACGCACGCCGGCGCGCGCCGCCTCGTCCACCACGAAATGCTGAACCATGTCGAGCCGCCGCGCGATCGCCTGGGGATCGGTCAGCGGCGCCGACAGCCGCGCCAGCAGCATCCGCGCACCGGCGCCGGTCACCGTGCGGTCGATCGCGCCGATCAGGCTGCCGCGCCGGTCGCCGGTCATGACCGCGCGATCGATCTCGAGCGACCGGCGGGTCGCCGCGTCGATCTCCATCACCGCGCCCTCGCCGAGCAGGCGCGGCTGGTCGAGGCGGGGCAGGCGGCCCTTCTGCGTCAGTTCGACATAGTCCACCAGCGCGCCTGCGGCGGCCAGTTCGGCCCGGCCGAAAGCGCCGAACCCCTCCAGCGCGTCGACCCGGTAGAGCCCCTGCAGGCGGCGCCTGCCGCCCTCGCTGTCAAAGCGCTGTGCCGGCAACGGCGTCAGGCGCTCCTTCCACTGCCCCAGCGCCCCGAACAGCTCGGGACGCTGCAGCATCCGGTCGGACACCAGCACTTCGCCCGGCTGCACGCGCTCGAGCGCCGCGGCAAGGCCGATCGCCGCCACGCGCTGCACCGTGAAGGCGCCGGTGGACATGTCGAGCCAGGCCAATGCCAGCCTGCGCTCGGCTTCGGCCAGCGCTGCCAGGTAGTTGTGCCGGCGCGCGTCGAGCAGCGCTTCCTCGGTGATGGTGCCGGGCGTGACCAGGCGCACGACCTCGCGCTTCACCACCGCCTTGCCGCCGCGCTTGCGCGCCTCGGCCGGATCTTCGACCTGCTCGCAGACCGCGACCTTGAAGCCGCTGCGGATCAGCCGAGCCAGATAGGCCTCGGCCGTGTGCACCGGCACGCCCGCCATCGGGATATCCTGGCCGCGATGCTGGCCGCGCCTGGTGAGCGCGATGTCCAGCGCCTTGGCCGCCTTGACCGCGTCGTCGAAGAACAGCTCGTAGAAGTCGCCCATCCGGTAGAACAGCAGGCTGTCCGGATGCTGGCGCTTGATTTCGAGATACTGCGCCATGACCGGGCTGGCGCCGTCGCCCGACGGAATGGCGTCGGGCGACAAATCGGGCCTGGCGTCGGCAGGAGCTTGCGCGCGGGAGGACATCGGCCGCGGACGATAGCATGCGTCACGCGATGCCCGCGACACCGCCCGCCGGAGAGCGCGCCGCGCCATCGCGGCAATCCCCGGCTTGACGCTGTGCGACCGTCCCTGTTCAATCGACCGCGACGACCGCCGGCACCCGTGCCGGCGGTTGGAAGCGTTTTCAAGCGCGCCGTGCGACTCAACCGCCGGGCCAAGATTAAAGGGAGGTACAAGGGATCATGACATTCGCGCAATCGTTGTCACGCCTTGGCTTGGCTGCGGCCGGCCTGGCGCTGGTTCTGGGCATGGCGCCGCCGGTGGCGGCGCAGAAGGTGGTCAATGTCTGGCACACCGAGCCCAATCCCAAGACCAAGGCGGCGATCGACGTGATCATCGCCGATTTCGAGAAGGCCAACCCGGGCATCAAGGTGGTGCAGGAGGCGGTCGCCTGGGGCGACCTGGACAAGAAGATGCAGGCCGCGCTCGCCTCGGGCGCGTTCCCGGAGATCGCGCACGGCCAGACCTATGTCGAGCGCTCGCTGTCGGCCAAGGGCTATCTGCGGCCGCTCAACGATCTGGTGGAGTCGATCGGGGAGAACGACATCTTCGATGTCGTCAAGAAGCTCGACTACAACTCGAAGGACAAGAAGTACTATGGCCTTGCCCACGCGGTCGGCACCGACCTGATCGTCTATCGCAAGGACTTCATGCGCCAGGCCGGGCTGGATCCGGACAAGCCGCCGGCGACCTTCGCCGAATGGCTGGCGCAACTGAAGAAACTGACCGTCGACACCAACGGCGACGGCAAGCCCGACCGTTATGGCCTGAGCCTGGCCGGGCCCGGCTTCTTCATAAACGAGGACCTCTATATGTGGGTCGGGTCGAACGGCGGACGGCTGTTCGACGAGAAGGGCCGGCCCGCCTTCACCGAAAAGCCGGTACTGGAGGTACTGCAGTTCTGGAAAGAGCTGAACGACTGCTGCCTGGCCCCGGACTGGCTGAGCCGCCAGTACCTCGACACTTTCGCCGATCTCGCCACCGGCAAGGCGGCGCAGATCCTGGGCTGGGGGCGCGGCAACGGCTATTTCGAGCAATATGCACCCGACGTGGTCGCCAAGGGCGATATCGGCGTGTACGCCTCGAAGCCGCTGGGGCCGTCGGCCAAGCCCGGCCAGTCCTTCGTCACCCAGTTCGACTGCGAGCCGTGGATGGTCTTCAAGGGATCGAAGCATCCCGAGGAGGCGGTGCAGTTCCTGAAGTTCTTCCATCGCGCGGACAACTACCTGAAATACATCCAGACCGTGCCGGTGCATTTCTTCCCGATCACCAAGTCGCTGCGCGAGAACGCCGCCTACAAGGCGACGCCCGAGTTCCAGAAGTGGAAGTTCTGGGTCGACGCCCAGCACGAGGTGATCGAGAAGCACGATCCGCGCCCGCTGCTGATCACCCAGTGGCAGGACCTGGAATTGCCCTACATCGCCGAGATCGCGGGCTCGACGATCCTGGTCGACATGGTCACGGACGTGGTGAAGAACGGCAAGGCCCCGCTCGAAGCGGCCACCCGCGCCCAGCAACGCGCCGAGCAGCTGATCACGCAGCTCGGCTACAAGAAGTGGTAGGAGGCGCGACGTAGCGCTTCCAGCCCACTATGAGTGAGCGTTGCTCGCCCCTCCCGTTCCGCCTTGGCCGGGAGGGAGGGGCGAGCGCGTGACGCGCCCGACATGACGACCGCGGCCGCCGTTGGACCCCTCAAGGCGTTGCCGGCGCTGAAGCCGCGGCGCATACCCGAGCATTGGTGGGGCTACGTGCTCCTGGCACCGGCGGTGACGCTGGTGTGCGCCATCATCCTCTACCCGGTCGCCTATTCCTTCTGGATCAGCCTTTTTTCCAAGCATGCCTATATGCCGATCCAGAACTGGGTTGGGCTGGAGAACTACCTGTTCTTCATGACGGATTTCGAGGGGTTCTGGCGGTCGCTGTGGCTTGGCACCGTCTACGCGTTCGGCACGGTTATCCTGCAGATCCTTGTGGGCGTGGCGGCGGCGCTGCTGCTCAACGAGACCTTCATCGGCCGCGCCTTCGTGCGCGGGCTGACGCTGTTTCCCTACATGCTGCCGACCATCGTCGTCGTCATCCTGATGCGCTGGCTGTTCAACGACAGCATCGGTGTGGTGAAGTACCTGCTGGAATCGGGCGGGCTGGGCCGGCTCTCGATCGTCTGGTTCGCGCCCGAGACGATCATGATCACGCTGATCCTCATCAGCACGTGGACGTTCTTCCCCTTCGTGGTGATCGGCGTGCTGGCGCGGCTGCAGACGATCGACCCGGAACTCTATGCCGCCGCCAAGGTCGACGGGGCGGGCGTCTTGCGCCGGTTCTGGCACGTCACCCTGCCGCAGATCCGCACGGTCCTGTTCGTGGTGATCCTGCTGCGCTTCATGTTCATGTTCACCAAATTCGACGTTATCTGGCTGTTCGCCGGCGCCGGCGGGCTCGGCTCCTATGTCCGAACCCTGCCGATCTACACCTTCGTCAAGAGCTTCGGCGAACTGCAGGTCGGCATGGGGGCGGCGCTGTCGACCATCATGTTCCTGATGCTGGCCGCCTTCGTGTTCGCCTATTTCCGCCTGTTCCGGCGCGACGAGCATATCTAGGGCCATGGTTGCGCATATCGTCCAGCGCACGGCGGTCTATCTGGGAGCGGGGCTGGTGTGCCTGCTCTGCGGCTTCCCGCTCTATTGGATGCTGCTCACCTCGCTGAAGCCCGACCGCGAGATCATCCAGGCCATCCCCAGCTTCGTCACCTGGGAGGCGCATCTCGACGCCTACCAGCGCCTGTTCACGCAGACGCGGTTCCTGATCTATTTCATGAACTCCATCACGGTGGCGGGCGCGGCGACACTGCTGACCATCCTGGTCGCCACCCTGGCTGCCTACGCGATCACGCGCTTCCGCTTCCGCGGCCGCGAGGCGGTGGCCGGCACCATGCTGTTCACCTACATGTTCGCCCCCATCATGATCGTGGTGCCGTTCTATATCCTGATGCGCAGCGCGGGGCTGGTGAACTCGCATCTCGGCCTGATTCTCAGCTACACGACCTTTTCGCTGCCCTTCAGCATGTGGATGCTGCGTTCGTTTTTCCAGTCGATCCCGCTGGAGCTTGAGGAGGCGGCGATGATCGACGGCGCGTCGCGCCCGCGCGCCGTGGCGACGGTGATCGTGCCGCTGGCGCTGCCCGGCGTGATTGCGGTTTCGATCTTCACCTTCATCGTGGCCTGGAACGACTACCTGTTCGCGCGCGTGCTGATCGGGGCCGACAACCTGAAGACCCTGCCCGTCGGCATCCAGGATCTTTACGAATCGACCGTCACCGACTGGGGCATGGTGATGGCGGCCGGCGTGATGATCACGATCCCGGCCCTAGTCTTCTTCGTTGCGGTGCAGCGCTACCTTGTATCGGGCTGGGGCGCCGGCGCGATCAAGGGATAGTACGGTTGCCCCGCCCGCGCTTTACACCGCGGCGCAAAACCTGGGATGATCGCGCCAATCAATAGCCCAGGTACCGGGAAGGGGGACGCCGCCGTGATCGAGGATCGCCGAATCCATATCAGCGACGAGGAGGCGCTGCTGCTGCATTCCAGCGGCCGCCCGGGCAAGCTGGCGATCACCGCGACCAAGCCGCTCACCACCCAGCGCGATTTGAGCCTCGCCTACTCGCCGGGCGTGGCGGTGCCGTGCCTGCGCATCCAGCAGGAGCCCGACAGCGCCTACGACTTCACCGCGAAAGGCAACATCGTCGCCGTCATCTCGAACGGCACCGCAGTCTTGGGGCTGGGCGACCTGGGCGCGCTCGCCGCCAAGCCGGTGATGGAAGGCAAGTCGGTCCTCTTCAAGCGCTTCGCCGACATCGACGGCATCGACCTGGAGGTCGACACGCGCGACGTGGACGAGTTCGTCAACTGCGTGCGGTTCCTCGGCAAGACCTGGGGCGGCATCAACCTGGAGGACATCAAGGCCCCCGAGTGCTTCATCATCGAGCAGCGCCTGCGCGAGATCATGGACATTCCGGTGTTCCACGACGACCAGCACGGCACGGCGATCATCGCGACCGCCGGCTTGCTGAATGCGCTGGACCTGACCGGGCGCGACATCCGCGACATCAAGCTGGTGATCAACGGCGCCGGCGCCGCCTCGATCGCCTGCGTCGAACTGCTGAAGGCCCTCGGCCTGCCGCACGACCACGCGATCCTGTGCGACAGCCAGGGCGTCATCTACCAGGGCCGCACCAAGGGCATGAACCAGTGGAAATCGGCCCATGCGGTCCAGACCAAGGCGCGCACGCTGGCCGAGGCGATCGAGGGCGCCGACGTGTTCTTCGGGCTTTCGGCCAAGGACGTCGTGTCGCGGGCGATGGTGAAGTCGATGGCAAGCCGGCCGATCGTCTTCGCCATGGCCAACCCCGACCCCGAGATCACGCCGGAAGAAGTGAAGGCCGCGCGCGACGACGCCATCATCGCCACCGGCCGGTCGGACTATCCCAACCAGATCAACAACGTTCTCGGCTTTCCCTACATCTTCCGCGGCGCACTCGACGTCCGCGCGTCGACCATCA
>CAYMTM010000074.1:0-14235 GCA_964393375.1 uncultured Rhodospirillaceae bacterium
AGTCGGCGTTCGTGCGCGACACCTGGCGGATTGGCGATCGCCTGACGCTCAATGAAAGTCGCATTAGGGCGATGGCGGACGGCGTGCGCGAAGTCGCCGCATTGCCGGATCCCGTCGGCGAGATCACGGATCTGCGCTACCGCCCGAGCGGCATCCGCGTAGGGCAGATGCGCGTGCCGCTCGGCGTTATCGGCATCATCTATGAATCGCGTCCCAACGTCACCGCCGACGCCGCCGCCCTGTGCCTCAAGGCCGGCAATGCCGCCATCCTGCGCGGCGGCTCCGAATCGCTGCAATCGAACAAGGCGATTGCCGCCGGCAAGGACCAGGTGACGATCCGCCTGCGGCCGGAGGAGCTCGGCCGCATCGACGTCCGCCTGGACGTCGGGGCGGACGGTCAGGTGACTGCACAGGTGCGGGCGGACAAGCCCGAGACACTCGAGCTCTTGCAGCGCGATGCGCGCGGCCTCGAGCGGGCGCTGCAGGACGCGGGCCTGCGCACCGATTCCGGCGCGCTGAGCTTCGGCCTGCGCGGCGAGAACGGCGCCAACGGCCAGGCGGCCGACGCGCGCCCGGCGGGCGCGCCCGCCGGGGAGGACATCGCCGCGGAGGACGGCGATGCGATCGCGCCACCCGCGCTTCTGGGCGCGGCCAATGGCCGCGTCGACCTGCACGTCTGAGGAATTGAGCCATGGCCACGATCGACAGCGCGACCGCGACATCGACCACCGCTACCGCCACCACCAAGTCGATGAGCAAGCTGGCAGAGAACTTCGACCAGTTCCTGACCCTGCTGACCACGCAGCTCAAGAACCAGGACCCGCTGTCGCCCATGGATTCGGCGCAATTCACGCAACAGCTGGTCGCTTTCGCCGGCGTCGAGCAGCAGATCAACACCAACAAGAACCTGGAGCAGCTTCTGGCGCTGCAGAAGTCGAACCAGATGGTCGGCGCGCTGAGCCTCATGGGCAAGACGATCGAGGCCAAGACCGACGAATTCCCGCTGTCGGGCGGCAGCGGCACCTTCGCCTATTCCCTGCCCAAGACCGCGGCGCAGGTCGCCTACAGCATCCAGGATGCGAGCGGCCGGGTGGTCTACAGCGGCACCGGCGACACCACCGCCGGCCGGCACGAATACACCTGGGACGGCAAGTCCAAGAGCGGCATCCAGCAGCCGGACGGCGCCTACACGCTGACCGTCGTGGCGCTGGACCGGGCCGGCGCGCAGATCGACGTGACGACGACCGCGATCGGCAAGGTCAGCGGCGTGGAGAGCGGCAGCACCGGCGCGGTGCTGGCGATGGGCGCCGTCAAGGTGCCGGTCGACCAGGTGACCGCGGTGATCAACTAGGACGGCCGAACGGCCGTCCGGCACAGGCATTCGACGCAAGGAGCGTGGGCTATGAGCATCTATGGCGCAATGGTTTCCAGCATCACCGGCCTGCAGGCGCAGAGCCAGGCGCTGGGCATGATCTCGGACAACCTCAGCAACGTGAACACGGTCGGCTACAAGACCACGCACGCGCGCTTTGCCACCCTGGTCACGGAGATCACGCCGACGCGCTACGCGCCGGGCGGCGTGCGCTCCGCACCCTTCACCATGATCGAGCGCCAGGGCGTGCTGCAGGCGACGTCGTCCGTCACCGATCTGGCGGTGTCCGGCAACGGCATGTTCGTCGTGCGCGACAGTCCTACCGCGACCGCCGGTTCCGAAATCCTCTACACGCGGGCCGGCTCGTTCACCAAGGACGCTAACGGCAACCTGGTCAACGCCGCCGGGCTTTACCTGCAGGGCTGGGCGATCGACCCGGTTACCGGCCAGCCGGTCGGCAACAACCTGTCTCAGCTCACCACCGTGACCGTGGGTAATCTCAGCATCTCCGCGCTGCCGACCGCGAACCTCGACGTCTCGGCGAACCTCGACGCCAACACCGCCGTCAGCGGCACCTACAATGTCGACACCACGATCGTCGACGCACTGGGCGCCAGCCACGTGCTGCGGCTGACCTTCACCAAGACGGCGGCGAACGCCTGGACCGTCAGCTCCTCGGCTCCCAACGCCGACCTGACGACCTCGATCGCCGCCGGCGCGATCACCTTCTCGCCGACCACCGGCGCGCTGGCCAGCCCCGCCGGCGGCACGCTCTCGATCTCCACCAGCGCCTTCACCAACGGTGCGGGCGGCCCCGCCACCATCAACCTCAATATCGGCGCGAGCACGTCCTCCTCGGGCGTGACCCAGTATGCGGGCTTCAACGCCATAAACTCGGTCAACAGCGACGGCGTGCCGACCGGCACCTTGAGCGGCGTGGCGGTCAGCGACAGCGGGCGGGTGATCGCCCTGTTCGACAACGGCCAGACCCAGGACATCTACCAGCTCGCGCTCGCGACCTGGCCGAACGTCAACGGCCTGGACCCGCGCGACGGCAACGCCTACGCCACCAGCGCACTGTCTGGCGACCCGGTGGTGAACATCCCGCTGTCCGGCGGTACCGGCAACGTCGTGTCCTCGGCGCTCGAGGCCTCGACCACCGACATCGCCGAGGAGTTCACCAACATGATCATCACCCAGCGCGCCTACTCGGCGAACACCAAGGTGATCACGACCGCCGACGAGATGCTGGAAGAGACGATCCGCATCAAGCGCTAAGGCGGCATAAGGCGCAAGCGGCGCCGGTCGAAAAAGGGGCGATGGCAAATCAATCCACAACAAGCCGTCGCCGCGTTTACCTTTGGTTAAGCACGCGGCTTAAAGCTTTCTAAAGTCGGGGAGACTACCTTCCGAGACGGCCGCGCGACGGCCGTTTGACCGAGGTTTGTTGATGGACAGGATCGGAATCGGACCGGGGGCAGGCGTGGTCGGACCTGAAGGCAGGCCGATCTCGATGCACGACCTCCCGCCGCCCGATACCAAGCGCTGGGTGATCCGGCGCAAGGCCGAGGTTGTGGCCGGGGTGCGCTCCGGACTGATCAGCCTTGAGGAGGCCTGCGCGCGCTACAAGCTTTCCGTCGAGGAATTCCTGTCCTGGCAGCGGCTGATCGACCGCCACGGGCTGCGCGGCCTGCGCGCCACGCGCCTGCAGGACTACCGCATGGCGGCGGGCAGCGACTGAGCCGCCCCGCCCCTTCCATCTTCCGCCCACGGACGACGCTAGGCAGTTCCTGCCCCGCGGCAATTTTTTCCCGCGATTAACGGTTCATTCACGCCCCGATCGATAAAATGCCATCGATCGGCGCCAAGCCCTTTGGCGCGCCGGCATTGATGGGTCGGGGCAACGACTGTGAACAACCTGCTGCAGACGCTGCGGAATTTGGGTCCGGGGCGATTGGCCACCCTAGGCGTGGCCACGCTCGGCCTAGTCGCGTTCTTTGTCTACATCTCCGTTCGCCTCTCCGCGCCGCCGATGGCGCTGCTCTACAGCGACCTGGAACTCGGTGATTCGAGCCAAATTGCCACCAAGCTCCAGGGCATGAACGTGCCCTACCAGGTGCGAGGCGAAGGCGGCCAGATCATGGTGCCGGCCGACCAGGTGCAGAAGCTGCGCATGAGCCTCGCCGCCGACGGGCTGCCGGCGGGCGGGTCGATCGGCTACGAGATCTTCGACCGCACCCAGTCGCTCGGCACCAGCAACTTCGTCCAGAACGTCAACCACCTGCGCGCCCTCGAAGGGGAGCTCGCGCGCACGATCAAGACCCTGGCCCTGGTCAAGTCGGCGCGCGTGCACCTGGTGCTGCCGCAGCGCGACCTGTTCAGCCGCACCCGTCAGGACGCCAGCGCCTCGGTCATCCTGCGCATGAAGGGCAGCCAGCGGCTGGACCGCCCGCAGATCCAGTCGATCCAGCACCTGGTCGCCTCGGCCGTCCCCGGCCTGTCGGCCGGGCGCATCTCGATCGTCGACGACCGCGGCACGCTGCTGGCGCGCGGCGGCGACACCGACGGTGCCGGCGCCACCGCCAGCGCCGAGGAGATGCGCGTGGCCTACGAATCGCGCCTGGCGCGCGCGGTGGAGGAACTGATCGAACGCTCGGTCGGCCCCGGCAAGGTGCGCGCCGAGGTCTCGGCCCAGTTCGACTACGACCGCATCACCATCAATACCGAAACCTTCGACCCCGACAGCCAGGTGGCCCGCTCGACCCAGACGACCGAGGAGAGCACGCGCTCGCGCGAGGCGTCGACGACCGACCAGGTGGGCGTCACCTCGAACCTGCCGGAGGGCCAGGCCGAGGCCGGTGCGCCCGCCACCGGCTCGCAGACCCAGCGCACCGACAGCACGACGAATTTCGAGATTTCCAAGACCGTCAAGAGCCAGGTCCGCGAGGGCGGACAGGTGAAGCGGCTGTCGGTCGCGGTGCTGGTGGACGGCAACTACGAAAACGGCGCCTACGCGCCCCGCGCGCCCGAGCAGATCGAGCAGCTGACCCGGCTGGTGCGCTCCGCCGTGGGCTTCAACGCCGAGCGCGGCGACACGGTCGAGGTGGTCAACATGCGCTTCGCCGAGGTCTCGCCCAAGGGCGCCGACGAGGCGGCCGGCCTGTTGATGGGTTTCACGCATGCCGAACTGCTGCGGCTCGGCGAAGTGGTCATCCTTTCCGTGGTGGGGCTGCTGGCCTTGCTGCTGGTGGTCCGCCCGCTGCTCGCCCGCCTGTTCGACGCGATCCGCGCCGGCGGCGCGCCCGCCGGCGCGCTGCCCGGCGCGCCCGGGATCGCCGGGCGCCTGGCCGGGCCCGCGGGCGTCGCGGGCGCCATCGCCGGGCCGGGCGGCGCCCTGGTCGGACCGGACGGCAAGCCGATCGCGGCCGGCGGAGAAGACGAGTCGATGATCGACATCTCGAGCATCGAGGGCCGGGTGAAGGCGTCCTCGCTGAAGAAGATCGGCGAGATCGTCGACAAGCACCCCGAGGAGGCGGTCTCGATCGTCCGCAACTGGATGTACCAGGAAAGCTGAGAGCCGGTGGGTAGAGGGAGTACCTGAGCATGCCAGCCCGCCTGCGCGACGATTTCAAGGCCCTGACCGGACCCGAAAAGGCCGCGGTCCTGATGCTGGCGATCGGCGAGGAGCACGCCAGCAAGCTGTTCGCGCTGATGAGCGACGACGAGATCCGCGAGCTGTCCCAGGCCATGGCCAATCTGGGCAAGGTGAACGCCGATATCGTCGAGAAGCTGTTCGTCGAATTCGGCAGCCAGGTCTCGAGCACCGGCTCGCTGATCGGCACCTACGATTCGACCGAGCGCCTGCTGGCCAAAGTGCTGCCGGGCGACCGCGTCAACATGATCATGGAGGAAATCCGCGGGCCCGCCGGGCGCACCATGTGGGACAAGCTCGCCAACGTGAACGAGGTCGTGCTGGCGAACTACCTGAAGAACGAATACCCCCAAACCGTCAGCGTGGTGCTGACCAAGATCAAGCCCGAGCACGCCGCGCGCGTGCTGGCCGTGCTGCCCGAGGCCTTCGCGCTCGAGGTCATCATGCGCATGCTGCGCATGGAGGCGGTGCAGAAGGACGTGCTGGACGACGTCGAGCGCACGCTGCGCACCGAGTTCATGACCAACCTTGCGCGCACGTCGCGCCGCGACGCGCACGAGATGATCGCGGAGATCTTCAACAACCTGGACCGCAACACGGAGGGCCGATTCATCGCCGCGCTGGAAGAGCGCAACCGCGACTCGGCCGAGCGAATCAAGGCGCTGATGTTCACCTTCGACGACCTGGCGAAGCTGGACCCGGGCGGCGTGCAGACGCTGCTGCGCGCGGTGCCCAAAGACAAGCTGGCGATCGCGCTCAAAGGCGCGGCCGACCCGATCAAGGACCTGTTCTTCTCGAACATGTCCGAGCGCGCCGGCAAGATGCTGCGCGAGGAGATCGCGGCGATGGGGCCGGTGCGCCTGCGCGATGTCGACGAAGCGCAGATGCTGATGGTGCAGACCGCCAAGGATCTGTCGGCCAAGGGCGAGATCGTGCTTGCCGACAACAAGGGCGACGACGAGCTGGTGTACTAGGAAATGCGTGCGGTCATGGCCAATCGCTTCAAGTTCGACCTGGATTTCAACGACGCCCGGAATCTGGGCCAGAGGCCGCCGGAGCCCACCTTCAGCGCCGACGAGCTCAATGCCGCCCGCGATGTCGCCGAGGCCGCCGGCCTGGAGGCCGGGCGTGCGCAGGCGATGGCCTCGATCGAACGGCGCGCGGCGGACATGCTGGCCGCGATCGCCGACCGCCTGGCCGCAGCGGGCGCGGCGCACGCCGCCGCGCTGGACCGAGTCGAGCGCCAGGCGATCGCCCTGTGCGTCGGCCTGATGCACAAGCTGTTCCCGGAATACCAGCGCCGCCACGGCGCCGGGGAGGTCGAATCGCTGGTGCGCGAGAGCCTGCGCATCATGGTGGACGAGCCCCGGGTGGTGGTACGCTTGAACGACGGCAACCTCGATGCGCTGCAGCAGCGCATCGCCGCCGCCGCCGGCGCCGCCGGCTTCGCCGGCAAGGTCGTGCTGGTGGCCGACGAGATGGTGGCGCCGGGCGATTGCGCGATCGAATGGGCCGACGGCGGCGCCGAACGCAACGGCGACCGCGCCTGGGCCGAGATCGACGCCGTGGTGCGTCGCATTGTCGAAACGCCGCCGGGGGACGCGCCGGCGCGCGCTTCCGCCGGTTCCAAGCCTGCCGATGGAGAGTGACATGGCCGATGAGGACCTCAAGCTGAACGAATTGGGCGACGGCGGCGGCCAAGGCGCCAATCCGTCCGGCGGCGCGGCGCCCGCGGGCGACGAGGCCGCCAAGAACGCGACCCGCCAGCTCGAGGCGGTATACGACGTGCCGGTGCAGGTCTCGGCCGTGCTCGGCCGGGCGACGATGCAGGTAAGCCAGCTATTGAAGCTTGGTCGTGGCGCGGTGGTCGAGCTCGACCGCAAGGTCGGCGAGGCGATCGACATCTACGTCAACAACCGCCTGGTCGCCCGCGGCGAGGTTGTGGTGGTCGACGAGCGCCTGGGCGTGACCATGACCGAAATCATCAAATCCGACCGCGGCTGAACGGGAGAGGAACGAGAACCATGGCCATGCTGCGGGAAGACGATCGCATTGCCCCCGGCCGATCCCGGTTCGTCGCGCTGGCGCGACTGACCGGGCAGGTGGACCTGAGCGTGCTGATGGGAATCGGCGGCGCGCTGGCGCTGCTCGCCATCGCGATCGCAGCCAGCGGGTCGGGGGCGGCGTTCATCGACGTGCCCTCCATGCTGATCGTGCTGGGCGGCACCGCGGCGATCACCGCCGCGGGCTACGCGCCCAGCGACATCGCCCATTGCGTCGCCGCCGCGGCGCGCGCGCTTCTGCGCGCTACGCACAGCGCGGGCGAGGTGGCGTCCGACATCCTGGAGCTTGCCGCCGAGGCGCGCGCCGGCGGCGCCCAGGCGCTGCGCCGCGCGCTCGATCTGCGCCACGCCGACGACAAGCTGCGTCGCGCCCTGGCCCTGGCCGCGGCCGGCCTGCCGGTTGCCGGCATCGAGGCGCTGATCGAGCGCGAGACCCGCGCCGGCAACCAGCGCCTGGCGATGGCCGCCGGCATCCTGCGCCGCGCCGCCGACGTGGCGCCCGCCATGGGCCTGATCGGGACCCTGGTCGGATTGGTGCAGATGCTGGGGGTGCTGGATACGCCATCGAAGATCGGTCCCGGCATGGCGCTGGCGCTGCTCACCACGCTCTACGGCGCTGTGCTGGCGCATCTGGTGCTGCTGCCGCTGGCCGCCCGGCTCGATCGCACGGCCGAGGACGAGGAGCGCATCGCCCAGCTCTGCCGCCTCGCCGCCGTCTCGGTCGCGCGCCAGGAAAGCCTGCAAACGCTTGAACTCCAGCTCAATAGCGCGCTGCCGCCGGCCGACCGGCCGCACTACGCGGACTGACCGGCATCGACTCGGAACAACGGACCCTTGGCCCATAGGACTCTTGGATCGCCATCATGCGCCTGTTGATCGTAGGAACCCTCGAAGGACACATCACCGCCGCCGGCCGCATCGCGCTGTCGCGCGGCGCCAAGGTCGCGCATGTCGACGACATCGACCAGGCGATGACCGCGCTGCGCGCCGGCCAGGGCGCAGACCTTCTGATGGTCGATGTTGCCCAGGACGTGGGCCAGCTGATCGCGAGCCTGACCGCCGAGCGCTTCAGCATCCCGGTGGTCGCCTGCGGCGTCGGCAACGACGCCGGCGCCGCCGTGCGCGCCATCAAGGCCGGCGCCAAGGAGTACCTGCCGCTGCCGCCGGACGCCGAGCTGATCGCCGCGGTGCTCGAGGCGGTCTCGCAGGAAAGCAACGCCATCCTGTTCCAGGATCCGGCGATGCAGGCGACGATCAAGCTGGTCGAGCAGGTCGCGCCCAGCGAGGCCAGCGTGCTGGTCACGGGCGAGAGCGGCACCGGCAAGGAACTGCTGGCCCGCCACATCCACCGCAAGAGCAAGCGCGCGCGCAACAAGTTCGTCTCGGTCAACTGCGCCGCCATCCCGGAAAACCTGCTGGAGTCCGAGCTGTTCGGCCACGAGAAGGGCGCGTTCACCGGCGCCGTCGCCCGGCGCATCGGCAAGTTCGAGGAGGCCAACGGCGGCACCTTGCTGCTGGACGAGATCAGCGAGATGGACCTGCGTCTGCAGGCCAAGCTTCTGCGCGCGACCCAGGAGCGCGAGATCGACCGCGTGGGCGGCACTGCGCCCGTGAAGGTCGATATCCGCATCATCGCCACCTCGAACAGGAACCTGGAGGACGAGGTCCGCAAGGGCCGTTTCCGCGAGGACCTGTTCTTCCGCTTGAACGTCGTGAACCTGCGCCTGCCGGCGCTGCGCGACCGGCCGAAGGACATCGAGCTTCTGGCCGCGCACTTCGCCAAGAAATACGCGGCGGTCAACGGCCTGCCCTCGCGCGTGCTGGGGCCGGCGGCGCTGGCCAAGCTGAAGGCGCATCCGTGGCGCGGCAACGTGCGCGAGCTCGAGAACGCCATGCACCGCGCGGTGCTGATGGCCAGCGGGCCGGAGATCGGCCCGGACGCGATCGTGCTCAACGACCAGCCGCTCGAGGAAGGGGCGCGCGGCGAGCAGCGTCCGACGGCTTCGATCGCCCCGCCGGCGTCCGCCGCCGCCGGCGGAGCCCCGCGCACCGGCGAACTGGTCGGCATGACCGTGGCCGAGGTCGAGCGGCGCCTGATTCTCGACACGCTGCAGCATTGCCTGGGCAACCGCACGCACGCCGCCAATATCCTGGGCATCTCGATCCGAACCCTGCGCAACAAGCTGAAGCTTTACAACGAGGAGACGGGCGGCGCGCCGGCCGAACGGGCTGAAGCGAGCGCCTCGTGACCGACCTCACCACGCCGTCCGGCCAGCCGGCCGCGGGCGGCGGCGCAGCGGGCGCCGCCCCGCCAGGCCTCGGCCTGAGCCCGGCCTGGTTCCTGGAGCAGCTTCGCCGCTCGGACGTCGGGCTGGCGCTGGGCGTCGTCGCCATCCTGGTCGTGCTCATCCTGCCGATGCCGACCTGGCTGCTCGACATCTCGCTGGCGCTGTCGATCACGGTGTCGGTGCTGGTGCTGATGGTGGTGCTGTTCATCCAGCGACCCCTGGATTTCAGCTCGTTCCCGACCGTGCTGCTGATCACCACGATGCTCAGGCTGTCGCTGAACTTGGCGTCGACGCGGTTGATCCTGTCGAACGGCCACGAAGGTACCGCCGCCGCCGGCCGCGTGATCGAGTCGTTCGGCCACTTCGTGATGGGCGGCAATTTCGTCATCGGGCTGATCGTCTTCGGCATCCTGGTGATCGTCAACTTCATCGTCATCACCAAGGGTTCGGGCCGCATCGCCGAGGTTTCCGCGCGGTTCAGCCTGGACGCCATGCCCGGCAAGCAGATGGCGATCGACGCCGACCTGTCGGCGGGGCTGATCAACGAGGCCGAGGCGCGCCAACGCCGGCGCAACCTCGAGGACGAGAGCACCTTCTTCGGCGCCATGGATGGCGCATCGAAGTTTGTGCGCGGCGACGCCATTGCCGGATTGCTGATCGTCTTCATCAACATCATCGCCGGCATCCTGATCGGCGTCGGCCAGAAAGGCCTGGGTATCGCCCAGGCGACGCACACCTACACCGTGCTGACCGTCGGCGACGGTCTGGTGACCCAGATCCCCGCGCTGATCGTGTCGACCGCGGCCGGCATGCTGGTCACCAAGTCCGGCGCGGCCGGCTCGACCGACAAGGCGCTGTTCGCCCAGCTCGGCGGCTATCCGCGCGCGCTGGGGCTGGTCGCGGTGCTGCTGGTGGCGCTGGCGGTCGTACCCGGCGTGCCTGCCTTCCCGTTCCTGCTGCTGGCCGCGACCGCCGGCTACATTGCCTGGGCGCTGACCCGCCAGGCCGCGCAGGCCGAGGCCGAGCGCGCCGCCCGCGCGCTCGCCGAGGCCCAGGCCGCCCCGGTGGCCGAGCAGCCGATCTCGCAGTCGCTGCAGATCGACACGGTGCGTCTCGAACTCGGCTACGGCCTGCTGTCCCTTATCAACAACGACAAGGAGCGGCGCCTCACCGACCAGATCAAGGCGCTGCGCCGCCAGCTTGCCGGCGAGATGGGCTTCGTGATGCCGGCGGTGCGCATCCAGGACAACCTGCAGCTCGGCGCCAACACCTACGTGATCCGCATCAAGGAGATCGAGAACGGCCGCGGCGATCTGCGCCCCGGGATGCTGCTGGTGATGGACCCGCGCGGCCAGCCGATCGACCTGTCGGGCGAGGCGACCACCGAGCCCACCTTCGGCCTGCCGGCGATGTGGATCAACGAATCGCTGCGCGAGGAGGCGATGTTCCGCGGCTTCACGGTGGTCGACCCGGCCACGGTGATCACCACGCACCTCACGGAGATCGTGAAGGACAACATGGCCGAGATGCTGTCCTACACCGAGACGCAGAAGCTCTTGAACGAGCTGGACAAGGAGCACCAGAAGCTGATCGCCGACGTGATCCCGACCCAGATCACCGTCGGCGGCATCCAGCGCGTGCTGCAGAACCTGCTCGCCGAGCGCGTGTCGATCCGCGACCTGCCGACCATCCTCGAGGGCGTGTCGGAGGCCTGCGCCGCCACGCGCAACGTCGGCCAGATCACCGAGCACGTGCGCGCCCGCCTGGCGCGCCAGATCAGCGAGGCCAATGCCGGCCGCGAGGGGTACATCCCGCTGGTCACGCTGTCGCCGGAGTGGGAGCAGGCCTTCGCCGAATCGATCACCGGCACCGGCGACGACCGCCAGCTCTCGATGGCTCCGAGCAAGCTTCAGAAGTTCATCACCACGGTCCGCCAGGTGTTCGAACGGCAGGCGATGCTGGGTGAGATCCCGGTGCTGCTGACCAGTCCCGCCGTGCGCCCCTATGTGCGCTCGATCATCGAGCGATTCCGCCCCGCGACGGTGGTCATGTCGCAGAACGAGATCCACCCCAAGGCCAAGATCAAGACGATGGCGCAGGTCTGAGCATGGCGCGAATCGGCCAACCGTCCGCCTGGCGCGCCGATTCGACCGCGGCGCGGCCGCCGATCTGCTATAGGGTCGGCCCATGCGGCTGAAGACCTTCACCGCCGCCTCGATGCCCGAGGCGATGCGCTTGGTACGCGAGGCGCTGGGGCCGGACGCGATCATCGTGTCGAGCCAGTCCGGCGACAAGGGCAAGGGCGTGCGCGTCACCGCCGCGATCGAGCCGCCGGCCGAGCCGCCCCCGCCGTCCAGGGCCGTCGCCGGCAGCGACACGGTCGAGCGTCTGGGCGAATCGCTGGCCCGCCACGGCGTCCCGGGCGCGCTGGCGGACCGCCTGCTTGCCGGCGCCGCCAAGGCGCAGGTGCGCACCACCGACCCGATAATTTCGCTTGCCGCCGCGCTGGACACGGTGTTCGCCTTCACCCCCATGTCCCTGCCCGAACCCGCGCGGCGCGGCGGGCGGCCGGTCATGCTGGTCGGCCCGCCCGCGGTCGGCAAGACCGTGACCGTGGCGAAGCTGGCGGCCCGCGCGGTGATGGCACGCAAGCCGGTGATGCTCGTCACCATGGATAGCCAGCGCGCCGGGGCGGTCGAGCAACTCGCCGCCTTCGCGCGGGTCCTGAAGGTCGACCTGGTCCAGGCCGCCGATGCCGACGAGCTCGGCCAAGCGGTACGTGGCGCCGGGGACTGCGCCGTGCTGATCGACAGCGCCGGCGTCAACCCCTTCGACGGGGCGCAAACCGCAGCACTGGCGGCGGCGGCCGAGGCCGTGCATGCCGAACCGGTGCTGCTGATGCCCGCCGGCGGCGACGTCGCCGAGAGCGCCGAGATCGCCGAGGCGTTTTCCGCGATCGGCGCCGGCCGCCTGATTGCCACCCGCGTCGATCTGGCACGCCGGCTGGGGGGGCTGCTGTCGGCAGCGCAGGCCGGGCGCCTCGCCTTCGCCGAGGCCAGCGTCACGCCACAGATCGCCGAGGGCCTGAGCCCGATCAATCCCATCGCGCTCGCGCGCCTGCTGCTACCTTGGGCGGTGCGCGGCATGTCCGATCTCTCCCTCCGCTCCTCCACCAAACAAGCGGCGGCATCATGAGCACACCGGTCGAACTCACCGTCCACAGCTCGCCCACTCCCCTGCCGTCGCGCCGCGTCGTCGCGGTTGCCTCCGGCAAGGGCGGGGTCGGCAAGACCTGGTTCTCGATCACGCTGGCACACGCGCTCGCGCGCGCCGGGCAGCGCACCTTGCTGTTCGACGGCGATCTGGGCCTCGCCAATGTCGACATCCAGCTCGGCCTGACGCCGACGCGCGACCTGGGCGCGGTCCTGTCGGGCCAGGCCACGCTCGGCCAGGTCGCGACGCCGTTCGCCGACGGCGGCTTCGACATCATCGCCGGCCGGTCGGGCAGCGGCGGGCTGGCCAACCTGCCCCAGCAGCGCCTGAGCGCGCTGGGCGAGGAGCTGACCGCCCTTGCGCGGCGATACGACCGCACCATCGTCGACCTGGGTGCCGGGCTGGAGCGCCCGGTGCGCTACCTGGCCTCGGTGGCCGGCACGACCCTGGTCGTCACGACCGACGAGCCGACGGCGCTGACCGACGCCTATGCCTTCATCAAGGTCACGAACCAGGAATCGCCCGGGGCGAGGCTCGGCGTCGTGGTCAACCTGGCCGCCACCAAGCGCGACGGCGAGCGCACCTACGGCACGCTGCTCAAGGCCTGCAAGGGGTTCTTGAAGATCGAGCCGCCCCTTTACGGCATCGTGCGCCGCGACCAGAAGGTGCGCGAGACAATCCGGCATCAGACCCCGCTGCTGACCCGCTACCCCAACAGCGAAGCGGCGCAGGACGTCGAGGCCGTCGCCAAGCGGCTGATCGCCGAAACGTCCTAGCGCCATGACCACGGTCGGCCCGGTCCCGCCCCCGCTGCCTCCAGCGCCCACGCCGACCGCGACGACGGGCGCCCAGGGCGCAGTCGGCGCAGGCGCGACGCCGAACCCCAGCGCGCCGACCGTCATCCCGACCGCGGTCCAGGCGCTTACCGCGATCGTCGTCAACCTGCCCAATACGCTGCGCAACCGCCCGGTCGGCTCGCCGATCACCGGCACCTTGGTGGCGCAGGACTCCAACGGCAACGCGCTGCTGCGGACGCCGGAAGGCACGGTGGTGCTGCGCGGTCCGATTGCGGCACCGGTCGGCAGCCAGCTCGCGCTCTACCTGCCCGAACAGGCCGAAGGCGCCACGGCGCGGCTGGTCGTGCTGCGGCTGCCCGACGGCGGAATGCCGGGCGGCGTCACGGCGGGATCCGCCGCGCAGACGACGGCG
The DNA here is from genome assembly GCA_964393375.1 of uncultured Rhodospirillaceae bacterium. Classification (GTDB taxonomy): domain Bacteria; phylum Pseudomonadota; class Alphaproteobacteria; order JAEULC01; family JAEULC01; genus JAEULC01. Next base: position 13,798 of record CAYMTM010000074.1, read on the forward strand.
CCGCCTTCCGACGGCAGCTCCAGCGCGGCGGAGATCGCGCCGCCGCCGCGGACCACCCTCCATGCCGCGACGCCGGGGCAGATCGTGACCGCTACGCTGGCCCAGCGCGGCGAGGCAGCGACCGCAGGCGCCAACGGTCCTGCCGCCAGCTACGCGCGCGCGCCGATCGGGGCGTCCTTCGACACCCGCGTGGTGTCGGTCGGCAATGCGACCACCGCCGGCACTGCGGGAAGCATGGAGATCAACGCGAACGGCAATCCGGTCGTTACCGCGACCGTGGTCGGCCGCACCAGCACGGGCCTGCTGGCGGTCGACGCCGGGTTTGGCCTGTTGACCGTGCCGCTGGGCGGCGAGCTTGAACCCGGCCAGCGCGTGGCGTTCGAACTGCTGGGCCGCGCCGGCGTCGAAAAAGTATGACTCGCCTGCGCCCGTGGTGGC
>CAYMTM010000074.1:14245-19548 GCA_964393375.1 uncultured Rhodospirillaceae bacterium
GCCCGAAGCGCAGGGCGGCGGTGCGGTCGTGACCGCAACGCTGGTGGAGCGCGGCGACGCCCCGCTTGCCGCCGCCAGCGGCGTGGCTTCCCGCGTCGCTCGGGCGCCGGTCGGCGCGACCTTCGACGTGCGCATCCTGTCGATTGCGAACGCCGCCGACGACGGCGCCGCCACCGGCACGATCACGGTCAATGCGAGCGGCAACCCGGTGGTAACAGCGACCGCCACCGGCCGCACCGGCGCGGGCCTGCTGGCGGTCAACGCCGGGTTCGGCCTTTTGACCATGCCGGCCGCGGCGAACGTCCAGGCCGGCCAGCGCCTGCAGGTCGAACTGCTCGGCCGTCCCGGCACGCCGCAGACTGCGCTGACGCCCGGACAGGTGGTGACGACGACTCTGGTCCAGCGCGCCGAGGCGCCGCCGGCGGGCACCGGCGTCGTCGCGGCCGGCTACGCGCGCGCCGCGGTCGGGGCCACGTTCGACGCCCGCGTCCTGTCGGTCGCCGCGCCAAACAACGCAGCCGCCAATGCCGGTGCGATGGGCATCAATGCGGACGGCCATCCCGTGGTGACCGCAACCGTGGTCGGCCGGACCGGCGCGGGATCCATCGTGGTGAATGCCGGCTTCGGGCTGCTGACCATGCCGGCCGCCGGCGATATCGCGCCAGGGTCGCGGCTCGAGCTCGAATTGATTGGACGCCCGAGCGCGCCTCCGCCGAGCGCACCGCCGCCATCGCCGGACGCCAGACCGGCGACCGTCACGCTGGTCCAGCGCGGCGATGCGCCGCCGGCCGGGACGAACCCCGTCGTCGGCGCCTTCGCGCGCGCGCCGATCGGCACCGCGCTCGACGCGCGGGTGCTACTGCCGGCCAATGCCGGCGACGGTGGCGCAAGCCCGGGCACGATCAAGCCCGGCCCCCAGGGCCAGCCGATCGTGACCGCCGTCGTGACCGCCAGCAGCGATGCCGGCCTGGCCACGGTCAATGCCGGCTTCGGCGTGCTGACCGTGCGGACCGCAGGAACCCTGCAGCCCGGCCAGCGCCTGCAGATCGAATTGCTGGGACGCCCCGGCGAAAGCGACGCGCCGCTGGCCGCCGGCCGGATCGTGACCGCGACCCTGGTCCAGCGCGGCGACGCTCCGACGGCCGGCGCCAGCGCCGCGGCGACGGGCTACGCACGCGCCGCGATCGGGGCAACCTTCGACGCCCGCGTCGTGTCGATCGGCGCGACCGCCGCGGGCGCGCCGCCGCCCGGTACGATGACGGTCGACGGCGAGGGGCATCCGGTCGTGACGGCGGGCGTGGTCGGCCGGACCACCGGCGGGCTGCTGGCCGTCAATGCCGGATTCGGCCTGCTGACCATCCCGGCCGGCGGGCCGCTGGAGCCCGGCCTGCCGATCCAGCTCGCCCTGCTCGCGCGTCCGCCGGTCGCCCCCGCAGCTGCCACCGCGCCGACGCCGGGGATGCGCGGCGCGGAAGAAGCCGCCAAACCGGCCGACGCCGCGACCCTGGCGCATGACTGGGAGACATTGCGCCGCACGCTGGACGCGCTTGCCGCCAGCGACCCCCAGGCCGCGCAGCAGGCGCAGGGCCGCGCGGTGGCGCTGCCCGGCGAGCGCCTGGCGGCGGGCCTGCTGTTCCTGATAGCGGCGCTGCGTGGCGGCGATGTGTCGACGCTGATGGGCGAGCGGGCGGTGCGCGCGCTGGAGCGCTCGGGTCGCGGCGCGATGCTGGCGAGGCTCAGCGACGAGCTCGCCACCTTGAACCGGCTGGCGACCGAGCCGGGCGGCGACTGGCGGGCCTTCTTCCTGCCGGTGCGGCAGCCCGACGGGCCGATCACGCCGGTGCGCCTGTTCTTCCGCCAGCAGCGCGCCCGCAAGGGCCAGGGCGAGCCGACCACGCGCTTCGTGGTGGAGACCGAACTGACGCGCCTGGGCCCGTTGCAGATCGACGGGTTGGCGCGGCCGCAGCGGGTTGACCTGATCCTGCGCACGCGCGAGGCCTTGCCCGATCAGGCGCGCCGGGACATCGACGCGGTCGTGCAATCGGCCGCAGCCGAAGGAGGCTTCGTGGGCTCAATCGCCTTCCAGGCGACCGCCCGTTTCCCGATCGACCCCCTGCACGATATCGCCCACCCCGCTCAGCACGGGGTGACGGCGTGAGCCGTCGGCGCCCCGGCCTCAGCCCTGGCCGGTCTTGCGCCGGTGCGCCTCGATGCCGAGCTCGTCCAGCGTGGTCCGCTCGGCCTTGTCTTCCTTGGTCTTCTTCTGCTTCTCGCGATTGGCGAGCGCCAGCTCGTACTTCTTCAGCTCCTGGAACGCCGCGGCGACTTCCTTGCGCGCCTGCTCGGTCTCGGCCGCCACTTCCGCCAGCGACTTGGCGATGTGTTCGCGCCGCTGGATCACCGCCTGCGCGTAGCCGCCATAGGTGAACGCGGCGGGGCCGCCGCCGCGCGCCTGGTGCTGCTCGGCGACCAGCTCCGCCTCGAGCTGGGCCGCCGCCTGTTGCAGCTTCTGGCGCAGACGCTCCAGTTCCTGAAGGACGCGACTGCGCTCCTCCAGCTTCCACTTGTGGACCCGCACCATGGCCGCGATGCCCTTCATGGGACACCTCCGAGGATTTCGGCCAATTTAGCGTAGCCCCCCGAAAGCGATTCTCGTTCGGCGCGATCCTGGTTCAGGAACGCTTCAAGCTTCGGCTGCAGCGCGATCGCCTCGTCGACCATCGGGTCGCTGCCCTGGCGATAGGCGCCGATGCGGATCAGCTCCGCCATGTCGTCGTAGGCCTGCATCAGCTGGCGGGCCTTGCGCACCAGCGCGTTCTCCTCGGCCGTGTTGCAGTTCGGCATGACGCGCGAGATGCTGCGCAGGACGTTGACGGCGGGATAGCGCCCGCGCTCGGCGATCGCGCGGTCCAGCACGATATGGCCGTCGAGAATGCCGCGCACGGCGTCCGCGATCGGTTCGTTCATGTCGTCGCCCTCGACCAGCACGGTGAACAGGCCGGTGATGCTGCCGGCGCCGGCGCCGGGACCGGCGCGTTCGAGCAGCCGCGGCAGTTCGGCGAAGACGGTGGGCGTGTAGCCCTTGCTTGTGGGCGGCTCGCCGGCGGAAAGCCCGATCTCGCGCTGCGCCATGGCGAAGCGCGTGACGCTGTCCATCATGCACAGCACGTTGCGGTCGAGGTCGCGGAAATACTCGGCCAGCGTCAGCGTCATGTAGGCGGCCTGGCGGCGCATCAGCGGCGATTCGTCGGAGGTCGCCACCACCACCACACTGCGCGCGCGGCCCTCGGCGCCGAGGTCGTCCTCAAGGAACTCCTGCACCTCGCGCCCGCGCTCGCCGATCAGCCCGATTACGTTCACGTCCGAGGCAGTGTAGCGCGCGAGCATCGACAGCAGAATCGATTTGCCGATGCCGGAGCCGGCGAAGATGCCGGCGCGCTGGCCGCGGCACATCGTCAGGAAGGTGTTGAGCCCGCGCACGCCGAGATCGATCTTCTCGCCGATGCGCTGGCGGGTGTGCGCCGGCGGCGGCTGTGCGCGCAGGCGATAGGCGACGGTGCCGGGCTTGAGCGGCCCCTTGCCGTCCACGGGCTCGCCCATCGCGTTGACGACGCGGCCGAGCCAGGACACGTCGGGATAGATCACCGGCTCGTGGCCGAGCACGTCGACCTTGCAGCCGAGCCCCACGCCGTCCAGCGTCGTGAAGGGCATCAGCAGCACGCGGTCGGCGCGGAAGCCTACGACCTCGCACGGCACCGCGCGCTGGTCGCGCGTCAGCACGCTGCAGCGGTCGCCGATCGACAGCACGCGCTGCACCCCGCCTATTTCGACGAGCATGCCAAGCACGCCGGTCACGCGGCCGAAGTACCGGTGCGCGGGAATACGGTCGATATCGGCGAGCAGATTTGCCAGTGCTTGCTGTGCCAACGCAGACCTCGTCCGGTCGCCGACGGCATCCAAGCCGGCGACGCTAGGCGCCCATTCGGGGCAAAGCGCAGTGTCGCCCAGGGTGTTTAACGATCCATGAACATCAACTTGCAGGTTAAGCGTCTGTAATTCTGCCGATTTTCTTTCCGCTCTTCCCTTTGTTGCCGGACGTGGCCCAGGACGAGGCAGCAATTCGGCCCGCCAGGATCACTGCTCCAACCCGGCAAGTCTTACCTAGTTCTGGAATATTTCTTGACCGGAGCAATTTTTCTTCGGTGTCAAGGTAAAATATCCTTGATTCCCGAACCGCATTAAGATAGATTAACGTTAATGGTCAGGGAGCAACCACATGCGTATCCTCCTTGTTGAAGACGATAGTTCGACTGCGAAGAGCATCGAGATGATGCTGAAGTCCGAAGGCTATGTCGTCGATCTCGCCGACATGGGCGAGGACGGATTGGAAATCGGCAAGCTCTACGACTACGACATCATCGTACTCGACCTGATGCTGCCGGACATCGACGGCTACGAAGTGTTGCGCCGGCTCAGGCAGGCGCGCGTCAAGACGCCGATCCTCATCCTGTCGGGCCTTTCCGAGCTCGACGCCAAGGTCAAGGGTCTTGGCGTGGGCGCCGACGACTACATGACCAAGCCGTTCCACAAGCGCGAGCTGATCGCCCGCATCCAGGCGATCGTGCGCCGCTCGAAGGGCCATTCGGACTCGGTGGTCCGCACCGGACGCCTGGTGGTGAACCTGGACACGCGCACGGTCGAGGTCAACAACCAGCCCTTGCACCTCACCGGGAAGGAATACGGCATTCTCGAGCTCTTGAGCCTGCGCAAGGGCATGACGCTGACCAAGGAGATGTTCTTGAACCATCTCTATGGCGGCATGGACGAGCCGGAGCTGAAGATCATCGACGTGTTCGTCTGCAAGTTGCGCAAGAAGCTGACCGTGGCGACGGGCGGCGAGAACTACATCGAGACGGTGTGGGGTCGCGGCTATGTGCTGCGCGACCCGCCGAGCGAGAGCGACGCCCAGCAGCCGGCGCGCGCCCGCGCCGCGGGCTGACCCCGGGACCTTCCCTGATCGACGAAAGCGCCGGCGGAACCGCCGGCGCTTTTCTTGCGCGAATACTTGGCGGGCTCGCCGGGACTACTAGACGGCGATCTGCGTCATCGTCACCGGCTGGGTGCCGGCCTGGTGCGCCAGGCAATAGACGCCGCGATAGCCCTGCAGCGGCTGGAAGCGTTCGGTCACGCCGATCACCGTTTCCGCGCCGCCGAGATAGAGGAACCCGTCCGGCGCCAGGATGCGGCCCATCCGCTCCAGCACCTTGGTCTTGGTCGGCTGGTCGAAGTAGATCAGCACGTTG
>CAYMTM010000075.1:0-19487 GCA_964393375.1 uncultured Rhodospirillaceae bacterium
GAGGGCGCCGGCTTCGTCGCGATCACCGGCGAGATCGGCGCCGGCAAGACGACGATCATCCAGTACCTGCTCGACCATCTCGCCCGCGACAAGTACGTCGCCGCCCAGATCGTGACCACCAGCCTGCGCGGCGACGACATGATCCAGGCGGTCGCGTCGGCGTTCGGCATCAACGTGACGAACTGGCAGAAGGCCGCCGTGCTGCGCCAGCTCGAGCAGTTCCTGATCGACACGCGCAGGCGCGGCAAGCGGTCGGTGCTGGTGGTCGACGAGTGCCAGAACCTGAGCTTCGAGGCGATCGAGGAACTGCGGATGCTGTCGAACTTCCAGCTCGACAGCCGGCCGCTGCTGCAGAGCTTCCTGGTCGGCCAGCCGCAATTCCGCAACATCCTGTCGAGCCCCGACCTGGAGCAGTTGCGCCAGCGCGTGACGGCATCGTGCCATCTTGGGCCCATGACGGAAGCCGAGACGAAGGAATACATCGAGCACCGCCTGCGCCAGGTCGGCTGGTCGGGCAAGCCGAGCTTTTCGGCCGATGCGCACGCCGCAATCTTCCACGACGCGGCGGGCGTGCCGCGCAAGATCAACCGGCTGTGCAGCCGGGTGCTGCTGGCGTGCTGTCTGGACCAGCTGACCGCGATCGACGCGAAGCTCGTCACCCAGACCGCCCAGGACCTGGCCCGCGAACTCGGCGTGCCGGCCGAGAACGGCCCGCCGCCGGCGCCGCCCCTCCGGCCGGTGGCCGCCGCCCCCGAACCGCCGGGCGAACACGACCCCGAAAAACTCGTGAACGGCGCCAGGGTCGAGCAGCGGCTCGACCAGGCCGAAGCCAGGCTGGACCAAGTGGAAGCCATGGCCGACCGTCTGGCGGGAATCGCACGCGGCCTGATCGAGAAGTTGCGCGCCGGATCGGGCTAAGGTCTTGCCGAATCGGCCAGGTTTCGGCCTGGGACGAGTTGTATGCCCCGCTTTACAGGTCTGTTCGGAATTCATTTACACTTCCTAACTTCTCCACCGCTGTGGAAATCATAACATTTTGAAAAAGTTGAATCTTTAGCGTGGCATGGCCATTGCTTTGTTTTGAGTGGACGCCTGGCATGGCGCCGGGCGGAGATAGCCTAGTAGGGAAGCAAAGAATGCCCGTGAAGACCAAGCTGCTGTCGGCCGCAATCGGTCTCGCCGCCATTGCCGGGCTTGCCACGGTCGCCGAAGCGGGGCCGCTGACGCTGAAGCTCACGTCTGGCGCCGTTACGCAAACCATCACCGACAACGACGCCGACGGCGTCGTGTTGTTCATCGGTTCCCTCGGGAATTTCTCGGTCAACGTAACGACCGGCCTTTCCGGCCCGGCGCTGGCGGGTCCATATCCGCATATGGACCTGAATTCGGTCAACTTGGCGAATCCTGCCGGGGGCACGATTCAGATCGCGCTCTCGCAAACCGGCTTCACCAGTCCCGCGGACGTCCTGCCGTTCCTGGTCACGTGGGGCGGCACGCTGAGCGGCCTGGGCTCGACGGCCAGCATCGACGTCTTCATCGACACGGACGATGCGCTGTTCTCGACGAACGGCACCAATGTCGGCGACCTCGGGCCGTTCGGCGCCGGCGCCTTCTCTGGCTCGCAGAGCGGCGTGGCGCCGGTGGACGGCTCGTTCTCGGTCAGCATTTTCCTGAACATCGCGCTGGGGCAGAACGGCCTTTACAGCGGCGACACCGAGCTGCAGCAGGTTCCCGTCCCGGGCATGCTGGGCCTGATGGGCCTTGCCCTGCTCGGCCTCGGTTTCGCGGCGAACCGCCGTCGCGCCTAGTTTCGGCAGCGGACATAGCGTTCCATCCAGCCGGGCGGACCCATCGGGTCCGCCCGCTTCGTTTTCGCCTTCCGCGCACGCGGCCTTGCCGCCGCCGCTGTGCGGGTCGCCAACGCGTGACCCGGGCAGCGGCTTGGGACACCCGAAGGGCAGGCATGTCCAAGGCTCGCCGGCCGAACGGATCCGCGGCAGGCACGCCTGCCTGGAAGGCGCTGGGATGGAGCGCGCCAGCCGCGTCACGCGCGGCCGGCTCGGGAAGCGTGACGGACACGTAAGCCCAGGATTGGCGGCACCACCTCGCCTGAGCGTTAATATATGCTTCAAACTTTCAAGTCGCCGGTTCGGCGGGCGGTCACGGCCGTGTTGTAAGGCCTGGCTTACAGTTTCCAAAGAATCCGTTTACAAATCGGTCCGAGGCAAAGGGCCAACAAAATCTATCCATTTGAGATCACTTGATAAAATTTCTTGGCACGACACTTGCTCCTTTGTAGGCATCGTGCCCGTCAGCGGTACGCAGGATTGGACGGGCGGAAGCAAGATATATTAAATGAGGGAGACGGTAGATGTCGCTTCGTAGTGTTCTTCTCGGATTCACCGTAGCGGTTGGCCTGACGGTCGGGATGACTGGAGCGGCGTCGGCTGCTGCCACCATCATCGGGACCCCGGGCAGCGGCAACAGCATGGATGCCTGCAACGCGACGTGCATCGGCAATGCCTTCGCCGCTGCGGGCATCAACGACGGCACCTGGACGCTGGTCGGCCAGCCGGAAGTCTTCGGCACCGGCGGTGGCGGCAACGGGTTCTTCAACAATGGCGGCCAGGCGACGCTGCGCCTCGAGCTGGCATCAGACACAAACGTGTTCGGCGTGACGGACGACAACGACTTCAACGCCAACATTCCGGGCGGCACGCTGGTGCCGGTGCTGAGCACGCTGCTCAACAACGTCGGCGATACCGTGGTCTTCTCGAACCCTGACAATGTTCAAATCACCGACTTCGCGTTCTATTTCCGGAACGAGAGCTCCAACAACACCTGCGTCAGCACCGACAACGACTGCGCGAACGGCCTCGACATGGCCATCTACCGGAACGGCAACGTGTTCGCCTTCTTCTTCGATGACGGCGGCGGAAACAACGACAACGACTACAACGACATGGTCGTCACCGTGACGCTGCAGTCGGTGCCCGAGCCGATGACGCTCGGCCTGTTGGGCGCCGGCCTGCTGGGCCTGGGCCTCGCGGCCCGTCGCCGCCGGTCGTAAGCTTTCGCAGAGCAGCGCACGTAGCGCTTCCAACAGTCGGGCGGGTCCTTCGGGACCCGCCCGAACTGTTTTGTGGGCCGGGCCATGCTGCGCTAAGAAGGCACCGGGGAGCTTGGGCGCATGGATCCGGTGCTGACGGAGTGGCTGAGCGTCATGATCCGCTGGCTGCACGTCGTGGCCGGGATCGCCTGGATCGGCAGCTCCTTCTACTTCATCCATCTCGATCTCAGCCTGCGCCCGCGCCCCAACCTGCCGCCCGGCGCGCAGGGCGAGGCCTGGCAGGTGCATGGCGGCGGCTTTTACAGCATGGTCAAATACCTGGTCGCGCCGGCGCGGATGCCGGATTCGCTGACTTGGTTCAAATGGGAGGCCTACACCACCTGGCTCAGCGGCTTCGCGCTGCTGGTGGTGGTCTATTACCTGGGGGCCGAGCTCTACCTGATCGACAAGACGGTGCTGGACCTGTCGCCCGCCGCGGCCGCGGCGATCAGCCTGGGCGGGTTGGCCCTGGGCTGGATCGCTTACGAAGGGCTGTGCCGCTCGCCGCTCGGCAGGAACGAGACATTGCTGAGCTTGGTCGGTTACGCCTTCCTGGTGGCCCTGGCCTGGGGTTTCACCCATGTCTTCACGGGTCGCGGTGCGTTCGTCCAAATCGGCGCGCTGGTGGGCACGGCGATGGTCGCCAACGTGTTCGTGGTCATCATCCCCAACCAGAAGAAAACCGTGGCGGCGCTCCTGGCCGGCCGCTCGCCCGATCCGGCCTGGGGGGCCGCGGCCAAGCAGCGCTCGGTCCACAACAACTACCTGACCCTGCCGGTCGTCTTCATGATGATCGCCAACCATTACCCGCTGCTCTACGCCACGCGGTTCAACTGGCTGATCGTCGCCATCGTGCTGGTCCTGGGTCCGGTGATCCGGCATTTCTTCAACAGCCGCCACGCCGGCAAGGGCAGCCCCTGGTGGACCTGGGCGGTCGCCGCCGCCGGGATCGCCGTGATCGCGTGGCTGTCGGCCGCGGGCCCGCGTACGGCCCTCGGCGAGATGCCGGCGGCCGGGGCGGTCCGTTTCGCCCAGGTGGAGGAGATCGTCATTACCCGCTGCAGCATGTGCCATGGCGAGACCCCGGGCTGGCCGGGGATCGCCGCCGCCCCCCAGGGCATCCTGCTCGATACGCCCGGGCACATCCGCCGCTACGCCCGCCTGATCGAGTTGGCGGCGCTGCGTTCCGACGCCATGCCGCCAGGCAACCTGACCGACATGACCCCGGCCGAGCGCGCCGCGATCGCCGCCTGGATCGCCGCGGGCAGGCCGGCGGATTAAGTCGCATGGTCGACCTCCATAACCTGAACCGCGTGTCCCAGGCGCAATTCCTGGCGGCACTTGGCGGGATCGTGGAGCAGGCGCCCTGGGTGGCCGAGGCGGTCTGGAATCGCAGGCCGTTCGACAGCCTGGCGAGCCTGCTTGCGGCGTTTCAGGCCGCGCTCACGGGTGCCGATGCCGAACGGCGCCTAGCGCTGGTGCGGGGCCATCCCGACCTGGCGGGCAAAGCCGCGCGCGCCGGCGCGCTGACCGCCGATTCCACTGCCGAGCAGGCCTCGGCCGGCCTCGATCGCCTGTCCGAGGCGGACTACGACCGCTTCCTCCGCCTGAACGACGCCTACAAGGCCAGGTTCGGCTTTCCCTTTCTGATCTGCGTGCGCCGCCATGGCAAGGAGTCGATCCTGCGGCAATTCGAACTGCGCCTGCACAACGAACCCGGGCCGGAACTCGACACGGCACTGACCGAGATCGGGCGCATCGTCGCGCTGCGCTTGGCCGAACGGGTGAGCGCCACGGACCATCTGCCGGTCCACGGGCGGCTGTCCACCCATGTGCTGGACACGCATGGCGGCCGTCCGGCGCAGGGCTTGGCGATCGAGCTTGCCGAACTAGATGGAGCAGGGGGCGAGCGCGTGGTGGCGCGCGCGACGACCAATGCGGACGGCCGCACCGATGCGCCGCTGATCGCCGGCCGACCAGTGCCGATCGCGCGCTACGCGCTGCGCTTCGCGGTGGGAGACTATTTCCGGGCCCGCGGCGCACCGCTCGCCGATCCGCCGTTCCTCGGCGTGGTGCCGGTCCACTTCGCCGTGGCCGAGCCCGAGGGAAACTACCATGTGCCGCTGCTGGTCACGCCCTGGAGCTATGCGACCTATCGCGGCAGCTAGCAAATGGATTGGCACGCGGGGTGCACGGATTTTAGGATGGGCCCGCCGAGGGGCGGGGCGACAACAAGGCACGGGGAGCAGGATAACGATGCAGCGAAGCAGAATACTGGGACTGGTCGGCGCGCTGGTGCTGGGCGTCGCGGGTGCACCGTCGCTCCAGGCCCAGACCGCAGTGAAATTCGCGCTGGACTGGAAGTTCGAAGGACCGTCCGCGCCATATTTCGTCGCGATCGACAAGGGCTACTACAAGGAAGAGGGGCTAGACGTCACGATCGACACCGGGCCCGGCTCGGTCGCCGGGATCGCGCGCGTGGCGGCGGGCACCTATCCGCTCGGCTTCTTCGACATCAATTCGCTGGCCAAGTTCCGCGACCAGAACCCGGACAAGGCAGTCAAGGCGGTGATGATGGTCTACGACCAGCCGCCGTTCTCGATCGTCACCCTGAAAAAGTACGGGATTTCAAAGCCCAAGGACCTAGAGGGCAAGATCCTGGGGGCGCCGGCGCCCGACGGGGCCTATGCCCAGTGGAAGGCGTTCGTGAAGGAAAACGGCATCGCGGCCGAGAAGGTGACGATCAACAACATCGGCTTCCCGGTGCGCGAGCCGATGCTGGCTTCGGGCGAAGTGCAGGCGATCACCGGCTTCTCCTTCTCCTCCTATTTCAACCTGCTGCAGAGGGGCGTGAAGGCCGAGGACATCGTGGTGATGCTGATGTCGGACTACGGTCTCGTGCTCTACGGCAACGCGATCATGGTCAATCCCGACTTTGCCAAAGCCAATCCCAAGGCCGTCTCCGGTTTCGTCAAGGCGACGATCAAGGGCGTGCGCGACACCGCGAAGGACCCGGATTCGGCGATCAAGTCGGTGATGAAGCGTAACGAGACGGGCGACGAGAAGATCGAGCTCGACCGGCTGAAGATGGCGCTCAAGGACAATATGATCACCTCCTGGGTGCGCGCCAACGGCATCGGCGGGGTGGACATGAAGCGGCTGGAAGCCTCGATCGACCAGATCGCCGTGACCTACGACTTCAAGGTCAAGCCCAAGGCCGAGGACATCTTCACCGCCGAGTTCCTGCCGCCGGCATCCGAGCGCAGACTCTAGCCGGCCGGGCACGGCCGGCCGGGTGAGCCCCTTCGTCGACATCGACGGGGTCACGCTGACCTATCGCGGCGCGGCCGAGGGGGTGCTGGCGCTCCGGGGCACCAGCCTTGCGGTCCGGCGCGGCGAGTTCGCGGCGGTGGTGGGCCCGTCGGGCTGCGGCAAGTCGACCTTGATGAAGCTGGTGACGGGCCTGGTCAGGCCCGATGCCGGCAAGGTGGCGGTGGACGGTAGCCCGGTCACCGGGCCCCTGAAGATCGCCGGGATGGCGTTCCAGAACCCCAGCCTGCTGCCCTGGCGCAGCGTCATCGACAACGTGCTGCTGCCGCTCGAGATCGTCGAGCCGCATCGCCGCCGCTTCCGCCAGGACCGCCGGCGCTACCGGGAAATGGCCGAGACGCTGCTGGCGACGGTCGGCCTCGGCGGGTTCGCCGAACGGTTCCCCTGGGAGCTTTCGGGCGGCATGCAGCAGCGTGCGTCCCTGTGCCGCGCACTGATCCACCAGCCGGCCCTGCTGATGCTGGACGAGCCCTTCGCGGCGCTCGACGCTTTCACGCGCGAGGAACTGTGGTGCGTCCTGCGCGACCTCTGGCATAAAATCGGCTTCACCGTGATCCTGGTGACCCACGACCTGCGCGAAGCCGCATTCCTGGCCGACACGATCCACGTGATGAGCGCCCGGCCGGGGCGCATCGTGACCTCGCGGTCGGTCGGGCTGCCCCGCCCACGGGAGCTGGCGGTGTGCTTCGAGCCGCGCTTCATCGACCTGGTGCACGAGCTGCGCGACCGGATCGCCGAGGTGCGGCAGGCATGATCCCGACGCTGGAGCGCCTGTCCCCCTGGCTGTTCACGGCGGGGCTGTTCGCGCTCTGGGAGGCGTCTTGCCGGATTTTTAAGGTCGATCCCTTCATTCTGCCCGCGCCGACCGAAATTCTCGGGGCAATCGTGCAGCATTGGAGGCCGATCCTGCGCCATTCCGCCGTCACGCTCTGGACCACCATGGCGGGGTTCGCGATCGCCGTTGCCTTCGGTGTCGTCCTGGGGCTTGTGGTAGGGTGGTCGCGCACGATCTATCGTGGGTTGTATCCAGTGATGGTCGGATTCAACTCAATTCCCAAGGTGGCGGTGGTGCCGATCCTGGTGGTGTGGTTCGGGATAGGGGAGATGCCGGCGATTCTGACGGCCTTCCTGATCTCGTTCTTCCCGATCGTGGTCAACGTGGCGACGGGGCTCGCCACCATGGAGCCGGAGCTCGAGGACGTGCTGCGCGCCCTGGGTGCGCGCAAGATGGACATCATGTTGAAGGTAGGCATCCCGCGCGCGCAGCCCTATCTCTTCGGCTCGCTGAAGGTGGCGATCACCCTGGCCTTCGTCGGCTCGGTGGTGTCCGAGACGATCGCCGCCAATGCGGGGCTGGGATTTCTGATGATCCAGGCCGGCTCGAACTTCCAGATGCCGCTGGTCTTCGCCGGCCTCTTGTGCCTGGCGGTAGAGGGCATCGCGATGTACGCGGTGTTCGCCGCGATCGAGCGCCGCTCCACCCGCTGGGCGTTCCGCTCGACGACCAGCGCCGCCATGTGATCGCGCCATGGCCGCCATCCGCTTCCTGCTGAACGGGCAGTGGCAGAGCGAGGACCGTGTCCCGCCCACGATGACCGTGCTCGACTATCTGCGCACGGTCCGGCGGCTGACCGGCACCAAGGAGGGCTGCGCGGAGGGCGACTGCGGCGCCTGCACCATCATGATCGGCCGGCGCGAGGAGGGGAAGCTGCGCTACGATGCGGTCAATTCCTGCCTGATGCTGGTGCCCCAGCTGGATGCCACGGCCGTGGTGACGGTCGAGGGGCTGGCCGGTCCCGACGGAGCGCTGCATCCGGTCCAGCAGGCCCTGCTGGAAACCGACGCCACGCAGTGCGGCTTCTGCACACCCGGCTTCGCCGTCGCCATGACGGCGTTCCAGCATGGCGGCGAGCCGGCGCGCGACGAGCTGATCCACGAGGCGTTGGCGGGCAATCTGTGCCGCTGCACCGGCTATCGGCCGATCGTCGAGGCCTGCCGGCGGATCGCGAGCGGCGCGCTCGACCACCTGGCGGAGCGGGCGCGCACAGATGCCGACGGACTGGCAGGCCTGTCGCCGATCGCCGAATACCGGGCGCAGGACCAGCACTACTACATCCCGCGCACCCTGGCCGAGCTGGCGCGGCTGGTGAAGGAGCACGCCGACGCCAGACTGTGGGCCGGCGGCACCGACCTTGGCATCCAGGTCGGCAAGGAGCGCCGGCCGGCGGCGAAGCTGATTGCGACCGGCTGCGTGCCCGAGCTGAAGCGGATCATTGTCGGGCCGGAGTGGATCGAGTTCGGCGCGGCCGTGACCTACAGCGAGGCGCTGCCCTATTTCGACGCGTCGTTTCCGGCGCTGGCCGCGCTGGTCCGACGCCTGGGCTCGCGCCAGATCCGCAACCTGGGGACGCTCGCCGGCAATCTTGCCACCGCATCGCCGATCGGTGACACGCTGCCCTGCCTGATCGCGCTGGACGCGACGGTGGTGGTGCGCTCCTCGGCCGGGCCGCGTCCGCTGCCCGTGGAGAAGTTCCTGACCGGCTACCGCCGCACGGCCCTTGCGGCGGGCGAGTTCATCGAATCCGTGCGCCTGCCGCGCCTCGGTCCCGGCCAGAACTTTTTCGCCTACAAGCTCTCGAAGCGCTTCGACCAGGACATCTCCGCCGTCGTCGCCGCCTTCCGCATCGTGCTTGCGGATGGCGCGGTCAAGGGGCTGCGCGCCGCGTTCGGCGGCATGGCGGCCGTCGCCAAGCGCGCCCAGGCCCTGGAGGCCGCGCTGATCGGCCAACCCTGGGCGGCCGCGACCTTGGCTGATGTCGAACGCATCCTGCAGCAGGACTTCGCGCCGATGGACGATCACCGGGGCAGCGCCGGATACCGCCTGCGCGCCGCCGCCAACCTGTTGCGGCGGTTCCAGCTCGAAACCGGCAGTGCCGACGGCGGCGCTTTGCCGCCGCTGCGGGTGGAGGCGCTGTGAACGACGCGCCGGTCAGCAGCGTCCGGGGCGGCGTCCACAGCGCCGCGCGGCACGACAGCGCCGCGGCGCACGTGACCGGCCGCGCGCTCTACCTCGACGACGTTCCCGTCGCGCCGGGGACGCTCGATGCAGCCTTGGTGTTGAGCCCCCATGCGCATGCGCGTATCCGCAAGATCGACCCGGCTCGCGCCCTGGCCGCACCCGGTGTCGCCGCCGTCGTGACCGCCGAGGACGTTCCGGGCCGCAACGACATCGGCCCGATCCTGAAAGGCGAGCCGGCGCTGGCGGCGGGCGTCGCGGAATATGTCGGCCACCCCGTGGCGGCGGTGGCGGCGGATACGCTCGACCATGCGCGGGCGGCGGCCTCGCTGGTGGACGTCGAATACGAGCCGCTGCCGGCGATTCTGCGGCTGGAGGAGGCCATCGCGGGCGGCGACCTGGTCTCGCCCGAGCAGGTGATCCAGCGCGGCGAGGTGGCGCTCGCTCTGGGCTATGCGCCGATGCGGCTGCAGGGCGAAGTGCGCTGCGGCGGGCAGGACCATTTCTACCTCGAAGGCCAGATCGCGCTCGCCATCCCGGGCGAGGACCGCGACATGACGGTGCTGAGCTCGACCCAGCACCCGACCGAGGTGCAGCATGGCGTCGCGCACCTGCTGGGACTGCCGTTCAACGCGGTGACCGTCGAGGTGCGGCGCCTGGGCGGGGCCTTCGGCGGCAAGGAGAGCCAGGCGACGATCATCGCCGGCATCGCCGCGCTGCTCGCCTGGAAGGCGCGCCGGCCGGTCAAGCTGCGCCTGCCGCGCGACGACGACATGCGCGCGACCGGCAAGCGCCATCCCTTCCTGATCCGCTACGATGTGGGCTTCGACGAGGACGGCTCGCTGCTCGGCCTCGACATGATGCTCGCGGCCAACGCGGGCAACGTCGCCGACCTGTCGCCGGCCGTGCTGACCCGCGCGCTCTGCCACGCGGACAACTGCTACTACCTGCCCAATGTCCGGCTGCGGGGCCTGGCCTGCAGGACCAACACCGTGTCCAACACCGCCTTCCGCGGCTTCGGCGGACCCCAAGGCATGCTGGCGATCGAGGCTGTCGTCGATGCCGTGGCGCGACATCTGGGCGTGCCCGTCGAGCTGGTGCGGCGGCGGAACTTCTACGGCATCGGCCGCAACGACGTGACGCCCTACGGGATGACGGTCGAGGACAACATCATCGAGCGCGTGGTCGAGGAACTGGAGGCGGCGGTCGACCTGCCGCGCTGGCGCGCCGAGGTCGAGGCCTTCAACCGCACAAGCCCCGTGCTCAAGAAGGGCCTGGCGACCATGCCGGTCAAGTTCGGCATCTCCTTCAACCTGCCGACGCTCAACCAGGCGGGCGCGCTTGTGCATGTCTACACCGACGGCAGCGTGCACCTGAACCACGGAGGCACCGAGATGGGGCAGGGGCTTTTCGTCAAGGTGGCGCAGGTGGTGGCGGAGGCGTTTCAGATCGATCTCGACCGTGTGCGCGTGTCGGCCACCAGCACCGGCAAGGTCCCCAACACCTCGGCCACCGCCGCTTCCTCGGGGTCGGACTTGAACGGCATGGCGGCGCTGAACGCCGCCGAGCAGATCCGCAGCCGCATGGCCCAGGTCGCCGCCGCGTATTTCGCCGTGCCGGCTACGGAGATCATCTTCAGCGACAACCGCGTCTTTGCCGGCAACAAGAGCATCGGCTTCGGCGAACTGGCCGAGCTGTGCTGGCGCAGGCGCGTGTCGCTATCCGCGACCGGCTACTACCGCACGCCGAAGATCAACTGGGATTTCAAGACCAACACCGGCCGGCCGTTCTATTATTTCAGCTATGGGGCGGCAGCCTGCGAGGTCGCGATCGACACGCTGACCGGCGAGATGCGCGTGCTGCGCGCCGAGCTGGTGCAGGATTGCGGGCGGTCGCTCAATCCCGCGATCGACCTGGGACAGATCGAGGGGGCGTTCGTGCAGGGGATGGGGTGGCTGACGACCGAGGAGCTGTGGTGGGACGCGGGGGGCAGGCTGCGCACGCACGGCCCTTCGACCTACAAGTTACCTGGCAGTCGCGACGTGCCCAGGGTGTTCAACGCCAGGATCCTGTCCGATGCGCCCAACCGCGAGCAGACCATCTTCCGCTCGAAGGCGATCGGCGAGCCGCCGCTGATGCTGGCAATCGCGGTATGGCTGGCGATCCGCGACGCGGTGGCGAGTGTGGCCGAGCACCGCCTCCTGCCCCGGCTGGACGCACCGGCGACGCCGGAGCGGATTCTCGCCGCCGTGGACGATATCCGCTCGCGCCTGGCCGCGCTGCCGGCGGAGGCGCGGTGATGGCTGTCGAACCCGAGGCGGTCCGCTCCTTCCTTTCGGCGCATTGGCAGGAGGAGGTCGAGTTCCTTGCCGAACTGGTCAAGGTTCCGACCGACAACCCGCCCGGCGACTGCGCCGCACACGCCGAACGCGCCGCCCAGCTGCTGGAAAGGCTCGGCTTCGAGGTCGAGCGCCATGAGGTGCCCGACGCGGTCGCTGCGGCGCACGGGATGATCTCGGCCACCAACCTGATCGTGCGCCACCGTTTCGGGGCAGGGCCGACCGTCGCGCTGAACGCGCATGGCGACGTCGTGGCGCCGGGCAGCGGCTGGTCGGTCGATCCCTACGGCGCCGAAATCAGGGACGGCTGGATGTACGGCCGCGGCGTGGCGGTGTCCAAGTCCGACTTCGCCACCTACGCCTACGCCCTGCTGGCGCTGAAGGCGGCCGGCGCCCGGCTGGGCGGCACGGTCGAACTGCATTTCACCTACGACGAGGAGGCCGGCGGCGAGATCGGACCGAAATGGATACTCGAGAAAGGCCTGAGCAAGCCGGACTATGCGGTCTGCGCCGGGTTCTCCTACGGCATCGTGACGGCGCATGACGGCTGCCTGCACCTGGAGGTGACCGTCAACGGCAAGTCGGCGCACGCGGCCTTTCCCCAGACCGGCCACGACGCGCTTGAGGCGGCGACCGCGATCCTGGACGCGCTCTATCGGGGGCGGGCGGAACTAGCGGCGATCCGCTCGGCCACCCCCGGCATCGAGCACCCCACCTTGACCGTCGGCCTGATCGCCGGTGGCATCAACACCAACGTTGTGCCGGACAAGGTGTTCTTCCGCCTTGACCGCCGGATGATCCCGGAGGAGGACCCGGCCAGGGTCGAGAGCGACACCACCGTGCAGATCCTGCGCGCCGCGCTCGGGCGCGAGGGCATATCCTGCCAAGTCCGCCGCATTCTGTTCGCCGCGCCGTTCAAGCCCCTGCCCGGCCAGGAGCGGCTGGTGGCCGCGATCGCCCGAAACGCCCGGAACGTGCTGGGCGAGGAGCCGAAGCCGCACGGCGTGCCGCTCTACACCGACGCGCGCCACTACAGCGCCGCCGGCATCCCGACCGTGCTTTACGGCGCCGGTCCGCGCACGCCGCTCGAAGCCAACGCGCACCGTGCCGACGAACGCCTGAAACTCGACGATCTGCGCAAGGCCACCGAGATCGTGGCGCTCGCCGTCGCCGACGTGCTGGAGGCGCGCTGAGATGGCCTATCCGCGCGACATGGCCGGCTACGGGCGCAACCCGCCGCATCCGCAATGGCCGGGCAACGCCCGCATCGCCGTGCAGATCGTGCTGAACTACGAGGAGGGCGGCGAGAACTGCGTCCTGCACGGCGATCCTGCCAGCGAGGCCTTCCTGTCGGAGATCGTGGGTGCGCAGCCTTTGCAAGGCGTGCGCCATATGAACATGGAGTCGATCTACGAATACGGCAGCCGGGCGGGGGTATGGCGCCTGCTGCGCGAGTTCGAGCGGCGAAGGATCCCGATCACGGTCTTTGCCGTCGGCATGGCGATGGAGCGCAACCCCGAGGTCGCCCGCGCCTTCGTCGAGCAGGGCCACGAGGTGGCAAGCCACGGCTGGCGCTGGATCGACTACCAGTACATGGATGAGGCGACCGAACGCGAGCACATCCGGCTGGCAATCAAGGCGATCGAGCAAACCACCGGACGGAAGCCTCAGGGCTGGTACACCGGCCGGGTCAGCCCCCAGACCCGTCGGCTCGTCGTGGAGGAGGGCGGCATGCTCTACGACGCCGACTCCTACGCCGACGACCTGCCATATTGGGTGAAGGTCGGGGCCAAGGACCAGCTCATCGTGCCCTATACGCTCGACAGCAACGACATGCGCTTCGCCACGGCGCAGGGCTTCAATACGGGCGACCAGTTCTACGCTTACCTGCGCGACGCCTTCGACGTGCTTTACGCGGAAGGGGCGGAGCATCCAAAGATGCTGTCGGTCGGCCTGCACTGCCGCTTGGTCGGCCGGCCGGGCCGCATCGCCGGCCTCCAGCGCTTCCTCGACCATGTCCAGCGCCACGACCGCGTGTGGCTCTGCCGCCGCATCGACATCGCCCGGCACTGGCGCGAGAGATTTCCCGTCAGGTAGTGCGCGCTACGCCCTTGTCGCATGCCCGGGCTTGTCGCCGCCATGACGGAACAAGGATGGGACGGCAGGTGGTGGCGCCTCAATTCCCCTTTCCGAACCCCTCCATGAAGCGGAGCAGCACCCGCGCGGCGATGCCGGCATCTGCGGCGGTGATCATCTCGGCGGGGTTGTGCGAGATGCCGCGCTCGCAGCGCACGAACAGCATGGCGATCTCGGTCAGCGCGCCCATCGCCATGGCGTCGTGGCCGGCGCCGGAGAACAGGCGGAATGGTTCGATGCCCTCGGCCCTGATCGCCGCGTCCATCCGGTCCATCAGCCGGGGCGCGCAGGCCGCCGCCTTGGCGTCGAGGGTGCGGTCGATCGCGACCCTGACGCCGCGCCGCTGGGCGATAGCGCGCAATTCGTCCTCGATGCGCCGGGCAAGCGCCAGGCGGTCCTTGTCGTCCGGCGCGCGGGCGTCGACGCTGAACGCGACCGCGCCGGGGATCACGTTGATCGCGCCGGGGCTGGCCTCGATCCTGCCCACGGTGGCGACCAGGCCGGGTGCGGCCTTGGCCAGGCGCTCGACCGCCAGCACCGCTTCGGCAGCGGCGGCAAGCGCGTCCTGGCGCCGGTCCATCGGCACCGTGCCGGCATGGCCGGCCTCGCCTTCGAACCGGACGGCGAGGCGGACGCAGCCGGCAATGGCGGTGACGGTGCCGACGGGAAGGTTCTTCGCCTCCAGTACCGGACCCTGCTCGATATGGAGCTCCACGAAGCCAAGCACCTGGTCGGGCCGCCGCGCGATCTTGCCGATCCCTTCGGGGTCGAGGCCGAAGTCGCGCATCGCCTGGCGCATGGTGATGCCGTCGGGGTCGGTGCGGTCGAGCACGGACGGATCGAAGGTCCCGGCCACCGCTCGGCTGCCGAGCAGCGTGGTCTGGAAGCGCACGCCCTCCTCGTCGCCGAAAGCGATGACCTCGACCGCATAGGGCAGGCGGCGGTCCTGGCGATGCAGCGCCTTGATGCAGGAGATCGGGGCGATGATGCCGAGCATCCCGTCATAGCGTCCGCCCGCCCGCACCGTGTCCTGGTGCGAGCCCGTCAGCAGCGCCGGCAGGCCCGGCTCCGCGCCCTCGTAACGCCCGACCGTGTTGCCCGCAGCGTCGATCCAGGTCGCCATGCCGGCATCGCGCATCCAGCCCTGGACCAGTTCGATCGCGGCGCGGTGTTCCTTGGTGCAGAACCGTCGCGTCACGCCCGGCCCGCCCTCGCTCAGGCGCCCCAGCGCCTCGGCCCGCGCCATGATCTCCGCCCCCAAGTGATCGGCGGCGGGCGGGTCGGGCAGTCGCGTATCCATGGGTTGCGTCCCGATTGAATTGCCGGCGGTCACACTATCGCCACAAGCGGCAGGGCAAGGCAATCGGTCGAGCGCCGTTGCGGCCACTCGGCCAACCCGCTACATACCCAGGCGGCGCGTCGGCGCCGGCGGCCGTCCTTCTACGACAGGCAGGCGCGATGCAGGAGATCCTGCAGCTTCTCGTCAGCGGACTGGCGTCGGGCGTCATCTACGCCCTAGTCGCAAGCGGGTTCACGCTGGCGTGGCGCGCCACCGGCACCTTGAACTTCGCCCAGGGCGGGTTCGCGATCATGCCGGGGTTCGCGGTCCTCATGGCGATCAATCTCGGCTTGCCGTCCTGGGCGGCGATCGTCGTCGCGCTGGCACTGGCGATGCTGGCGTTCGGGGCGGTCTTCAAGCGCGCGGTAGTCGACGCGGTCGGCCGCCACGGGCCGGTGCCGGCCGCGATCGCCACCGCGGCCATCGGGTTTGCGCTCGGCGAGCTGGCCAAGAGCGTGTTCGGCGCCGACATGCGGCCGCGTTTCGCTCTTGCGGGACCGGCGGCCATCGACGTGGCGGGCATCGCCGTTCCCGTCGCCGACCTGGCGGTGATCGTCGCCGGGCTGGTCGCGCTGCTGATCGCGCTGACCTTTCTCGGCGACACCCGCGTCGGCCGCGCCATCCAGGCGGTGATACAGAACCGGACGGCGGCCCAGGCGCTGGGCATCCGTGTCGGGCGCATGGTGCTCTACGTCTTCGTGCTGAACGCCGCGCTTGCGGGGGTGGCGTCGATCCTGCTCGGCCTGCCGGCCCAGCCAAAGGCTGCGGGCGCGACATCGCTTACCGTCGCGGCCCTTGCCGCTTCCGTGCTCGGCGGCTTCGCCTTGCGCGGCACGACGGGCGCGGCCCTGGCGCTGGGCGTGATCGAGCAACTGCTGGCAGGCATGGTCGCAGCGCCATACCGTCCCGCGGTCCTGCCGGTGGTGCTGGTCGGCGTGGTGGCGATCCGGCCGCAAAGCCTTTTCGGCGCGCGGAAGGAGAAGGTAGCGTGAGCGCGGCGCACGGCAAAGCCAGCGTCGCGGCCGCATTCGCCGTCCTGGCCGGTCTGGTCGTGGCGCCGTTCTGGCTGGCGAGCGGCGCCATCGACGCGCTGAGCTTGTGGGCGGTTGCGGCGATCGCCGCGGTGGGGCTCAACCTGACGCTCGGCCTGGCTTGCCAGGTGTCGCTGGCCCAGGGCGCGTTCATGGGCTTCGGCGCCTATGCCGCCGCGCTGTTGGGCGCACAGGGCTGGCCTCTGGCGGCGGCAGCCGCCGCCGGCGGTTTGGGCGCCATGGCGGTCGCCTGGCCGGTGGGCGTTGCGGCAACGCGCACCGACGACCGCGCCTATCTGCCGATGCTCACGCTGGCGTTCGCGGTGGTCGCCTATCTCGTCCTTCAGAACGAGGCGTGGCTTTCCGGAGCCGCCGGGGCTGCGCGGCGCACTGCGTCGGGCCGGTCCGCCGCGTCCGCGCGCGACCACTACCATCTGTGCCTGCTGGTGCTCTGCCTCGCCACGTTCGGTGTCTGGTGGATCGCGCGATCTCCGTGGGGGCGTGCCTTGCAGGCGATCCGAACGGACCCGATGCGTG
Source organism: uncultured Rhodospirillaceae bacterium (assembly GCA_964393375.1). Lineage (GTDB taxonomy): Bacteria > Pseudomonadota > Alphaproteobacteria > JAEULC01 > JAEULC01 > JAEULC01. Next base: position 16,838 of record CAYMTM010000075.1, read on the forward strand.
CCGCATCGCTGGGCGTGGACGTTCCGCGCTACCGGCAGGCGCTTTTCGCCCTCGGTGCGGCACTGGGCGGGGTGGCCGGCGCGCTGTATGCGCCGCTCGTCCAGCCCCTCGACCCCCAGCATTTCGACCCGGGCCTGTCGGTCAGGCTGTTGCTCATGGTGGTCATCGGCGGCAGCGGAACCCTGCTCGGCCCCTGGCTTGGCGCGGCGCTGGCGGTATTGGCGCCGGCATGGCTGGGAATCGCAAGCGGCACGGCGCTGGCTATCCAGGTGGTGCTGGCGGTCGCGCTGTTGGCGCTGTGCCCGTCCGGGCTGATCGGGATGGCACGGCGTGCGGTGCAGCCGTTGTCGCCCGAGGCCGGGTTGCGATGACTGCGATCCTCGAGGTGGCCGACATGCGCAAGAGCTTCGACGGCACCCTCGCTGTCGACGGCGTGTGCATGGCGGCCGAGGAAGGCGAAATCCTCGGCGTGGTCGGGCCGAACGGCGCCGGCAAATCCACCCTGCTTGCCTGCGCGACGGGTTTGCTGAAGCCCGACGCCGGTTCCGCCAGTATAGAGGGGCGGAGCGTGGCCGCGATGCGGCCCGGCGAACCGGGCAGGCGTGGCGTCGGCCACAGTCTCCAGCGGCCCGGGGCCGTCGCCGGCCTGACCGTGCGCGAATGCCTGATTCTGGCGGGCCAGGAGCAACGCGGCACGATGCTCGGACGGCTGTTCGGCCGGCGCGATGCCGGGTTGTCCGCGGCGGTGGACCGCATGATCGCGCATTTCCGCCTCGAGCATCTGGCCGATCTGCAAGCCGATGCGCTGCCGCCCGGCGAACAGAACCTCGTAAGCGTCGCGATGGCCTTCATGACCGGAACGCGCCTGGCGGTGCTCGATGAGCCGACCGTCGGGCTGAATCCGGCGATGGGCAGCGAGCTTGGCGAACGCCTGCGCGCGCTCAACGCCGAGCGGCAAACGACGATCCTGCTTGCCGAGCACAACATCGAGTTCGCCGCCGCGCTTTGCACACGGCTCATCGTACTGGTCGACGGCAAGATCATCGCCGAGGGGCGCGCAGCCGAGGTGCGGCAGGACCCGAAGGTCGTGGAGGCCTATCTTGGTCAATGAGGCGTCCGCCCGACGGCCGATCCTTTCGCTCGACAACGTCGTTGCCGGCTATGGCGGCGTCCCGATCCTCAACGGCGTCAATCTCGTCGTGCCGCGGGCCGCGATCACGATGATCGTCGGTCCCAACGGCGCGGGCAAGTCGACCGTGCTCAAGGCGATCGTCGGCCTCGTGCCGGTCCGCCGCGGCAAGGTATGGTATGAAGGCCGGGAGACGACGCACTTCGCGCTACCGCGAATGGTGGGACTGGGCGTTTCCTACGTGCCGCAGGGGCGCAACGTCTTTCCCGACCTGTCCGTGCGGCACAATCTGGAGCTGGGTTGCCCGCGGGCGCGATCGTCGCGCGATCTCGCACGGCGCGTCGAGGCCGTGCTCGACTGGTTTGCGCCGCTGCGGGACAAGTTGGCCGTCAAGGCGGGAGCGCTCCCGGCCCGCGAGCAAAAGTTCTTGGAGATCGCCCGCGGGCTGATGTCGGAACCGGCGCTTGTCATGATCGACGAACCCTCGATCGGCCTCGGCGCGCCTGCGCTTCTGGAACTGTTCGGCGTGTTCACCGACCTGCGAAGCAGGGGCGTCAGCGTTGTCCTGATCGAGCAGAACGCCAAGGGCGCGCTCGGCCTTGCCGATTGCGCGATCGTCATGGAGGTCGGGCGCGTACGGCACCAGGACCGGGCCGCGGCCGTACTGGCCGACCCGCGCGTCGGCCAGCTGTTCCTCGGCGGACCCATGGGCGGCACGCCGGCGCCGCTGAACACGATGGCATGGGTGCAGTCCTAGCGCCGCCGCTCCTTATTGACTTGGATCATGGCGCGATGGAAGGTTTGCGACATATCCGTAACCGCAACGATAGTCCGGGGGGATGGCCGCAATGACCGATGCCGACCTCTACCAGCGGGGCCTGAAGACCCGCAAGGAGGTCCTGGGTGCCGCCCATGTCGATCGGGCGACCGCCCGCGCCACCGATTTCGACCGCGAGTTCCAGCAGTTCATCACGCGCTACTGCTGGAACGACATCTGGAACCGGCCGGGGCTAGAGCGCAAGACGCGCAGCATGCTGAACATCGCCATGCTGGCCGCGCTGGGGCGCGACGAGGAATTCAAGCTCCACGTCCGCGCCAGCCGCAACACCGGCGTTTCGCGCGACGAGGTGAAGGAAGTGCTGATGCAGGTCGCGGTCTATGCCGGCGTGCCGGCTGCCAATGCAGCTTTCCGCATGGCGCGCGAGGTGTTCGAGCAGCAGGACAAGGAGGACGGCAAATGAGCGAGCGGGATCCGGTTCCTTACGCGCCGGAGCAGCCGGGCACGCAGCCGCCGAACGACTTTCCGGACTACAAGAGTACCATCAAGCGCCACCCGCTGCGCGCTCCGACCCGGATCCCGCACAGCCTGACCGAGACGACGGGCCCGACCTTCACCGGCCGCTGGCATGGCAAGAACGTCGCGGACCTGACCCGGCAGCACAAGGGCGAGCCATTGGGCGAGCGGATCATCGTCGCCGGGCGCGTGCTTGACGAGGACGGGCGGCCGGTGCCGAACACGCT
>CAYMTM010000076.1:0-19394 GCA_964393375.1 uncultured Rhodospirillaceae bacterium
GGAGCGACGCTGAAGACGACGCCGGGCCAGCCCCCATCGCGCGCTTTGCCGGCGCGGCCAGGTCCAGGAGCGCCTCGGTATCGAGCTGCGCGTCGACGCAATCGGCGGCAGCGGCCAGGAAGCCGTCGAGTGCGGGATGCTCGCCCGCCTGCACCAAGCCCAGGTGCCGCTCCGGCAGTGCCAGGTCCGCGCGGCGCGGCAGCCAGCCCAGGCGCCTCACCGCGGGCATAGCCGCGGCGATCGCGTCGAGCGCAAGTGCGGCGTGGCGCTCGCCCGCCGCGCGGTTGACGACGACGCCGGCAATCCGGACGTCCGGGCGGTGCGTGGCAAACCCGCGCAACAGGGCCGCGGCCGATCCGGCCTGCTTGGCAATGTCGATCACCAGCACGACCGGCCAGCCGGTTGCCGCCGCCAGATCGGCGGTGGACCCGGCGCCGGCCCGCCCGGCGCCGTCGAACAGGCCCATCACGCCCTCGCAGATCACGATATCGGCGTCGCGCGCCAGGGCGCCGAGCAGCGTGTGCAGCGTCGCCGGCCGCATGGCCCAGGGATCCAGATTGATGCAGGGTCGACCGCTGGCGGCGGCGTGGAAGGCCGGGTCGATATAGTCGGGGCCCGCCTTGGCCGAGGCCACGCGCAGCCCCTTGCGTTTAAGATGGCCCAGCAGTCCCAGGGTAATGGTGGTCTTGCCGCCGCCCGAGGCGGCTGCGGCAATCACCAGGCCGCGGGGCCCGGCCGCGCTCACAGGAATTTCTTGATCGCCGCGGCCATTTCTTCGCCGTGATCCTTCACCGTGAAATGGGTCAGGTATCTGCCTTCGCGATCCATCAGATAGACGATCGACATGTGGTCCATCAGATAGTCACGCTCGCTGCTGCCCTTGGCGCGGGCGTAGTAGACGCGATAGGCCTTGGCCGCCGCCTGGATCTCCGCCGGCGTGCCGGTCAGCCCGATGGTGCGCGGGTGGAAGTTGCTGAGGAATTTCTTGAGCTCCGCAGGCGTGTCGCGCTCGGGATCGACGGTGATGAAGATCGGCTGAACCTGCTCGGCGGCCGCGCCGAGCAGGTCCATCGCCCGGCTCATGTCGAGCACCGTGGTGGGGCAGATATCCGGGCAGAACGTGTAACCGAAATAGACCAGCATCAGCTTGCCGCGAAACTGCCGGTCGCTGATACGCCTGCCGTCCTGGTCGGTGAGCTCGAATGGCCCGCCAACCAGCGCCGCGCCCGTGGCGGTGGCTTCGCGCCCGCCGCCGGTCCTCGGATCGACCCACAGGGCCCGAACGACCAGCACGGCCGAAAGGGCAACGGCGGCGGCAATCGCCGCCACCATGGTCGCGCGCACGAACGCCATGCGGTTCATTTCCGGACAGTTCCAGCCATGGAGACCACAGCCGAACCTAGACAGGTGAATCCGGCCGGATCAAGGCACGGGGCGTCGCAGATTGTGGCGAAGGCGCAACTGTGAATGATTTCTGACACGGTACGGCTGGACTTTTACGAATTCACGATCCTAGATTGCGATAGCCAAGGCAAGCCAATAAACCTTGGGGGCACTGGTTTGCTGCCAATTCGCGTGGTCCTTCTCGGGGGCGTGGGATTCTACGCACTTGCCGTGGCGGGTCTGTGCGCGCCTGCCGCCGGCCAGGACCAGAACTCTGCGACCAGGAGCCAGACCTTGACGGCACAGGCCCAGGCCGTCACCACCGCCCCGCGCATCGCCCATCCGTTCGACCCGCTGCCCGTGGATCTCCAGGCCGCGGCGCGCGTGCCGGCGTGGTCCTCGGATGTCTATCGCCGGCCTTACGACCAGTATCTCGGTGGATGGAGCGCGCCGCCGCCGCAACTCAGCCAAGCCTACACAATGCCCACGCAGGCGTACCCCCAGCCGCTGACGCCGCTGCCCCCACTCCAGGTCGCTCCCGTCCAGGTCGCCCCGGCGCCGGTCCCGCCGGCGGCCGCGCCGCGCGCCCAGGTGGCGCAGGCTGCGCCGGCCCAGGCCGCGACGGAGCCCAGGCTGCGCTACGGCGAGGGGTCGGCGCTCGGTATATCCGAGCTTCGCTTCGGCGCACTGGCGCACAACAAGGGCCCGATTGCCGAGCACACCGAGCACGGTGTGCAGATCAACGTCGAGGCACGCTTCCGCTCGCCCGATTTCATGAAAATCGCCGCCTCGCCCCGCCCGACTCTTGGGTTCAGCGCCAACACGGCGGGCGACACCAGCTTCGTCTATGCCGGGCTGACCTGGGGCGGGTTCGTCTGGCGCGGCCTGTTCCTCGAGGGTTTCCTCGGGTTGGCCGCCCATAACGGCGAACTGAACTCCAGCGACCCCGAGCCGCACGACCGCCGCCAGTTCGGCTCGCGCGTGCTGTTCCGCGAGGCGGTCGAGATCGGCTACCGCTTCCTCGAGAACCACAGCATCTCGATCATGCTCGACCACGTCTCGAACGCTGGGCTGCTCGCCGACCGCAACCAGGGCAACGAGGACGTGGGCCTGCGCTACGGCTACAAGTTCTAGCCCGCCGCGCGCCGCGAGCTGACCCGCAGCGGATCGGGATCGAGCGTCACGCGGCCCTGCGCCGCGCCCAGCCAGTCCAGTCCGGCGCGCAGGCGCACGACCTCGCCCACCACCAGCAGCGACGGCGGCTCGATGGCCTGGGCGGCGGCGTCCGCGGCGCAGGCCCCCAGCGTCGTTTCCAGCACGCGCTGGTCCGGCGTCGACGCCTTCGATACCAGCGCGACCGGCTCGTCCGCCGGCCGCCCGGCCGCAATCAGGCGCTCGCGGATCTGCGGCAGGTGCTTCAGCGCCATGTAGAACACCAGCACCGGCGCGCCGCGCGACAGCGCCGGCCAATCCAGGCCGTCCGGCACCTCGCCGCCGGCGTTATGGCCGGTGACGAAAGTGACCGCCGAATTGCTGTCGCGATGCGTGACCGGGATGCCGGCATAGGCGAGCCCGCCGATCCCCGCCGAGATGCCCGGCACGACCCGGAAAGGAATTCCGGCCCCGACCAGCGCCAGCGCCTCCTCGCCGCCGCGCCCGAACACGAACGGGTCGCCGCCCTTGAGCCGAAGCACGCGCCCGCCTTCGCGCGCCAGACGGATCAGGCGGTCGGAGATGTCGGGCTGGCTCGGCGAGGGTTTGCCGCCGCGCTTGCCGGCGTAGATGCGCTGCGCCTCGGGTCGCGCCAGCTCGAGGATGCGCCGGTCTACCAGCGCGTCGTGCACCACCGCATCGGCGTGCTTGAGCGCGTGCAGCGCCAGCAGGGTCAGCAGCCCGGGATCGCCGGGACCGGCGCCGACCAGCCACACGGTCCCGGGCAGGAACGGCGGCGGCGCGAAGGTTTTGCTCTCGGCCATCGCGGCACCCTACACCGGCGGTCCCGGCGGGGCTACCATCGGCCCCGATGCGCGAAGCTGGCACGGACCCCCGCCGCCCACAGGGCGACTCATGGCGTTGCCGCACCGCGGGCGCATGCTGCGCCGCGGCGGCGGCCGTGCTTGCATTCGACCGCGTCGGTACGGCAGTCGGCCATGCCAGGCGCTAGGCCGGTGCCGGGCAGGCCACGCGTGCTCATCCTGGCCGGCACGCCGGAGGCGGCGGAATTGGCGCGCCGCGCCGTCCCCAGGTTCGACGTGGTGTCATCCCTGGCGGGTACGACCGAGAACCCCATTCGTCCGCCGGGCGCAGTGCGCATTGGCGGGTTCGGCGGGGTAGAGGGCCTCGAGCGCTTTCTGCGGCAGGCGAATATCGACCTGGTGGTCGACGCCACCCACCCCTTCGCCGCGCGCATGCAGGCGGGCGCGGTGGAAGCCTGCGCACGCGTAGGCCTGCCGCGCTGCCGGCTGTTGCGGCCGGAATGGCCGCGCCAGGCGGGCGACCGGTGGATCGAAGTCGATGGCCCTGGCCAGGCGGCCGAGGCCTTGCGCGCGCTGGGCCCGCGCGTGTTCTTGGCGCTGGGGGGGCGCGACATGCCGGCGTTCTCCGGTCTTGCCGGCAAGTGGTTCCTGGTGCGCGGCGTGTCGCCGCCGCCCGCGCCCGTCGCCAACGGCCTGTTCGTTCGAGGGCGCGGGCCGTTCGTCCTTGCCGACGAGCGCCGGCTGCTGCGCGCGCATCGGATCGACGTGGTGGTGAGCCGCCAGAGCGGCGGCCAAGGAGCGCGCGCCAAGATCGACGCGGCGCGCGATCTGGGCCTGCCGGTGGTGATGATCCGCCGACCGCCGCCGCCCCCGGCGCCGGTGGTCACGACGCCCGCAGCGGCGCTGTCCTGGCTCGGCCAGCAGGCGGGGATGCATCGAATCGCAGAACCACTTGCGCAAGGCGGCCCGACTGGCGCAGTTTAGCGCGAATTCCCGTAGGGAAATGGCCGGGTGACCCAACGACTCTCGCCCTTCCTGCGCGTGCTGTTGCTGGCCGTCGCGCTTGCGATCGGCGCGGGCGATGTCCGCGCGCAGCTCTCGCTGCCCGATACGGAGTTCCTCGACGACATCAAGAACGGGCGCAGGGACAGGGTGGCGAATTCGCTGGTGCGCGGGCAGAGTCCCAATACCTCGAACTCGCAGGGCCAGACCGCGCTGATGTTCGCCGCCCTGGGCGGCCATGTCGAGATCATCGATCTGCTGATCAAGAACAAGGGCAACCTGCGTCTGAAGGACCGCGACGGGCGCACGGCACTGTTCTGGGCCGCCGGCAACAACCAGGCCGAGGCGGTGGAGCTGCTGCTGAAGCTCGGCGCTCCCGCAAACGATACCGACCGCCAAGGCACCACGGCGCTCATGATCGCCGCGCGGCGCGGCTACGAGGACGTGGTGCGCATCCTGCTGGCGGCAAAGGCCGAGGTCAACATGACCGACCACACCGGGCGCACCGCGCTGATGTGGGCGGCCGAAACGCGCAACGCGCACATCCCGCAAATGCTCAAGCAGGCCGGCGGGCGCTAGCGGCGGCGCTTGGCTTTTGCGGCCGGGCGCAGGACGTGGCTGTGCTCGGCGGCATAGAGGCGGCTGTCGGTGAACGTCTGATCCGCCAATGCGCGCCCGACGAGAATGAGGGCCGTGCGCGTGATGCCGGTCTTCTTGGCCTTGGCGCGGATGTCGGCGAGGGTGCCGCGCAGGATCACCTCGTCCGGCCAGCTCACGCGCGCGGCGATCACCACGGGGCAGTCCGCGCCGTAACGCGGCGCGAGCGCGCGCACCACGCCGGCGAGATTGTTGATCGACAGGTGGATGGCGAGGGTGGCGCCGCTCTGCGCCAGGGTCTCCAGGTCCTCCCCCCCGGGCATGGGCGAGGCGCGCACGGATGTCCGGGTCAGCACGATGGTCTGGCTGACGCCCGGCAGGGTCAGCTCGCGCTTCAGCGCGGCCGCCGCCGCGGCAAAGGCCGGCACGCCCGGCGTCACGTCATAGGCGATGCCCAGCGCGTCAAGCCGGCGCATCTGCTCGGCGATCGCACCGTAGAGCGACGGATCGCCGGAATGCACGCGCGCGACCTCCTTGCCGGCCGCGACCGCCGCCCGCATCTCCTCGACGATCTGGTCCAGATGCATCGGCGCCGTGTCGACCACGCGCGCACCCTTCGGCGCTTCGGCGACGACCGCGCGCGGGACCAGCGAGCCGGCGTAGAGCACGACCGGACAGCGCCGGATCAGCGCAAGGCCGCGCACGGTGATCAAGTCCGGCGCGCCCGGTCCCGCGCCGATGAAATGCACGATGGTCATGTCCGCCGCTTGCGCGCGTAGCCGCGCGGCGTGAAGACCCAGCGGCGCGCGCCCGCCGCGACCATTCTCGTCGCCGAGGAGCCGACGAGCACCAGGCTCAGCATGTCGACCGTTTGAGGATCGAAGGCGGCCAGGGTCGTCGTCTCGACGCGCTCGCCCGGCCGGTCCAGGTTGCGGGCCACCACGACCGGCGTGTCCTCCGGCCGGGCCTTCAGCAGGATCGCGCGGGCGCGGGCGAGCTGCCGGCGGCGGCGGGCGGAAGCGGGATTGAACAGCGCCACCACGAAGTCGCCCTGCGCGGCCGCCCTCAGCCGGCGCTCGATCGCCGGCCATGGCGTCAGCAGGTCGGACAGCGAGATGGCGCAGAAATCGTGGCCCAGCGGCGCGCCGGCACGGGCCGCCGCAGCCTGCAGCGCCGACACGCCGGGGATAACCTCGATGGCGACTCGGTTCCAGTCCGCGCGTTTCTCGCGGTCCAGCAGTTCGAACACCAGGCTCGCCAGCGCATAGATGCCGGCATCGCCGGACGACACCAGCGCCACGCTCTCGCCGCGCGCCGCCAGGTCGAGCGCCAGGCGAACCCGCCCCTCTTCCGCGCCCAGCGTGCCTCGGTGCAACGCCTTGCCGGCGATCGCGTCGCCCAGAAGGTCCAGATAGAGGCCGTAGCCGACGATGTGCCGGGCTCCATCCAGCGCCGCCGTCGCTGCCGGCGTGCGTGTCGCGGCGCTGCCCGGGCCGATGCCGGCAACCGTCAGGCGGCCTTGCGCGCGGCCGATGACGCCCGCATCCAGTGCGACCGGCGACAGCGCAATGGCGCAGGTGGCGCGGCGCGACTTGCGCTTGGGCACAATCAGCCGGCCCCTGCGACCGACCGCGGCCAGCGCCGCGCCTTCCGCCACGCCGTGGCAGCCCGTTTCGCGAAACACGGCGTCCGATGGCGTCGCCAGACGCGGCGACTCGCGCTCCAGCCGCGCCGCCGGAAAGAAACGGGCCGGCACGCCCAGCCGTGCGGCGAGCGCGTGCACCGCCGGCTCGTCGGCCTTCAGGTCGATCGAGAACACGCCCGCGATCGCCTCTTCGGCCAGCCCCGCCGCGTCGAGCGCGCGCGCAACCAGGATATCGAGTTCGCGCGCCGATGCGCCGCGCTCGCAGCCCACGCCCAGCGCCAGCACGGGCGGATGCAACGCCAACGTGCCGCGCGCGGCGTTGCGCCGGCAGGTGATCGCGACGGCCCGGCGCGCATGCCGAGAGAATTCCGCGCCGCCTGCCTTGAGCCACGCGCCGACCGACGGATCGAGCGCGTCGTCGATCCTCAGCGCGACGGCATCGCCAACAAGCAACGCGGCGGTCACGGTCTTGGCCTGCGCCGCATTGGCCACCCGCCATCCCCGCGGCGGGTCGTCCAGCGCCAAGCCAAGGCGCAGGTCGCCGGCGGTGGTGACCGCAGCCGTGCCGTGGGTGATGTCCGCCGCTGCACGCGCCAGCGCGTTGGCGCCGCGATGCCCGCCCAGCAACGGCACGGCGACCGCGCCATCCTCGCTCATGGCCACGACCGGCGCCTCGTGCGTCTTGTCGCGCAACAGGGGCGCCAGCACGCGGATCAGGATGCCGGAGGCGCACAGGCCCAATATCGGCGTCCCCGCGCGGAACAGGCGGCGAAGATGCGCCGCCGTATCGGAAAACCTCCGGTCCACGGCGCCGGCATCGAGCCGCATTGCCCGTCCGTGCAGGGACGCGCCGGGCAGGCGCCTGCGCAGCCGCTTCGCCAGGCCTAGCGCGCTCGGCCCCAGCACCACGATCGCGGCGCCGTGCGGCGGCCTGCTCACGGGTTTCGCCACGCCTCGCCGCGGCGGTGCACCAGCACCATGGCGAAATACGGCACTGCCTCGTCCTCGACATCCGCGAACGACAGGATGCGCTCGCTTGCCATGCTGGCATGTTCCACGTAGCGGGCCTTGGCGGCGAGGCCCAGGCGGTCCAGCACGCGGCGGACCTTGGCGAAGTGGCGGCCCAGTTTCATGACCGCCGCCGCGTCGGCGTCCTTCAGCCGCGCCTCCAGCACCGCTTCGGGCAGCGACGCCGGCAGTACCGTCAGCACGTCGTCGCGCGCCGCCAGCGGCGCTCCCAGGGCGGCGGCACAGGCCGTCAACGACGACACGCCGGGCACAACCGCAACCGGCCAGTTCCGCGCCAGGCGCCCGAACAGGTACATGAACGACCCATAGAAGAACGGATCGCCCTGGCACAGCACAGCCACGTCTCGCCCCGCCTTCAGATGCGCGGCAATCTCGCCGGCGGCCCGGTCATAGACCGCTTGCGCGGGGAAGCGCGCGACCTCCAGCGGCATGCGGATCGCGATCTCCACCTGCCCGCCCGGCAGATGCGACGCCACGATCGAGCGCGCCAGGCTGTTCCCCTGCTCGGGCGCGGGATATGCGATCACCGGTGCCGCGCGGATGAGCCGCAGCGCTTTCAGCGTGAGGAGTTCGGGATCTCCCGGCCCGACGCCGATGCCGTGGACAATGGCCATCGCCTATGGCTTCGTGGCGGCGAACTGCGTCACAGGCATCAGCGCACGCCACGCCAGCCGGTCGCCAACCGGCTCGGCGCGGCTGACGGCGATGCGCGCCAGCGTTCCGCCATATTGAGCGCGCAGCGCGGCCAGCGCGGCCTCGCCTTCGACCGTCACCGCGTTCGCGACCAGGCGTCCGCCCGGTCGCAGGCGCTGCCAGCAAAGCCCGGCCAAGCCGGGCGTGCCGATCCCGCCGCCGATGAAGACGGCATCGGGCACCGGCAGGTCGGCCAGCGCCGCAGGAGCATCGCCGCGGAGCAGCTTGAGTTGCGGCGTGCCCAGGAAAGCCGCATTGCGCTCGATGAATCCGGCGCGCGTCTCGTCGCGCTCGATGGCGACCGCAAGGGCGCCGGGCGCGGAACGCATCCACTCGATGGCGACCGAGCCGCAGCCCGCGCCCACGTCCCACAGCAGCTGCCCGGGAAGGGGCATCAGCCGGGCGAGGGTGGCCGCGCGCACCTCGCGCTTGGTGAGCTGGCCGTCGTGCCGGAACAGCTCGTCCGCCAGGCCCGGCGCCGCCGGCGCGATCACGGCGCCTTCGCCCGGCAAGCATTCCACCGCGATCGTGTTCAGATCGGCAGTGCGCGCCTCGGTCCAGCCGTCCGCGCTGGCGTCGATGCGCCGCTCCGCCGGGCCGCCCAGGTGCTCCAGCACGATCATCCGGCTTGCGCCGTAGCCGCGTGCGGCCAGCAGTTCCGCCACCCGCTTTGGCGTCCTGCCGTCCTCCGACAGGATCAGGATGCGCCGTCCCGGCGCTACATGCGCGTGCAGCAGTTCCGCACGTCTTCCGTGCAGAGTGATCGTCGCCACGTCGGCCAGGGACCAGCCGAGCCGCGCCGCCGCCAGGCTGAACGCGCCCGGCGCCGGCAGGATCGTCATTTCATCGGCGCGGAAATGCTTGCCCAGCGTGACGCCGACGCCGAACCACATCGGATCGCCCGTGGCCAGCACCACGACCCGCTTGCCGCGGCGCGCCTTGATGTCTTCCATCGTATCCTTGAGCGGCGTGCGCCAGGTCAGGCGCTCGGCACGCTCGGCCGGCACCAACGCCAGGTGACGCTCGCCGCCGATCAGCACCTCGGCTGCGCCGATCGCCGCGCGCGCCTGGGCCGACAGGCCGGCAAGACCTTCCTCGCCCAGGCCCACCACGGTGATCCAAGGCCCGCTCATTGCATCCAGGCGTCGGGCGATGCCAGCGCGTTGACGGCGGCGGCGGCCAGCGCGCTGCCGCCGCGCCGTCCTTTGAGCGCGATGAACGGCACGGCGGTCTGCACCGCCAGCGCCTCTTTCGATTCGGCCGCACCGACGAAGCCCACGGGAAAGCCCAAAATCAGCGCCGGCCTGGGCCAACCTTCGTCGAGCTTCTCCAGCAAACGGAACAGCGCGGTCGGGGCATTGCCGATTGCCACCACCGCGCCGTCAAGATGGGCGCGCCACGCCTCCACCGCAGCGGCGGAGCGGGTCGTGCCGAGCTGGGCGGCGGCGGGAGCGGTGGCGTCGTCGTTCAAGGTGCAGATCACCCGGTTGCCGCGCGGCAGGCGGGGGCGGTCGATGCCTTGCGCTACCATCTCGACGTCGACCAGGATCGGCCTGCCGGCGTCGAGCGCCGCACGGCCGCGCCCGGCGGCGCCGGGAGAGGCCGCCAGGTCGCCCACGATGTCCGGCATCCCGCAGGCATGGACCAGGCGCAGCGCCACGGGGCGGAGATCCTCCGGCAACACCTGCAGGTCCACCTCGCGCCGGATGGCCGCCACGGACTGGCGATAGATCTCGGCCGCGTCGCGGACATAGTCGATCATCGCCGGCCGCCCGTGCCCTTGCCGTGGTCATGGTCATGCCCATGCCCATGGCCGTGATGATGGTGGCCATGATCGTGATCGTCGCGATGATGGTGATGCTCGCGGTCGTGCCGGTGATGGCCATGATCGTGGCCGTGATGATGATCGTGGCCGTGGTGGTGATGGTGCTCGCCATCCGTGCCGATGCCACGCACGTGGTGGTGATGTCCGGCCTGCGGCGCGCCCTGGTCCTTCTCGAAGCCGATCACCTGCTCACGGTACTTGCACATCTGGCAGTTCATGTTGCCCGTGCCGTCCAGCGCCTCATCGACGCGGGCGGCGAAAGTCTCGAGCACCAGTTCGTGGTCGTTCAGGTAGTCGGCTTTCACGAACTCGGTGTCGGGATTGGCGCGCGCCGCCTGATCGGTCCACTCGTAGATGCGTTTCACCAGCACGCCGGTGAACAGGAAGTAGGGAAACACCACGATGCGCCGGAAGCCCAGCCGCACGGCGCGGCTCAAGGCCGCGTCGACCAGGGGCGTCGTCACGCCGCTATAGGCCGCCTCCGCCCAGCCGAACTTCAGGCCCTCCCACAGCATGCGCGCGACCTTCGACACGTTCGAGTTGGCGTCCGGGTCGTTGGTGCCGCGACCTACGACCATCAGCAGGGTCTGGCTGCGTGGGATGCCGTCGCCTGCACGGATCAGCGCTTCCTCCACCCGATCCGCGGCGGCGCGCAGCATGCGCGGGTCGATCGCCAGGTCGCGCCCGAACCGCATCTCGATGCCGGGATTTTCGTGCGCGAACTCGTTGAGCTCGGAGGGGACGTCGTTCTTCACGTGACCGGCGGCGAACAGCATGCCCGGCACGGCCAGGATGCGCTTCACCCCGCGCGCCTTCAGCGCCTCCAGCCCCTCGCGGATCACCGGCCGGGCGAATTCCAGGAACCCGCTTTCGACCGGGTAATGCGGCAGGCGGCGGCCCAGCGCCGCCGCCATCGCCTGGAATTCGCGTATCGCGTCCACGTCGCGGCTGCCATGGCCGCACAGCATCACGCCCGTCTCGGACCGTCCTTCGGCAATGTCCATCGGTGCCAATCCCCTCGCGTCCGCGCGGAGTCATAGGGTGAGATGCGACCGTCGCCAAGGGTGGATCGCCGCGCACCGGCGGGACCGGCCGGAAGCGACGCCGGCCATGCCGCCCGCGACGCCGAACCCTTTGATCCGATTGACCGGAGTAACTTATCCGGCGATGGTCGCGGCCATGCTGCTGGGGGATCTGTTCGGCACGGCCGGTCTCGATGTGCCGGCGACGCTGCTGCTCGCGCTCGCGCTCGACGCGCTGGCAGGCGAGATGGGGCCGTTGTTCCGGCGCGTGCCGCACCCCGTCGTGCTGATCGGGGGGGCGGTCGCCGCCTGCGACTCGAGGTGGAACGCGGTCGAGATCGACCCTGGGCAACGCCGGCGCAACGGGGCGTGGACCGTGCTGGTGCTGGTCATCGTGGCGGCGGCTGTCGGATCGGCCGTCACCGCGCTGGCGCGCGCCGCGCCCTGGCTCTGGCCGATCGAGGTTTTTGCGGCCGCCGTGCTGATCGCCCAGCGCAGCCTTTACGACCATGTGTGCGCCGTGGCGGCCGGCCTGGAGCAAGGCGGACTTGAGGCCGGTCGTGCGTCGGTCCGTCACATCGTCGGCCGCGATCCGAACAGCCTGGACGAACACGGCGTGTCGCGCGCGGCGATGGAATCGCTGGCCGAGAACTTCTCCGACGGCGTGGTCGCGCCAGCGTTCTGGTACCTGCTGTTCGGCCTGCCGGGGATCGTCGTCTACAAGACGGTCAACACGCTCGACAGCATGATCGGCCACAAGACCGCGCGCTATCTGCATTTCGGCTGGGCCGCGGCGCGGCTGGACGACCTGCTGAACCTGGCGCCGGCGCGGTTGAGCGGCGTGCTCATCGCGCTCGCCGCGCTGTTCCGGCCTGGCGCTCGTTCGCTCGCGGCGCTCGCGGCGATGCGCAGCGATGCGCACAAGCACCGCTCGCCCAATGCCGGCTGGCCGGAAGCGGCGATGGCCGGCGCGCTGAACGTAAAGCTTGCCGGCCCGCGCCGCTATCCGGGCGAGGCGGTCGACGCCCCCTTCATCGGCCCGGGCACGCCCGATCTCACCGCGGCCGATATCCGCCGCGCGCTTGCGCTATACGTGGCGGCATGCTCGCTGCTGGCCACGGGCGTCGGATCGATCGCCTTGCTTCAGATCTTCTGAGCGATCCGCAATATCTTCTCCAGGTCCACCGCTGCCGCCACATGGTCCGCCAGCGCATCGAGGGTGCGCTCGACGCCGGCGTCGTAGGCGAGGGCGCTGCGCGCGCGCGCCGGACGAAGCCGGGCGAGGAAGGAGGCGCGGAAATCGTCCGCGGCGAACAGGCTGTGCACGTAGCAGCCCTGCGCACGGCCATCGGCCGAGCAGGCGCCGTCCGGGCGGGCGGGGTCGATCGTCAGCATCGGGCGCGCGCAATCCGGGCCGCTCGTCGCGCCGACATGCATTTCGTAGCCCCGGACCCGCTCGCCGGTGGCGCAGTCGGTGCCTTCCACCAGAGTCAGCGCCTTCGTGCCGGTCAGCACGGTTTCGACCGCGAGCAACCCGAGCCCCGACACGCTTTCCGGCGGGCCTTCGATGCCCTGCGGGTCCGCGACCGTGACGCCCAGCATCTGATAGCCGGCGCACAGCCCCAGCACGCGACCGCCGTGACGGACATGCGCCTTGATGTCGATGTCCCATCCCTCGGCACGCAAGGCCCTAAGGTCGGCGATGGTGGCTTTGGAACCGGGCAGCAGCACCAGATCGCAGGGCGGCAGCGGCCGCCCCGGCGGCACGATCTCCACCGCCACGTCGGGCTCAGCGCGCAGCGGATCCAAGTCGTCGAAATTGGCGATGCGGGGAAGGCGGGGCACGACGATGCGGATCGAAGCGGCGCCTGGCCCCGACTCGCGCGCGGCTTCTTCCAGCGCGACCGCGTCCTCGGCCGGCAGGCGATGTGCGTCCTTGAACCACGGCACGATGCCCAGGCAATCCAGGCCCGTGCGCCGGCGGATGATCGCGGGCGCCGGATCGAACAGGCCGGGATCGCCGCGGAACTTGTTGACGAGGTAGCCCTTGAGCCGCGCCTGCTCCCCCGCCGCCAGCAGGGCATGGGTGCCGACGATCGAGGCGATCGCGCCGCCGCGGTCGATGTCCGCCACCAGCACGACCGGCAGGTCTGTCGCCTCGGCGAAGCCCATGTTGGCGATGTCGCCCGCGCGCAAATTGACCTCGGCCGGGCTGCCCGCGCCCTCCACCAGGATCAGGTCGGCATCGGCGCCGAGGCGCGCGAAGCTGTCCAGCACGGCGGGCATCAGCTCGGCTTTCATCCTCGCATAGCCGCGCGCGTCGGCGTTGCCGCGCATGCGCCCCTGCACCACCACCTGCGCGCCCACCTCGCTTTGTGGCTTCAGCAGCACCGGGTTCATGTGCACGCTGGGCTCGACTCGGCAAGCCAGCGCCTGCAGGGCCTGGGCGCGGCCGATCTCGCCGGCCTCGGCGGTCACGGCGGCGTTGTTCGACATGTTCTGCGGCTTGAACGGACGAACCTTCATGCCGCGGCGCGTAAAGGCCCGGCAGAATCCGGCGACCAGCAGCGACTTGCCGACATCGGACCCCGTGCCCTGGACCATCAGCGCGGGCACGCGGCGCTTGTTCATGGTCGAATCAGCGGCCGATCAGCGCGTTGCGCAGATTGTCGGCGCCCGGGTTGCGGAAGCGGTTCTCGATCGTGATCGCCCGCGGCAGTGCGCCATAGCCGTAGTAATCCTGGTTGTCGCCCTTGTCGATCTCGATGTCGATCCCGGCGATCGAACCGCCGGAATAGCCCTGATAGCTGCGCCCGAAGCTGACGATGTCGACGTTCGGCGGCAAGGGCGCATTCCCGGCCGGCCCGACCGCGACGGTCAGGTGGGTGCCCAGGCGCACGTCGTTGAAGGCGTTCAGCAGCACCTCCAGGGCCCGGTCGGTCATCACCAGCATGATCACCGACCCGCCGCGCCCCCACATGCCCTTCACGACCGAGCCGTCGTCGATATCGTAGAAGGCGGGATGGCTGAAGGACCCGTCCTCGCGCTGCACCAGCAGCAAGGCATCGTCGTCGCCGTCGATGCCCCAGAACCCGGGCTCGAAGCGCGGCACGACGATGACCGCCCGCGCCTGGCGCAGTCCGTTGCGCAGCGCGGCGAAGTTCGGATCGCTCAGGAAGCTGCGCACCACGCTCGCCGCCTCGTCGCATTTCTGCTGTTCGCTCTTCGCCGCCGCCGGGCCCGCCAGTCCGATCCAGGCCAGCATCGCGGCCGCCAACGCCAGCATCGCGCGCGTCGTCATGATTCGTTCCCCCTAAAGTTGGCAACTAGAACTCGATCCCCTTCTGCGCTTTCACGCCGTCGCGGAAGGGATGCTTGACCAGCGTCATCTCGGTCACCAGGTCGGCCTGCGCGATCAGCTCGGGCTTGGCGTTGCGTCCGGTGACGACGACATGCTTGCCCGCGGGCCGCGCCCCGAGCGCGTCCAGCACCTCGTCCAGCGGCAGGTAGTCGTTGCGAAGCACGATGTTGAGCTCGTCCAGGATCACCAACCCGTAGGAAGGGTCGGCGATCATCCGCCTGGCCTCATCGAAAGCGGCGCGCGCCGCGCGGATGTCGCGCTCGCGGTCGGCGGTGTTCCAGGTGAAGCCCTCGCCCATCGCCTTGATCTCGACCAGGTCGGGAAACCGCTCTAGCACCGTCCGCTCGCCGGTCGACCATGCCCCTTTGACGAACTGGACCACGCCGACCTTCATCCCGTGGCCGATGGCGCGCAGCGCCATGCCGAAAGCCGCCGTCGACTTGCCCTTTCCGGCCCCGGTATGGACGATCAGCAGGCCCTTCTCCGCGGTCTTGCCCTCCATCATGCGCGCACGCGCGGCGCGGCGGCGCAGCATCTTCTCGGTGTGCAGGCGGTTGGTTTCGGCTTGCGACGCCGGAGGCGGTTCGACGGCCATGGCCGGACTATAGCAGCCTGCCGGCAGGTTTGGAGGGCTGGACCGCCCTCAGTACTGGGCCAGCAACTGGCGCAGCTTCTGGCCCGATTCGGTGTTGTAGCGCCCTTCGACCAGGATCGCGCGAGCCGAGGCGCCGCGGCCGTAGTACAGCTCGTTCTCGCCGCGGTCGGGTTCGACCGCTCCGGTCGATACGCTGACGCCGGCATAGGCGCCGACCGGGCGGATGTAGGTATAGATGTCGGCGAACGGCCCGCGCTCGCCCGCGCCGAGCGGACCGGCGGCGACCGAGGCGTCGGCGCCGAACTGCATCGATCCCTGCAGCGCGCGATTGACCGAGCGCTCGGTCATGAACAGCATCACCAGTTCCGACTTGTATACGCCGACCTGCGGGCCCAGCGTGCCGGCGACGGTGTCGAAGAAGGCCGGGCCGTTCCAGCCGCCGTCCGGCCGGCGCAGCAGCATGACGCCGCCGCCGCCGGTGCCGCCGATCACGAACCCGGCGCGCACGTAGCTCGGCACCACCAGCACCGCACGCGCCCGTTTGATGGTTTCGCGCAGTCCATGCCCGTTCGGGTCGGCCAGGAAGCGGTCCAGCACCTGGGCGGCCCGCTCGATGCGGTCGCCTTCGCCGGTCGTCTGCGCGCGGGCGGACCATGCCGGCAGCGTCGCCATCAACGCCATGCCGCCGCACAGGAAAGCCGCCATCACCGCCGTCGCTGGACGACCCATCGAAGATGCATCTCCTTTCGAAGAAGCGTCCCCCAACGCCGCGCCGGCGTTCCCGCCCGGGGGCGCCGTCACGCGGCGGAGACTTGCCAAAGACCGTGGCGAAATCGTGGCGAACCGGGGGTTTAGCGGCGGCCGGACCAGGCCCGAAGGCGATTTTGCGCGCTATTGGAGCGCGGCTGCCACAGTCCGCGTTGCTGCGCCTCCAGCAGGCGTCCGGCCATCTCGGCCAAGGCGGTCGGGTTGGCCGCCATGACGAAACTGCGGACCTGATCGTCGTCCAGGTAGGCCGCGTAGACGGCATCGAAATGGCGGTCGGCGACGGCGCGCGCGGTTGCTGCGAATGCGAACAGGTAGTCGACGGTGGCCGCCATCTCGGCTGCGCCCTTGTAGCCGTGGCGCATGACCCCGGCGATCCATTTTGGGTTGACCACGCGCGCGCGCACCACGCGTGCGATCTCGTCCTGCAGGGTCCGGATCACCGGCCGCTCCGGACGGGAATGGTCGTTGTGGTATACGGCGGGCGCCTGGCCCGCGAGCACGCGTGCGGCCGCTGCCAGCCCGCCTTCGAACTGGTAGTAGTCGTCGCTGTCCAGCAGGTCGTGTTCGCGGTTGTCCTGGTTCTGCACCACCGCCTGGACGGTCGAAAGCCGCGCCTCGAACCGGTCGGGGGCGGGTTCGCCCGCCGCGCCCGCGCCATAGGCGAAGCCGCCCCAGGCGATGACGGCGCGCGCCAGGTCGGCTTCGCTCTCCCACCCCTTCTCGTCGATCAGCGCTTGCAGCCCGGCGCCATAGGCTCCCGGCCTGGAGCCGAACACGCGGAAGCAAGCGCGGCGCGCGGCCTCGTCGGGCGCAAGGCCGGCCGCCTTTAGCGTCGCACGCTCGGCGCGGACGGCGGCCGCCAGCGGGTTGTCGGCCTCCGGCTCGTCGAGTGCCGCCACCGCCCGCGCGGCCGCATCGAACAATTCGATCAGCCCCGGGAAGGCGTCGCGGAAGAACCCGGAGACGCGCAGCGTCACGTCGACCCGCGGCCGGTCCAGCACCGACAACGGCAGGATATCGTAGCCGATCACCCGGCCCGACGCCCCCTCCCAGCGCGGGCGCACGCCCATCAATGCGAGGGCTTGCGCGATGTCGTCGCCGCCCGTGCGCATATTGCTGGTGCCCCAGGCGCTCAAGACGATGCGCCTGGGCCAGTCGCCATGCTCCTGGGCGTGGCGCTCCGCGAGCATCCCGGCCGAACGCCAGCCCAGGGCCCAGGCCGCAGGCGTCGGGATCGCGCGTGGATCGACGGAGAAGAAGTTCCGCCCGGTCGGCAGCACATCGGGCCTTCCCCGGCTGGGCGCACCCGACGGGCCGGGCGGCACGAAGCGCCCGTCCAGGCCCGAAAGCAGCCCTGTGATCTCCGCCTGGCCGCATCGGTCGACCGCGGGGCCGAGCGTTTCGGCGATCCACCCCAGCACGGCGGCCGTCCACGGCCATGCCGGGTCGCATTTCGCCCGGCCGCCGACCAGCGCCGCGGCCAGGGCTTCCAGGCGCTCGACCGTGTCCCCGGCGCTGCGCCAGGGATCGCTGGCGATCGCCGCCAGCACCGGGGGACGCGGGCCGGTCCAGGGTCGCGCCATGTCGGCGTCCAGGGGATCGAAGCCGAGGCCCAGGTCCTGCGCCAGGGCGCGGGTGAGGCCGGCGTCCTTCGCCGCACCGCCCGGCCGCGCGACGCGCGCCAGCGCAACCAGCAGCTCCTCGCGCAACGCCCCCTTGGGCGACCGCCCAAGTACGTGCAGCCCGTCGCGGATCTGCAAGTCCTTCAACTCGCACAAATAGGCGTCGAGCTTGGCGAGCGCGCCGTCGTCGGCCGCCTTGATGCCGCAATCCTCGGCGATGCCGGTGGACTGCGCCAGCTCCAGGATGCGCCGCGCCAGTTCCTTCAGGCGCCGCGGGTCGACGCTCGCGGCCTCGTAATACTCGTCGACTAAGTGCTCCAGTTCGCCGAGCGGTCCGTAGCTGCCGGCGCGGGTGAGCGGCGGGGTCAGGTGGTCGATGATCACCGCCGACGTGCGGCGCTTGGCCTGGGTGCCCTCGCCCGGGTCGTTGACGATGAAGGGATAGAGCTGGGGCAGGGCGCCCAGCACGGCCTCGGGGAAGCATTGCTCCGAGAGCGCCAGCGACTTGCCGGGCAGCCATTCCAGATTGCCGTGCTTGCCGAGGTGGATCACCGCATGCGCGTCGAAATGGCGGCGCAGCCACGCATAAAACGCGAGGTAGCCGTGCGGCGTCACGAGGGCGGGGTCGTGATAGGACTGCTGCGGGTCGATGTTGTAGCCCCGCGCGGGCTGCACGCCCACGACCGCATTGCCGAATCGGTGCAGCGGCAGCACGAAGCCGGCTCGGTCCGCGCGGAAGAACGGATCGCATTCGGGCTCGCCCCAGCGTGCAAGCATCGCTGCGCGTGCGCTCGACGCGACGGCGTCGAATGATGCCCGATACTCTGCCAGCGGCAGGATTTCACCGCCGACCCGTGCCGTGTCCGGCGCATTGGTCGGCCCGGCGAGCAGCAACTCCATCAGCGTCCTGCCGTCGGCCGGCGCGCCATCCACCGCATAGCCCGCACCGCCGAGCGCTTGGAGGACCGCCGCGGCCGAGGCGGGCGTGTCGAGTCCGACGCCGTTGCCGATGCGCCCGTCGCGATTGGGATAGTTCGCCAGCACCAGCGCGACGCGGCGCTCTGCCGGCGCCGTGCGGCGCAGCCGCACCCAGGCTGCGGCAAGATCGACGACATGCGCGACCCGACCGGGCTCGGGCAGGTGGCGCAGGATGTCGGCTTGCGTAAGGCCATCGCGCGCCGCCGCGTTCTTGAAGGCGACCGCACCGGCCAGCACGCGCCCGTCGATTTCCGGCAGCGCCACGTTCATCGCGATGTCGGTAGGCTTGAGGCCGAATGCACCCTCGCGCCAGGACGCCGCGTCGCCCTGGGCGGCGACAAGCTGCAACACCGGCGCGTCGATGGCATCGAACGGCGCCGCGCGCCCCGCATCGCCCGGCTGGCCGAGTGCGAATCCGGTCATGTTGAGCACGATGTCGGGCTGCGCCGCGCCCAGCAGCGCGCCGACCATCGCCGCTGCGACCGCATCCTTGAGGGCCGCCGCGTGGATCGGCAGCGCGTTCAGGCCGCGCGCATCGAGCGCCTCGAGCAGCGCGTCGATCGTCTCGGTATTCCCGGCCTGCAGCATTGCACGATAGAACACGATCGCGGCCAGCGGCCGGCCCGGCTTCCACACCGCGCGCAGGTCGTCGAGCGAAGCCATGGCGCGGCCGGGCCAGTAGATGCCCGCACGCAGGAGCGGCGCCGGCTCGCGCCAGTCCTGTACACGGCCGATCAGGGAGCCGGCATAGCGCAGGAACTCGGCCGCGTTCTCCAATCCGCCATGCACCAGGTATTGCCACAGGCGATGATACGCTTGGGCCGGAACCGTCGAGGCTTCCAGCAGGTCGGGGTCGGGCTGGTCGTCCCCCGGCAGCAGCGCCAGTCTGGGCCCGCCG
>CAYMTM010000077.1:0-7770 GCA_964393375.1 uncultured Rhodospirillaceae bacterium
GACTCGGCCCGCGCGACATGGCCGAACTGGTACGCCTGGCCGGCGCGCTGCAACGCAACGGCTGGATCAGCGCGGCGGTTGCCGGATCGCCGGTGGACGGCGCCAATTTTGCCGGTGGAATTGCCAGGGCCGCGACCGCCAGCGGCGGTGTCGCGCAGGATTGCCTGGATGCGGTGCGGCGTCTTGCCTTTGCGGTGCGCGATCGGCTGTCGCTCGACATGTGGCACACGCTGAACCACATGCTGGACGAGGTTCACGAGAACCTTGCCGGCGGATCGGGCGATATGGACCGGCTGCTCGACGCGCTGGACGATCTGATCCGCACGATTGCCGCTTTTGCCGGGCTCGCCGCCGAGAATATGACGCGCGGCGCCGGCTGGCGCTTCCTCGACATCGGCAGGCGGATCGAGCGCGGCATCGCCATCGCCAACACGCTGGTCCCGGTCCTGCGCGGCCCGCCATTGCAGGTCGATATCGGGCTGCGCCTCGCGCTCGAATTGTGCGACTCGACGATCACCTACCGCACGCGCTATCCGACCGAGCTGCACCCCGCGCGCGCCCTCGACCTTGTGGTGGCCGACGGCAGCAATCCCCGTGGCCTGATGTTCCAACTCGTACGCCTGCGCGACTTCATCGAGACCTTGACGCCGGCGCCGGGTTTCGGGGCCGCAACGCCGCTGGTGACGGATCTTATCCGCGCCGTAGTGGACTTCTCGATCGACAGCGCCGAGGGGACTCCGGATACCACGGCCGTGGCGCCGGCGACGGCCTTGCTCGACCGCGTCACAGGGGATCTGGCCGCGCTCAGCGAGATGATCACGCATTGCTACTTCTCGCATGTCCAGACCACGCATCCGCTGAGATTTGCGCCACGCCCGGCTCGTGAGGCCCTGCCCGTATGACCCGCTATGCCGTGCGCCACGAAACCCGCTACGCCTACGGC
The DNA here is from genome assembly GCA_964393375.1 of uncultured Rhodospirillaceae bacterium. Classification (GTDB taxonomy): domain Bacteria; phylum Pseudomonadota; class Alphaproteobacteria; order JAEULC01; family JAEULC01; genus JAEULC01. Next base: position 944 of record CAYMTM010000077.1, read on the forward strand.
ATGACGGTTGACCTGGGCCTGCACCTGTTGCGGCTGACGCCGCTGGCGACGGCCGGCCAGCGCCTGCTCGACTATCGCCTGGCGATCGCGCCCGAGCCCTCGCGCAACGTCGCCTTCCGCGACCATTTCGGCAACGTCGTGCACCATATCGCCATCGAATCGCGACACGGCGCATTTTCCGTCACGCTCGACGCCGAGGTGGATGTCGCGCGCGGCGATCCCGCCGCGCAAAGCGACGGCGAGGGTTGGGAACTGGTTTCTCGGTCGATCCGGGCCGACGGGTTTCCCCAACGTCCGGAGGTGGCGGAGTTCGCCTACGATTCGCCTCAGGCCGCAGCCGAATCCACGTCGACGGAGTACGCCGCGCAATCCTTTCCGCCTGGTCACGGAATCGTCGCGGCACTGCGCGACCTGACAAGCCGTATCCGGCGCGACTTCGCCTATGTTCCGGGGGCAACCGACATCTCGACACCCGTCGCGCGGGTGATGGAAACGCGCCGCGGTGTCTGCCAGGATTTCGCGCATCTCATGATCGCGGGGTTGCGCGGCCTGGGGCTTCCGGCGCGCTATGCTTCGGGCTATATCCGCACCTACCCGCCGGCCGGCGCGGCGGGCCTGCGCGGTGCAGACGCAAGCCACGCCTGGGTATCGGCTTGGTGCGGGGAGACTGCCGGATGGGTCGACTTCGACCCGACCAACGACCTTGTGGTCGGCGACGAGCACATTGTCGTGGCCTATGGCCGCGATTTCTCCGACGTCACGCCGCTACGCGGCGTCATCTTGGGCGGCGGCACCCACGGCCTGGACGTTGCCGTGACGGTCACGCCGCTGGATGAGGCGCGAACCGCCTGAGCCCTTCCGAGCAACCCATTCAAAGAGGTCCGCCCGATGGTGCACCTGCATTTCGAGACGCGTCGGTCGCGCAAGCCGGTGTTCCAGTTCACGCGCGAGCTGATCGACGCAGCGGCAAGGCGCGCCAAGGCGCCGCGGTCGGTCAAACTCACGCTGGGCCACGATCTTCAGGACATGGAGACACTTGCGCGCGCGGACGGGCTGGTTGCATCGAACGACATCATCCGCGACCCAAAATTCCCGATGGCGACCCTGGCCCATGATCTGCCTCGGCTGCGCTGGATCCACATTATCGGCGCCGGCATCGAGCCGCTGCTGCCGCTCGACTGGCTGCCGCCAAGCGTGACTCTGACGAACAACAGCGGCGTGCATATTCGCAAAACCGCCGAATTTGCGGCCATGGCGCTCCTTATGCTCAACAGCCGGCTGCCTCGGATGATCGCGAACCAGCAGGCGGCGCGGTGGGATCCGATCTTCACGCCGTCGATTGCCGGCACGACGGTCGCGATCGTGGGTTTGGGCGACATGGGCGCCGCCGCCGCGCGCGAGGCCAAGCGCCTGGGCATGAAGGTGATCGGCGCGCGCCGCAGCGGGCGCCCGCATCGCCTGGCGGACCAAGTCGTTGGCCCCAACCGGCTGGCGGATGCGGTGGCAAAGGCCGACTGCATCTACGTCTCGGCGCCGCTGACGCCCGAGACGAGGAACCTTGTCAGCCGCGCGATACTGGCCAAGGCCAAGCCGGGCGCCAGCCTGGTCAATCTCGGCCGCGCGGGCGTGGTGGACTACGCGGCCCTGCGCGACGGGTTGATTTCCGGCGCTTTGAGCGGCGCCATTCTCGACGTTTTTGATCCCGAGCCCCTGCCGCCTGGCTCGCCCCTGTGGTCGACGCCGAACCTGGTGGTCATGCCGCATTGCTCCTCGGACGACCTGGACCGGTACATTCCGCTCACCTTCGACCTGGCGTTCCAGAACCTGGCACGGCTGTCGAGCGGCCGGAAGCTGAAGAACCGCGTTGACCCGAAGCGCGGCTATTGAGGGATGTGCTAGCGTTCCGTGAAGCGTCCACAAGGGGGGCGTCCGTGCGCGAGAAGGTTTTCATCACCTGTGCCGTTACCGGCGGCGGCGATACGGTGGGTAAGCATCCTGCCATCCCGGTGACGCCAGAGCAGATCGCGACGGCCGCGATCGAGGCGGGCGAGGCCGGCGCCGCGATTGCGCATATCCACGTGCGCGATCCCGCGACCGGAAAGCCCAGCCGCGACATACGCTACTACCGCGAGGTGGTCGAGCGCATACGCGCCAGCAACAGCCGGATCGTCATCAACCTGACCTGCGGCGCCGGCGGACGCTATGTGCCCGACGTCGCCGACCCGCGCCGGGGAGCGGCGGGTACCACCGTCGCTAGCCCCGACGATCGGGTGTCGCATGTGGTGGAGCTCAAACCCGAGATTTGTAGCCTGGACTGCGCCACCATGAACATGGGCGACTTCGTGTTCATGAACACACCCGCGCATCTCCGACGGATGGCTGAGCTGATCCGGGGCGTCGGCACCAAGCCCGAACTGGAGGTCTTCGACGTGGGCCATATCCGGCTGGCCGAGCGCCTGGTCGAGGACGGACTGATCGTCGCGCCGCCGCTGTTCCAGATCGTCCTGGGCGTGGCTTGGGGTGCGCCGGCGACTCCGCAGGCCATGGCCTATATGAGCACGCTGATCCCGAAGGGCGCGCATTGGGCCTCCTTCGGCATTTCGCGCATGCAGTTCCCGATGGTGGCCCAGGCGGTCCTGCTGGGCGGGCATGTGCGCGTCGGGCTGGAGGATAATCTCTATATCGAGCGCGGCGTCCTCGCGAGGAACAACGCCCAACTGGTCGAGAAGGCGGTCAAGATCGTGCGGCTGATGGGAGCGGAGGTGGCGAGCCCCGCGGACGTGCGCGCCGAGCTCGGCCTGCGCGGTACACCCTAGGCGAAGGAGTTCGGGTCAATGACCCTGATGAAGGCGGACCTGGCCGGCAAGGCCGCGCTGGTGACGGGCGGGGCGTCGGGCATCGGGCTGGCAACGGTCGAGCGCCTGGCCGGTTGCGGTGCGCGCGTTGCGCTCAACCACCTGCCGGACGATCCGGCCGGCCAACGCGAGATCGAGCGCCTCAGGGCCGCGGGTCACGACGTCGTCGCCGCGCCGGGCAACGTGGCCGATCCGCACGCGGCCGCCCGCATCGTAACCGCGACAGTGGGCGCGCTTGGAAGGCTGGACTATCTGGTCAACAACGCCGGCACACCAGCCTCGCGCGAGCCGGTGCCGTTTGCAGATCTCGATCGGCTGGACGAGGAATTCTGGCAGAAGATTCTCGCGACCAACCTGGTGGGCCTTTTCCGCTGCGTGCGTGCGGCGGCGCCGTATCTGAAGGCGAGCCGAGGCGCCGTCGTCAACCTGGCGTCGATCGCCGGCTTCGGCGGTGTGGGCAGCAGCCTCGCCTATGCGGCCAGCAAGGCCGGCGTGGTCAACCTGACACGCAACCTGGCGATCGCCCTGGCGCCGGAGGTCCGGGTGAACGCCGTCGCGCCCGGGCTGGTCGACACACCCTGGACCAAGCCCTGGGCCGAGGCGCGCAAGCAGGCGAGCGTCGCCAATACGGCGCTCAAGCGGATGGCCACGCCGCAGGACATCGCCGACGTGATCCTATTCTTCTGCGCCGGCGCCGACTTCGTGACGGGGCAGACGCTGATTTGCGACGGCGGGCGCGCTACCGCCGCGTGAATCCGCCGCTCAGTTGATCGGCTTCCAGCTGCCATCGGCCTGCAGGCAGGCGGTTCCGGTCCTGACCGTCTCCTTGCCGTCCACGGTCATCCGGCTTTCGTATGGTCTGCAATTGGCGTTGGAGGCCTGCGGCTGCTGTCCCGGTAGGGCGGGTAGCGCGCCGGGCGCAGTCCCGGGGGCCGCCGCCGGGGGCGGCGCCGGCTGGTAGGCGGCGGGCTGGGCCGGCGCCGCGCCGCGCCTGGCGCGCATGTGGTCGAGCAGCGCCACCGAAGGCTGCCCGTCCTGCGCCAGGCCGTTGTTGGATTGGTAGGCGCGGATCGCGTTGCCCGTGCGCGGACCGTAGCGACCATCCGCCGGGCCGGCGTCGTAGCCGGCGGCATTGAGCTCGCTCTGGACCTGCGCGGTCAGGTCCGCGCTGCTGCGGGGCGTGCCGTAGGGCGATGCCGTGGCGGGGGCTGCGCTCTCCTTGTCCTTCTTGCCGATGAGATGGCCCGAGCCCGCGCCGACACCGGCGCCGACCAGGCCGCCCACGACGGCGCCCACTGGCCCGCCCAGTGCGAAGCCGATGCCCGCACCGCCGCCTGCGCCGGCGCCGGCGCCGAGCAGCGTGCTGTCCTGCGCCTTGGCCGGTACGCCGGCCACCGCCAGCCCGGCGCCCAGAGCTGCCACAGCCAGCATCTTGGAAAGGGCCTTCATGTACACCTCCTCCGCGGCCAAGCCGCGAATCGCGCGGTCAAACTGGTCTCGTAAATGTGATTCCAGCACGATTCCGGCCCTGGGTTCAATGCGGCTTTACCGAACCCAAGCCGTGAAACGCCACTGGAAACCTAGGGCATCCGCGCGTGACGGCTGCATTTGTCACAAATTGGTCGCTTGCGCCGGCTTTCAAGCCCTGGGCGGGGGCGGGAAGGGCGTCGGGTCGGCGAAGCGGCGAAGCACGTTGGTGGTCAATTTGGCTATGTTGTTGTCGAAGTTGCGGTGGCCCAGCGCACCGGCATAGGCGATCGAGCCGGTCGAAAACACCGCGCCGCCGTTCGGCGTCTCGAAGAACACCATGTCGGCATGGATCTGCGGGTTGATGACGGCATTCGACGCGCCATGCGGGATGCGCACCTCCTCGGCCACCAGCTCGTAGGTGTTGGAGTGGTTCTCCGACCGGGCGACGACCAGCGCGTGCGGCGGCGTCCCCAATGCCGGATCGGCGCTGTCGATTTCGAGACCGGCCGATCCGCCCTGTAGCGCGCCGAAATTTCCGAGAATTTCGTCATCGACGCCTTCGAAGATGAAAGCGGCGCGAGGATCGTTGCTGGCGGGCAGGCGTCGGTAGTAGCTGCAGTGATCGAAGCCCTGGCTGATGAAGCCGACCCCTGCAAGGCGGTTGGGCGCGCGCGCTTGCCTGCGCCACAGGCCGCCATATTCGCCCGTGAAGCTGTGATAATACTCGCCCGGCTCCGCATCCCAGGCGCGCACCCCGCCCTCGGCGCGACGCACTTCGATCACGCCGGGCTTCCGCGGGTGGTAGGCGATCCGCCAGTAGAAACCGTTGCCGCCCATGTACATCAGCCGACCGCCCTGGCGCAGGTAACCGTCGAGCGCGTCGAGCATCTCGATCGAATCGTACTCGGGATGGCTGCCCGTCACGACGACGTTGTAGGGACGCAGCGCGTCCAGCCCCTCCTGGTGCAGCTCTTCGTCGGTAATCACGTCGAAGCCTAGCCCGGCCCATTCCAACCACTCGATGACGAACATGTCGCAGCCGAAGTTCCAGATCCGGCCGGTCGGGCGCAGGTTGTTGGCCGGGCGCAGCCGCGACGAGTAGCAGACGCCGCTGCCGTCGGAATGCCGGTCATAGGTCGAAAGCCCCATGTCAAGCCGTTCCAGGAACAGCATGTCGATCGCGTCCATGAACAGCATGCGGCCGTGATACATCTCGGTCGCGAGCGACCCGAAACGGCCCCGGTTGTTGGTGTAGACGGTGTAGGTGGCGGTCGAGGCGAGATAGCAGACCTTGGAGGTCGCCTTGCCGCGCGGCGGCCGCACGAAGAACGGCACGAAGAACTGCGCCTCGTTGGCCCACAGGCGCGCTGCGTAGCAGCCGCTGCGCAGATCCGCCGGCACGGTAAGGCTGAAATCCACGCGCCAATCGGCGTCGTAGAGATCGTCATCGTGGAAATGAATCGCGCCATATTGGTCCGGGTCGTCGCGCCAGTTCATAACGCTGCCATCCCAGTTGTGCCCGGTCACGGCGCGCGCCGGAAGGTTGACGGTCTCGCCGTGCAGCCGGTTGGCCGAGATGTCGGTTATCTTCTCGGAGCCGATGTCACGGGAGAAATCCCAGCATGCCACCACTGTCTGTTCCAACGCATGCGACATCACGCCGCCTGCGAGGTCGCCGATTTCCGCGCGATCCAAGGCGCGGTTGGCCAGCCGCGGCCGGTCGAGACGGCCGTTGAAATGCCCGCCGACCTGCAAATTCCTCCAGGCGGCCGGACCATCGGTCGTGCCCAGGTACCAGGCCGCAAACAGGAATGGCAGGGCTGCGCCGCCCAGGCGCGTGTGGGTCTGGCCTTCGGCGCGGACAGGTTGTTCGCCGTCAAAGGTCTTTGCGGCCAGCGGCTCCTGGTAAAGAGCGATGCGTCCGGTCCCGGCGTCGAAACTTGCCGCAACAAGGTACCAGCGTCGCGCCAGCATCGGCACGTTTGTCCCGACGTGGGCCACGTTGCGGCCGTCGCCGAGACGGAATTCCAGCGCGCCCTTCTCATCCAGCATCAGGGCAAATCCGCGCTTGCCGGACTCGGACCATGCGCCCAGCAGCGCTTGCCGCTTCCTTCCCGGCGTGGTCGGCCAGACCATCGCCTGCACGGTGAGGCTGGACAACCCCCGGATCAGCGGATGGGCTTCGACGATGCCGTAGGAGCCGATGTCGATCTTCTGCTCGCGTGCGGGGTAGGCGCCGACGATGGACGTCGCGATGGGCTCGAAGCGGAACGGATTCGCCTTGGGCCCGGCCTCGGGATTGATCAGGCGGACAATCTGCGCCTGGTAGTTCGTCGCACCGGTGCAGCTCACCATGAAACGGACGGTTTCGCCCGGCCGTGCCGTATTGCGGTCGCTGTAAGCAAGGATACCGGTCATCGGAGACGCTCTTTCTTCCACATTCGGGTCACTCGACCGGGCACTCCTGGCCGGTCAAGGCCTTCCAGCGCAGCCGGAAGACGT
>CAYMTM010000077.1:7780-10412 GCA_964393375.1 uncultured Rhodospirillaceae bacterium
TCGGCAGAGCTGTTGAAGACGACGTTGGTCAGGGTGGGTGGTTGGGTTGCCCCCGGCCTCATGCGCGCGAGCGTCCACTGCTCGTGCGGCCGCGTCATTATCAGCACGTGGAACTCCTCGTTCGACGGTCGGCGCATCACGTTCAGCACGTATTGCAAGTCCGGGCTGTGCTCGCCGTAGGGACGTTCCTTGAACTCCCGCGCCAAGTCGGCGCGACTTGGATCGATCTGGAACATGCTTCCTCGCTAGCCTTTCACCGCGCCGGCCGCCAATCCCTCGACCACATACTTCTGCAGCAACAGCACGAGAACGACGGTCGGGAGCAGGGCAAGCAGGCAAATCGCCATCATCAGGTTGAAAAAGACGTGCACGTCGCCCACAAGGCTCGCAATCACCACCGGCAAGGTCATGTACTCGGGCTTGGCGTTGAGGATCAGCGGGATCAGGAGCTCGTGCCAGGAAATGATGAACATAATGACTCCGCAGGACGACAGCCCAGGCGTGGACAAGGGCAAGGTCACGCGCAGGAAAGCCGTGAAGCGGCTGCAGCCGTCGATGCGTGCGGCGTCCTCCAGCTCCTGCGGGATGCTGTCGAAATAGGGCGCGAGGATCAAAATAGCGTATGGCAGTAGGAATCCGGTCAGCGCGACTACAACGCCGGTCAGCGAGTTGAGCAGGCCCCAGCCCCGCATGGTGACATAGAGCGGTATCATCAGCACGATGATCGGCACGAAGCGCGCCACCACGTTCGCCTGCATCAGCCAGGCAAGCCAGCGGTAGCGCATGCGCACGACCGTGTAGGCGGACATCGAGCCCAGCGCCAGGGTCAAGAACGTCACGCTCACCGCCACGATGGCGCTGTTGGTGAAGGCGCGGAAGAAATGCTTGATGTTGTCGGGCAGGTAGGTCGTCTGCTCGAAGATCCTGCCCTTCTGTTCGCCCCCGGTCAGGATGACCAGATAGTTGTCGAGCGTGTATTCGCTAGGCAGTACGGCCCTGGTGTCGGCCTGGAGCGTTTTCTCGGACTGAAGGCTGCCGATCACCACCGCGGCGATCGGCAGCAGCAGGAAAAAAATCACAACAAGGTTGGCGAGGTGCAGCGAGAAACGCGCCCGGCCGGACAGCTTCAGCATCACGCGATCCTCCGGTAGACGAGCTTTACGTAGACCAGTGCCATCGCGCCGACGATCATCGCCAGAACGTAGGCCGAGGCTGCGCCGAGCCCGATGTTGAAGGGAGGTGCGAAGGAAATCTTGTAACTGTACCAGGCCGCGACCCAGGTCGCATCGCCCGGCCCGCCCTGGGTGATCGCCAGTATCTCTTCGAAGACGGCAAACGCGAAGGACGTGCGCAGGATCAGGATGACGGCGATGATCGGCCGGAGCATCGGCAATGTGATATGGCGGAATCGGTGCCAAGCCGTGGCGCCGTCGACCGCTGCGGCCTCGTAGAGTTCGCGCGGGATACCTTGCAGCGCCGCATGTACAAGCAGGATGGCGAAGGGCAGCGTACGCCAGATATAGGGCACGGTCACGGCGTAAAGCGCGGTGTCGGGATTGCCGGCCCAGTTAATTGGTTCACTGATAATCCCCAGCGTGAAAAGGATACGGTTCAGGAATCCGAACTGGAAACTGTACATGAATTGCCAGATCAACCCGTTTGCGATCGGCGGGATTGCGTAGGGCAGAAGGATCAGCCAGCGCGTCACGCGCGAAGTCCACAGGCTCTGCTGGTTGATCAGGAGCGCGATCGCGACCGCCAGCACGACCTCGGCGGTCACGGTAATGGCGGTGAAGATCATGGTGTTCTTCAGCGCCAGCCAGAACAGCCCGTCCTCAAACAGCTGGGCGTAGTTCTGCCAGTCGTGGAACGGGAACTCGCCGCGCCGGAGCTGGGCGACGCCGACGCGGTGCACGGACAGGTAGCCGGCGTAGTAGATCGGGTAGGCCAGCACCAGCGCCATGAACGCCAGCGACGGCAGGTTCATGAGCGCCGCGAACGGTCCGGCCGACAGCTCGCCGCGCCGCAACAGTCGCGCCCGAAGGGTCGGGTGCGCCGGGCTGTTTCCGGCGATCGCCACGCGGGTGGTCAGCGGGCTGCGCGTTTCGCCGTATCGATGCCCTTGATCAGGTTATCGCAGCACTGGTCGGCGGTGATCTGGCCGGTCAGCGCTTTCTGCACCTCGATGTTGAGCTGATCGGTCCACGGGAAATGCCAGGGCTCGTAGACAGAGGGCACCGGCTCGCCGATGTAAGAGGCCTTGTTCCAGATCTCGAGAATCTTCCCGGTGTCGCCCCAGGGCGACCAGCCCTTGGTCACCGCCTCGCTATTCATCACCGTGTTGTAGCCGCTGCCCAGCATCGCGTCCCGGGCCAGGTTCTCGGCCTGCGTGAACCTGCCGTCCTTGGTGCGTCCGCCCAGATACTGCAGCAGCTTCCACGCCCACTCCTTGTCGCGATGTGCCGAATTGAGGAAGTAGACGTGCGTCACGCCGATCGTTCTTCCGTCGCCCGGGAAGCCGTGCACCTTCACCTTGCCTGCGATCGGCGACTGGGCTGGATCGTTGCAGACGTTGAGGCCGTAGTGATGGTTGGGTCCGCGGTAGAGGTTCTTGCCTGCGCCGAACGCCTTG
>CAYMTM010000077.1:10422-19330 GCA_964393375.1 uncultured Rhodospirillaceae bacterium
CGGAAATGTCCAGTCCCTTCTCGAAGGTGTTAACCCACCACTTCAGCGTCTCGCGCGCGATCGAACCGGCGCCGAGCTGGTGGTTGCCCTTGTTGTCGAAGAATGTGCCGCCGCGGTTCCATGTCATGCTGTACCAGGTCCCGGGAAGCTGCTCCAGGCCGACGCCCGCCACCCACAGCACGGGATAGCGCGACACGCCGTCCTTCTTGGCCTTCACGCAATGCTCGATGAACTCGTCATAGCTTTCGAAGGGTTTGTCGATCTTCAGCTTCTGCAGCATGTCCTCGTAGTAGTTCCACACCCACACCGACGAGAAGTAGGGCAGGCCCATCGTCTTGCCGCCAACCACTGCGACCTGCTTGGTGAAGGGCGTGAAGTCCTTGGTGTAGTCTGCCGCGCCGGGCAGGCCGTCCAGCGGCTCGACCATTCCCTGCTTGATGAAGGCGGGGAAGGAGAAGGGCGAAGACTGCGACACGTCGATCTTCTCGCCGGCCGCGAACATCGTGACCAGCTTGGTCGGGTGGTCGTTGAACGAAGAGATGGTCGACTCGATCTTGACACCCCAGTCCTTTTCGAACTGCGCGGCGATCTTCGAGTAGATGTCCCCATAGGTCCACACGACGAAGTTCAGCTTGTCCACTTTCGTCTTCGGCGCGGCCGACCACGGGCCCGCAGCCTGGGCCAACGCGTCGCTTGCCCATCCCGGCATATTGCCGAGCGCAGCCGCGCCCGCGGCGGACCTCAGAAAGTTACGTCGGCTGGATTCCCACTTCCGCGCAAAATCAGCGACCATGATGACGTACTCCCCCGTTCGTTCTGACCGGCGAGCGCCCTAAGCCGACGCGCCTTGATCGCGTCGCCGGCAATTCGCCTCGGCGACAGTGTGACAGTATAATCCGCCGCCGCGCAATGGCCCCTGCCGCCATAATGGCACGCGCCCGGCACTTCTGCGCGAGATTGCGTCGACTGTTGAGATGCGATCCATCGCCGCGCCCAATCCGCAGACATGTGTACCCGGTCGTGCCAAAACCGCCGGCGCATCGCGCAAGCGTTGACGGCCCCGGTGCGGCGCGGCGACGGCCCGATCCGCCGTGGGGGCGGATGTCGGTCGCACCAGCCTAATAGGTCGCCTTGATTGCGGCGGATGCGGAACCGCCTTCCTGTCGCACCACGCCAACCGCTGCGCGCAGGTCGGCCAGGTATTCGCCCATACTCGTCGCGTGAATCAACGACAGCATCCGGTGGATCGCGCGCGGCTTCTGCACCAGCCCGGGTATCCAGCCCTTGCGGGCCATCACCTCGCTGACGCGGAATACATCGACGGTTTCCGACCCAAAGGCTACAATCGACAGATGCGGCTTGCCGTGCACCCGCAGTCCGTCGATGGCCTCGAGCCCTTCCTTGTATTCCTTGACCATCTTCATGATATCCCCGGCAATGGCGCGATAGCCGGCGCGGCCCAGGAACTGAAACGTCGCCCAAGCCGCCGCCACGCCGCCGGCGGGGCGGGTGCCGACGATGGTCCCGGTGGCGAAGCAGCCGTTCGGCCATTGGTCGAACTCGAACACGTGGAACTTGGCCTTTTCGGCCGAGGCGTAGAACACCGTCGACGCAGGCTTGGGGCAGAAACCGAACTTGTGCAAATCGGCCGAAAGCGATGACACGCCGGGCACGGACAAGTCGAAGTCGGGAACTTCGAACCCCAACTCCTTGACGAACGGCGCCAGGTAGCCGCCGACGCAGGCGTCGACGTGCAACCACACGTCGCGCCGCAATGCGACCTGGCCCAGCGCCGCGATCGGGTCGATCGCGCCATAGGGAAAGCTGGGGGCAGAACCTACGAGCATCATGGTGCGGTCGTCGATGGCGGCGTCCATCGCCGCCACGTCGGCCCGCAGATCGGGCGCACAGGGCACGCGACGTACCTCGATATCCATCAGCTTCGCCGCCTTGTTGAAGGCGGGATGCGCCGATTCCGCCGCCACGATGTTGCCGCGCCGGGCCGGTTCCCCGCGCCGCGCGCGATCCCAGTCGCGACAGGTCTGCACGGCCTGGATGATGCTTTCGGTGCCGCCCGTGGTCATGAAACCGGCGGCGGCTTCCGGCGCATTGAACAGGTCGAGCGCCGCCTCGATCACCTCCTGCTCCATGCGACCCACGCTGTGGAATGCGCGCCTGGCGCCCAGCGCATTTTCGGTGAAGAACTCGAAAAACGCGTCGCGTCCCATCTCATAGGCCGCGTCGGTCGCCTTGAACACGTAGAGAGGCGTTCGGCCGTTGCGCCAATCGGCATCGCCTGCCTTCATGGCGCGCATCTCGGCCAGCACGTCCTCGCGCTTGCGCCCAACCGTGGGAAATGACTTGCGCATCCGGTTCTCCACATCCTTATCCGCCAACCAGCTTGACCTAGCTGACAGCAGGCATCTAGAGTTCGTCAATGCAGAATAGTCGTTCGTCTAATAAGAACGAGAGCGATCGTTCGGGCCTGAGCCGCGGCCTGGATGTGCTGGAACTGCTTTCCGGCCGGCGCGACGGTCTGGGTCTCGGCGTCATCGCCCGAGAGCTGGAGATGTCCAAGTCGGGCACCCATGGCGTGCTCGCCACCCTGACGCGGCACGGGTTTGTCGAGCGACTGCCGGGCGGGATCTATAGACTGGGCATGCAGGCCTGGCATGTCGGCAACGGCGTTCCCAGCGCCGATTTGGCGCGGGTTGCTACGCCCCTGATGGAACAGCTTGTGCGGAATGTCGGGGAGGGCGCGATCCTTGGGGTCCTCGCCGGATTCGACGTGATCTATCTCAGACTGGTCGAAGGTTCGCAGGCCGTGCGCGTGCACGCCCAGGTCAACGACCGAATTCCCGCAAATTGCACATCGACGGGTTTGGCGCTGCTGGCATTCCAGGCGCCGGGCTATCTCGACGCCGTGATGCCGTCGAAGCTGACGCAAGTAACGCCCGCGACGATCGCCGACGGCGAAGGGTTGCGACGTGAACTAAAGCGCGTGCAGGCACGGGGATACGCGATCAACCTGGGCGGCTGGCGCGCCGATGTCGGCGGCATCGCCGCCCCTGTGTTGAACGACGATGGAATCGCTTTTGCGGGGCTGTGCGTTGCGGCCCCGCGCTACCGGATGAACAAGGCTTGGTTCGCCCGCGTGGTGCCGGCCGCACTGCGTGCCGCACATGCGATTGCGCGCGAGTACGGCCATCGCACGCCGGCGCGCCGCGGGATCGCCGCGTCGTGACCGCCGCCGCCGCGCCGGGCTGGCGGATCGGCGTCGACGTGGGTGGCACGTTCACCGACATGGTCGTCGCCGACCGCAAGGGCGGCATCCGCGTAGTCAAGGTGCCGACGATACCCGCCGATCCAACCCAGGGGGTCATGGACGCGCTTGAAAAGGCGGCCGGGAACCTTGGCGTTCCCATGCAGCGTTTGCTGGCGGAGTGCTCGCTATTCGTCCACGGCTCAACGATCGCCACCAACACGGTGCTGGAAGGCAAAGGCGCGCGGGTCGGGATGCTGACCACCGAAGGATTCCGCGATTCGCTGGAAATTCGGCGCGGGCGACGCGACAATCCCTGGGACCACCGTAGACCCTACCCGCCGGTCCTGGTGCCGCGCTACCTGCGCCTTCCCGTCCGCGGCCGCATCAACAGCGATGGAACCGAGGAGGCCCCGCTTGCCGTGGAAGATGTCGACGCCGCGATGCGCGCGTTTGCCGAGGAAGGTATCGAGGCCGTCGCGATATGCCTGTTCAATGCCTATGCCGACAGTCGCCAGGAAGCGGCCGCGGCTCGCCGCGCTGTTTCGATCGGCCCGACCAGGTGGGTGTCGATGTCGAGCGCGGTCGTGCCGCTAGCGGGCGAATACGAACGCAGCTCGACGACCGTCCTCAATGCGTATGTTGCGCCCCGCACGGTGGGCTACCTGCAAGCGCTCCATCGGCGGCTGGCGACCCAAGGCATGACTGCGCCATTACTGCTGATCCAGAACAACGGCGGCGCGGTCACCATCGATCACGTCGCTGATCGGCCCGCCACCTTGCTGTTGTCGGGCCCGGCTGCGGGTGTGGGAGCGCTTGCCTACTACGCCGCGGTGATCGGCGCATCGGACCTTATTTCCATGGAGATCGGCGGCACGAGCTGCGATGTCATCCTGATGACGGGCGGTGCGGTGGCTTTCACCAGCCACCTGGACATTGGCGGATACGATTGCGTTCTGCCTTCGGTCGAGGTGCACACGATCGGCGCCGGCGGCGGCACGATCGCGCGCGTCGACGCCGCGGGCATGCTGCAGGTGGGCCCGCAGGGTGCTGGCGCCCGGCCCGGTCCGGCCTGCTACGGGCTGGGCGGAGTCGAGCCGACCGTGACCGACGCCCAGGTCGTGCTCGGGCGCATGAAACCCGGCAGCTACGCCGGCGGAGCGGTCGCCATCGATGCCGCCCTGGCGGCGCGTGCGGTCGAGGCGAAAATCGCCAGGCCGCTGGGCCTGTCGGTCGAACGTGCCGCCAGCGGCGTGATCCGTCTGATGGACCAGAAGCTCTTGCAGGCGGTGCAGCGGCTGAGTTCGGAGCGCGGCCACGACCCACGGCGCTTTGTGCTGGTCGCGGCCGGTGGCGCGGGGCCGTTGCACGGAGCGGCCGTCGGCCGGGCGCTTGGCTGCCGGCAGGTTTACCTGCCGCGCCTGTCCGGCGCGTTTTGCGCATTGGGTATGCTGCACGCGGACGTCCGGCACGACTACATGCGCGTCCATGTCGCCGAGCTCGACCGGGCCGACCCGGTGCGGTTGCTTGCGATCTTCGCCGAATTGGAGCACGAGGCGATCGCAACCCTGCGCAGCGAGGGCTTCGTTGATGGCACGGCGGCGTGCGTACGAGCCCTGGACCTGCGCTATGTCGGCCAGCAATGGGACATCACGATGCCGATCGCGGGTCGCTTCGACCCCACCGCCATTCGGCGCGACTTCGATGCGGAGCACGACCGCCTGTTCGGCCACACCCAGCCGCAGGGGATCATCGAGATCACGAAGGCGCGCGTGACCGGAATCGGCAAGCTGGCGCCTCTCGGTACGGGAGCGCCGCCCCGCGCCGTGGCCGAACCAAGCCCGATCGAGCGCCGCAAGGTCTGGATCGACGAGGCACATGGTTGGATGGACACGCCCGTCTATGCCGGCGCGACGTTGGGTCCTGGCCATCGCATCGATGGCCCCGCCATTGTCAACGAGCAGACGACCACGGTCCTGGTCGGCAGCGGTGACGTGTTGACCGTGGATCGGACTGGCAACTTCTCGATCGCGCTGCGAGGAACATCGGCATGAACGTGCCCGACCCCGTCACGCTGGCGTTGGTGCAGAACAGGCTCGACCACATCGCGCGCCAGATGGGATGGGTGATGATCCGCACGTCGCGCAGCCCGATCTTCAACCAGTCGCACGACTTCTCGTGCTTTGTCACCGACGCTGTCGGCACGCTGGTGTCGCAGGCCGATGGCATACCTATCCACACTGGCGGGGGTGGTTTCGCGGTACGCGCCTTGCTCGGTGCTTTCGCCGGTCGGATCGAAGACGGCGACGTGTTCCTGCTCAATGACCCCTATGTGGCCGGTGGCAACCACTTGCCCGACTGGGTAGTCGCGCGACCGGTCTTTGTCGCAGGCCGACTCGTCGCCTTCACCTGCAATCGGGCGCACCAGTCCGATATCGGCGGCGGTGCGGCCGGCACTTACAACCCGGTCGCGACCGAGATCTTCCATGAGGGTATCCGCCTGCCGCCGCTCAAGCTTTACGAGCGCGGCGCGGTCCGCGACGACCTGTGGCAGCTTCTGATGATCAACACCCGCACGCCGCACCTGCTGGACGGCGACCTGCGCGCCATGGTCGGGTCGACCCGGATCGGCGCGGAGGAGGTGGCGGCGACCGTCTCGGGCCTTGGGGTCGAGGTGGCGCTGGCAAGTTTCGCGGGCATTCTTGACCACGCGGACCGGCGCCTGCGCGCGGCGCTGGCGAAGCTGCCCGACGGCGTCTACCGGGCCGAGGAGCGGTTCGACAATGATTGTTTCGAGCCCAAGGAAATCCCCTTGGTTGCGACGCTCAGCAAGGTCGGCGACCGGCTCACGGTCGACTTCACCGGCACGGCGCCGCAGATCAGGGGGTTCAAGAACTGGTCGATCGCCAACACCTACTCCTCGGTCTATGCCGGCATCGCCTCATTTTTCGACGCCGATCTGCCACGCAACGAGGGTACGTTTCGCAGCGTGACGATTGTTGCGCCCGAAGGATCGATCGTGAATGCGCGCCCGCCGGCGCCACTGACGATGTGCACGGTGTTTCCCGCGCACGAAATCATGCACATGATCTGGTGGGCGTTGGGTCAGGCCGATCCCGAACGGTCGCTTGCGGGATGGGGAAAGAACAGTTTCCCCAACTGCTCGGGCCGCGATTCGGGCGGGCGCACCTGGGTCATGTACAATTGGGGAGGCAATTCCGGCGCAGGTGCCGCCGACGGACGGGATGGCTTCAACCAGATGGGTCCCATGATCACGCTGGGCGGCCTGACCATTCCCAACGCCGAGACCTACGAGCAGCTATATCCCGTCAAGGTCCGGCGGCACGAGCTGCGCTGCGACGGTGGAGGGCCTGGGCGGTATCGCGGCGGCACCGGCGTCGTCTATGAGGCAGACATACTGAGCGAAGCAGAATACTCTTTTCGCGCCGAAGGCCTGACGCGTCCGACCGGCATTGGGGTACGTGGCGGCAAGGCAGGGGCACGGGGCGCAATCAGCGTCGCAGAGGCGGGCGAGAAGCCGCGCGAGGGGCCGAGCTACGGACTGTGGCGTCTGAAGCCGGCGCATCTGCGGATCGAATCGCCGGGCGGCGGCGGTGTCGGCGACCCCCTGCAGCGCGATCCGGCGCTCGCGCTGCGCGACGTGCGCGACGGTCTTGTCAGTGCGCGGGCGGCCGTCGAGGTCTACGGCGTCGTCCTGGCTGCGGACGGGAAGTCGGTCGACCAAGCAGCTACGCAGCGACGGCGTGGCGCGGTGGCGAGCGCGGGAGCATCGCGCTTGGCGGCCTCAGGCGTGCCTTCATGAACGGCGGCCGCCTCGGCAATGCCTGCTGGCGCCTTGTGCTGCCGGCGGCGCTGGTCGCGGCCTGGTACATCGTGACCGATGTCAAGCCGTTGTTCCATCCAACCATGTTGCCCTCGCCCCTCGCAGTTTCACGCATGTTCTGGAAGCTGCTGTGGAACGGTGAGCTGTTCGGCCATGTCGGTGCCAGCCTTGTGCGCATCTGCTACGCCAACCTCGCTGCGCTGTGCCTGGGCGTGCCGCTCGGCCTGGCCATGGGCCTGTATCGGCCGGCAGAACGGCTGCTCGACGGTCTGCTCAGCGTCTTCCGGCCGATTCCGCCCTTGGCGTGGGTGCCGCTGTCGATCCTTTGGCTGGGCATCGGTACGACGTCAGTTGTGTTCATCACGTTTCTCGCGGCTTTCTTTGCCATCGTGATCAACACGATCGCCGGAGCGCGCGCCGTCGACCGCCTCCACATGCGCGCCGCGCTGTCGCTTGGGGCCAGCCGCCGTCGCATCATGACGCACGTCATAATGCCGACGGTGGTCTCATACGTCTTCACCGGGCTGCGCATTGCCATCGGCGTGTCGTGGATGAGCATCGTGGCGGCCGAGCTGATCGCGGCCTCTAGCGGGCTCGGCTACATGATCACCTACTACCGTGAAGTGCTGCGTACCGACGCGATCATCGTCGGCATGCTCACTATCGGTATCATCGGCCTGATGATGGATCTGGCCACACGCCGCATCGAGCAGTGGCTGATGCCCTGGCGCACGGGGTTTCACCTGGCATGATCGCGAACGGGTCCAAGATATCGGTCCGCGGCGTCGCCAAAGAATTCGGTTCCGCGGCGGGCGAGGCAGTGCGCGCGCTCGACGACATCACGCTCGACATCGGGGCGGGCGAGTTCGTGACGCTGGTCGGCCCCAGCGGCTGCGGAAAGTCGACGCTGCTCAATGTGCTTGCCGGGTTCGAAGAGCCATCGCGCGGCGAGGCCCTGATCGACGGGCGGCCGATCCGAGGGCCGGGCCCCGAGCGGGGCGTCGTGTTCCAGGAATACGCGCTGTTTCCGTGGCTGACCGTTGCCGGCAATGTGGGATTTGGCCCGGCCAGTCGCGGTGTCGCCGCGGACGAGGTCGCCCGGCGCGTCGGGCATTGCGTGCGGATGGTGAAGCTGGACGGATTCGAGCGCAAGTATCCTCACGAGCTCTCAGGCGGGATGCGCCAGCGCTGCGCGCTCGCGCGCTGCATCGCCAACGACCCCGATGTGATGCTGATGGACGAGCCGCTGGCCGCGCTTGATGCGCTCACCCGCTTGACGTTGCAGGACGAACTGCTGCGGATCTGGGGGGAGGCGTCACGCGAGCGGCCCAAGACCGTCCTCTACATAACCCACTCGATCGACGAGGCGCTCTACCTGTCGGACCGCGTCGTCGTGCTGAGCGAGCGCCCTGGCCGCATCCGCCGCATCATCGACGTGCCGTTTGTGCGGCCTCGCGCGCCGGAGGTCCGGACCGATCCGAGATTCCACAAACTGTTCGACGATATCTGGCTGCTGTTGCGCAGTGAGGCCTGACTTAGGTGGAGGTGGAGATGCTAACTCGAACGCTCGCGGCCGCATGGCCGCTCTTGCCCTCGCCGTTCCGCCGGCGGTGGCCCAGAACAAGCAGGTGAACGTCCGCGTCGGCTGGAACCCGTTCGCCGGCAGCACGCCGATCACGGCCACGATGATGACCACCAAGCTGTTCGAGCAGGAAGCCAAGAAGCACGGCTACGACGTTACCACCGAGTGGATCCAGTTCACCGCCGGCGGGCCGCCCGCCAATGCCGCCATGGTCGCGGGG
>CAYMTM010000078.1:0-19296 GCA_964393375.1 uncultured Rhodospirillaceae bacterium
GAAGACATCCTGACCGCGATGCCCCAGCTCAGGTCGCGCGCGGCGCCCTTCGTCCAGGTCCAGGCGGCGCAGTAGCAGCAGCTACCCCACGCGCCTGAGCAGCGCCAGAAGCTGCGCGCGCTCGGCGGTCGACAAGCGCCAGGCGATGTGTTTTTCGTGCGCATAGACGCGCTTGAGCGCTTGGGCGAAGCGGCGCATGCCTTCGGCGCTGAGCTGAAGCGCGTAGGAGCGGCGGTCCCGGGCGGAGGCCGCGCGCTGGACCAGGCCGCGTCCTTCCAACCGGTCGATCACCGCCACCACGGTCGAGCGGTCGACCCCCATCGCAACGCCGAGCGCGCTCTGGCTCATGCCAGGGTTGGCCTGGATCAGCGCCAGTACGCCGAACTGGCCGGGCGTCAGGTCGATACCGTCCATGGTCTGCGCGAAATCCTGGAAGACCGCGACCTGGCTGCGCCGCAGGTGGTAGCCGATGAGCTCCTCCAAGACCCCCCGGTTCAGGGAGGCGCGGTCCCGGGCAGGGGGGCTCAGGCGGTTACGCGGCGGTTGGGCCATCGACTTGTACCTGCGGAAAGACGCGAAGCCCCAAAGATATGCGATTCCTGCATTCCTCGCATGCAATTAGCACGATAGGGCATGGGGCGATCCACCCCATTTGAGGGATAGTAGGCGTTCGGCGCCGCAAGGCGCCGGGTGCCGGGATCGGTTCTTCCCCTG
The DNA here is from genome assembly GCA_964393375.1 of uncultured Rhodospirillaceae bacterium. Taxonomy (GTDB): domain Bacteria; phylum Pseudomonadota; class Alphaproteobacteria; order JAEULC01; family JAEULC01; genus JAEULC01. The sequence continues at coordinate 715 of CAYMTM010000078.1, forward strand.
CCGATCCTGGGCTTTGCAAGAAGCCCTGAAGAACGCCCGGTCGCCCCCCTGGCCGGGCGTTCGCGTTTCCGGGCGCGGCCGCTAGCCGAGGGTCCAGAGCGCCGCCAGCGACAGCGCCGGTACCGCTGTCAGCAGGATGACGCGTACCAGGTCGGACACCAGGAAGACGGAGACGCCGCGGAAGGTCTCGTACATCGGCACATCTTTGGCCATGCCGGAGATGATGAAGACGTTGAGGCCGACCGGCGGCGTGATCAGCCCGATCTCCACCACGCTCAAGACCAGGATGCCGAACCAGATTGCCGTGGCCTCTTTCGACAATCCGAAATCGAGCCCCATGATGATCGGGAAGAAGATCGGGATGGTCAAAAGGATCATCGACAGCGAATCCATCACGCAGCCCAGCGCCAGGTAGAGCAGCAGCATCGCCACCAGGACCAGCATGGGCGCGAACCCGCTGCCGGCGATCAGCCGCGCCGCCTCGGCCGGCATCTGCGTGAGCGCAAGGAAGACGTTCAGGATGTCGGCGCCGAACAGGATCAGGAAGATCATCGCGGTCGACTCGGCCGTCCCCAGCATCGAAGCCTTGAGTCCCTCGCGGTCGAGCCCGCCGCTCAAGAGCGCCAGAACGCCGGTGCCGAACGCGCCCACCGCCGCACCCTCGGTCGGCGTGAACCAGCCGCGATAGAGCCCGCCGATCACCAGCAGGAAGATCAGCGCGACCGGCCAGACCTCCTTGAAACTCGCCCAGCGCTCGGACCAGCCGGCGCGCGGCGCGGCCGGGCCCGATCCCGGCTTCAGGCGCACATAGACCGCGATGACGGTCATGTAGCCGACGGTCGCGATGATGCCGGGAATGAAGGCGGCGAGGAACAGCTTGGCGATGTTCTGCTCGGTCAGGATGGCGTAGACCACCAGCACGACCGAGGGCGGGATCAGGATCCCCAGCGTGCCGCCGGCGGCGAGCGTGCCGGTGGCCAGCGCGCCGGAGTAGTTGAAGCGCCTGAGTTCCGGCAGGGCGACCTGCGCCATCGTCGCCGCGGTGGCGAGCGAGGAGCCGCAGATCGCGCCGAACCCGGCGCAGGCGCCGATCGCCGCCATCGCCAGCCCGCCTGGCCGGTGGCCCAGGAACACGCCCGCGAATCGGAACAGCGCGCGGCTCATCCCGGCGCGGCTGGCGAACTGGCCCATCAGCAGGAACAGCGGGATGACGGAAAGCTCGTAGTTCGAGAAGCGGCTGTAGGCGGCCGTCTTGAAGTGATTGAGCAGCGGCGCCCAGCCGGCGATCCAGACATAGCCAAGGATGCCGACCGATAGCATCGCCAAGCCGATCGGCACGCGCAGGAACATCAGCACGAGGACGGCGATGAAGCCGACGATGCCGGTCTCGATTCCGTTCATGCCGTCGGCCTTCCGCCGGCGGCGGCGAAGTCGCGCCAGGCGCAGCGCGCCACCACCGTGATCAGCAGCAGCAGCGACAGCCCGATCGGGATGAAGGCGATCCAGATCGGCACGCCCAGGATCATCGTGGTCTCGCCGCTGGCGAGCTTGTCCGTCCCGCCCAGCGCCATGCGCCAGACCAGCAGCACCGCGATCGCCAGGTAGATCGTGCTGCCGATCCCGTCCAGCACCGCGTTGAGCGCCTTCGGCGCCTTCAGCGTCGCGAAGTCGACGATCACGTTGGCGCGCCTGAGATGGCAATAGGGCAGGAAGGCGAACACCGCCACCGCGCAGCCCATCTCCACCATCTCGAAGTCGCCGGGCAGCGGCCTGCCGAAAGCCAAGCGCGACAGGATGGAGGCGACCGACAGGATGGTCAGCGCAGTCAGCACCAAGCCGCCGATGACGGCAAATGCGTTGCTGAGCCGGCCCAGGGTCCGGTCCAGGGAGCCGGTCATCCGGTTCCTGCGCCGCCGCGAGCGGGAATTGAGGGCAGCGGGCCTCCGCCGCTAGGAGGCGCGACGAAGGCCCGTCCGCAAAGGCGAGGCCGGCTCAGCTTGCCTTGCCGTACTTGGCGATCAGCGCGCGGGCCTCGTCCAGCATCTTCTGGCCGTCGAGCCCCTTGGCGTTGGCCGCCTTGACCCAGGCGTCGATCACGGGCTGGGTGGCCGCCTTGGCCTTGTCCAGCTCCGATCCCGACATCGTATTGAACTTGTTGCGCTTCTGCGCCGCCTCCCAGCCCGGCTTCTCGGCGGCATCCCAAACCTTGCCCAGCTCCTTGGCCAGGCCCAGGCCCGAGTTGTCGTCGATCGCTTTCTTCAGTTCGGCCGGCAGCCCGTCGTATTTCGCCTTGTTCATCGCGAAGATGAACACCGACGTGTAGAAGCCCGGCACGATGCTGTGGAACTTCACCAGCTCGTGCACCTTCAGCACATTGGCGACCTCGAACGGGATCACGGTGCCGTCGATCACGCCGGTCGAAAGGGCCTGCGGCACCTGCGGCACCGGCATGCCGACCGGGCTCGCGCCCAGCGCCTTCAAGGCCTCGTTGATCGAGCGCGTCGGGGCGCGGATCTTCAGGCCCTGCAGATCGCTGAAGTAGATGATCGGCTTCTCCTTGATGTGGAACAGGCCGGGCGCATGGCAGTGAAACACCAGCGGCTTCACTTCCTTGAACTCGTCCTTCAGGTACTTCTCGGCGAATTCCTGCACCGCCGGGGCCGTCGCCGCCGCCGTGCCGGCCATGAACGGCATCTCGAACACCTCGACCAGCGGGAAGCGGCCCGCGGTATAGCTGGGCAGCGTCCAGACGATGTCCGCCACCCCGTCGCGCGCCTGGTCGAAAAGGCCCGGCGGCGCCCCGCCCAACTGCATGGACGGAAAGATCTGGAACTTGAGCTTGCCGCCCGAGGCCTTGGTGACCCGTTCGGTCCAGGGCTGGATGAACTGCGCATGGGCAGGCGACGGCGGCGGCAGGAAATGGTGGACCTTGAGGGTCACGTCCTGGGCCGAAACCGGAGCGGCCGCGGCGGCAACACACCATCCCGCTATTGCGAAAAGGCCGCTGCGGCCGATCCCGGAAACGATGGTCTTGAACATCAAGCCTGTCCCTCCCCTGGCTAATTCTTTGCGCCGGACTTCGCCTGGACTGTCGACCGACCCGGCGAATCAATCGATTCGACGATGATAATAGCGATTCGCGGCGGATTCGCCACCCTATTGCTTGAAGTCGTCAACGGTTTCGTCATATTTGTTGGACTATCAAACAATCCGGGCCGCCAACAATCCCGGCTGCTTCGCACAATGGGCTACAGCGTCACCCTCCGGCACTGGCCGCAACCGATCCCGGTCCAGACGGGCGAGACCGTGCTGGAGGCGGCGCTCGCGCAGGGCGTTCCCTACCCCCACGGCTGCCGCAGCGGGAATTGCGGTGCGTGCAAGTCGCGCCTCTATGCCGGCGAGGTCGAGCTGTCGCCTTATTCCGACTACGCGCTGACCGCGGAGGAGCGCGCCCAGGGCCTGGTGCTGGCCTGCCGGTCGGTCCCGTGGAGCGACGTCGAGATGGCGTGGCTGGAGGCCGACGACCTGGTCTCCCACCCCCTCCGGGACATGACGTGCCGGATCGAGGCGGTCGAGAGCCTGACCCACGACATCAAGCTGGTGCGGCTTGCAATCGTCGAGGGCGGGCCGTTTACCTTCGCCGCCGGCCAGTATGCCGCGGTCAGCTTCGCCGGCCTGCCGCCGCGCGACTATTCGATGGCCGTCGTGCCGACCGCCGACGGCGCCGGTCCGCTGGAGTTCCATATCCGCCATGTCGCGGGCGGCGTCTCCAGCGCCTATGTCGCCAAGGGCCTGAAGCCCGGCGACAGCGCGCGGGTCAAGGGGCCCTATGGCAGCTCCTACCTGCGCGAGCGGCACACCGGGCCGATCCTGGCGATCGCCGGCGGGTCGGGCATGGCACCGGTCAAGTCGATCGTCGAAACCGCGCTGTCGCTCGGGATGCGCCAGCCCATCCACCTGTATTTCGGGGTGCGCGACGAACGCGATTTGTATCACGAGGACCATTTCGCCGGACTTGCGCGGCGCTACCCGAACCTGAATTTCATCCCCGTGCTTTCGGACCCGAGCGCCGCTACGAAACGGCGCACCGGCTTCGTGCACGAGGCGGTTGCCCGGGACATCGCCGGGCTGGACGGGACGAAGGCCTACCTGGCCGGCCCGCCGGTCATGGTCGAGGCGGCCACGGCGATGCTGGAAGCCCGCGGCATGCGTCGCGAGGACATCCACGCCGACGCCTTTTATACCGAAGCCGAGCGCGCCCAGCGCGCGGCGGCTGGCGGAGCCCCCCAATGAGCGGCGCGGTCCTGGCCGGACGCGTGGCGCTGGTGACGGGCGGCGCACGCGGCATCGGCCTGGCAATCGCCAAGGCGCTCAACAGCGCCGGCGCCAAGGTGGTGATTGCCGACAACGGCACCAGCATCCCGGGCGAGGGCGCCGATCCCGCCGTCGCGCGCCAGGTCGCCGAAACCCTCGGCGCCGATGTCGCCGCCTATGTCGAGAGCATCGCCAGCCCCGCTGCGGCCCGCGCCGCCGTCGATTTGGCACGGCGGCGGTTCGGCGGGCTCGACATCCTGGTGAACAACGCCGCCATCCTGCGCGACGGCTTCGTCTTCAAGGCCGATCCGCTGGATTGGGAGGCGGTGATCCACACCAACCTGTCGGCCGGGTTCTACCTGATCAACGCGGCGGCGCCGCTGATGCGCGAGCAGGCCAAGGCGGAGCGCGGCGGCAAGCCCTATCGCTGGGGCCGCATCCTGAACATCGTGTCGACCGCCGGCTTCTACGGCAATTACGGCCAGGCCGCCTATGCCAGCGCCAAGGCCGGGCTGATGGGCCTGACGCGCGTGACCGCGATGGACATGGCGCGCTCGCTGGTGACCTGCAACGCCATCGCGCCCTTCGCGCATACGCGGGTCACCGAAACCATCCAAGCCGCCAATCCCGCCCAGGCCGCCTACAAGGAGCGCGCGCTCAGGATCGACGCGGCGCCGGTCGGGGAGCTGGCGGTGAAGTTGTGCGCGCCGGAGAGCGACGACATCACCGGCCAGCTGTTCGGCGTGCGCGGGCGCGAGGTGTTCGTGTTCTCGCAGCCGCGGCCCGTCGCACGCGCGCACGACGGCGAGCTGGCCGCGCTGCGCCGGCATTTCACGCCGATGGAAACCGACCTCGAAGCCTTCAACACCGACCCGGTGCTCTAAGGAGATCCTGCCATGACTGCCGCCCAGACATTGCAAGTCCGCGACGAACAGGAATTCGAGCGCCAGCCCGAGGACTACAAGACCGCCGTGCGCAAGATCGTGCAGAGCCACGCAGTCAACGAGCTCTACGGCGCGCAGGTGTTCGACGAGCCGGCGATCGCGTTGGCGCCCACACCCTACGCCAAGTGGCTTACCTGCCGCGTGGCGATGGAGGAGTACGGCCACCACGTCCGCTTCCGCGAACTGGGCGAGAAGATCGGCATCACCAAGGAGGACATGACACCGGACCGCAAGAAGCCCTTGTCGATCTTCGACTTTCCGATGAAGACCTGGGCCGAGTTCTGCGTCATCAAGCTGCTCGCCGACCTGGCCGAGATCCTCCAAGTCGAAGATCTGTCGACCTGCTCGTTCCATCCCTTGCGCAACCTGGCGCGCATGACCATGCCGGAGGAGCGCTTCCACGCCCAGTTCGGCCGCGAGTTCTGCGCCGAGCTGTGCAAGACCGAGGAAGGCCGCAAGGCGGTGCAGGATGCGATCGACCGCTACTATCCGCTGCTGCCGGCCTTCTTCGGCAAGGACGCCTCGCAGAACAACGCCAAGTTCCGCCAGTTCGGCATCAAGCAGCGCAAGAACGAGGAGATGCGCGTCGACTACGTCAAGCGCGCCCGCCAACTGGTCGAGGAGGAGCTCGGCCTGAAGCTGCCCGCGCTGCCGAAAGCGGCGTGACCCGCCGTCCGCCGGATCATGGGCGGCAGCGCCACGATCGCCGCGGCCGATGACCTGGTCGCCGTGATCGCGCATATCTCGTGGTTCGCGGCGCTAGGCGCGGCGCTCGAGCCGAGCGAGGCCGTCGATCTGGCGATCTATGTGAAGGGGCTGGGCCTGCCGGACGCGGCGGCCGAGCGGGTCGTCGACTGGGCGCAGGCCGCGCGCATCGCCGGCGATCCGCACTGGGATCCGAGCTGGTGGAACGCCGAGGAGAGGTTGCGCGGCGCGCTGCTCGCGCAGGCGGAATCCCGCCTCGGCCGGGCGGCGGTGCTGGAGCGGCTGAGCGCGGTCACCATGGCCGCGCACGCGGCGACCATCGGTGCCGCGGCGATGGCGGCCGCGCGCGAAGGCGTGGCCGATCAGGCGCTGGCCCGCGTCGCCGCAGGAGCCGCGACCCAGGCGAGCTATCAGGCGGCGCTCGCCGCGCTGGCCGGGGCGGACGCGGCCGAGCATCCCTTCGCCGCCAAGCTGCGCCTGTTCCGGGCCGGACGGTGGCCGCTGGGCATTGTGCGCGGCAAAGCGTATATCTTCTGACCCTCCGATCCATGCCGACGCCAATCTACACAAAGGGAAGGACCGTATGACGGCCTATGCGATCCAGGCTTGGGAGCTCCCGAGCGTGCCTGTCGAGGGCGACAGCAGGCGTTTCCCGGTGCGCCGCATCTATTGCGTGGGGCGCAACTACGCCGCCCATGCGCGCGAGATGGGCTTCGACCCGGACCGCGAGCCGCCGTTCTTCTTCTGCAAGCCGGCCGACGCGATCGTGCAGAACGGCGGCGTCGTTCCCTATCCGCCCCAGACCAAGAACCTGCACTACGAGTTCGAGTTGGTGGTGGCGATCGGCAAGCAGGGCGCCAACATCCCTGAAGCCAAGGCGCTGGAACATGCCTGGGGCTATGCCTGCGGCCTGGACATGACGCGCCGCGACGTGCAGATCGCCGCGCGCGACAAGGGCAGGCCCTGGGACATGGGCAAGGGCTTCGACCATTCCGCGCCCTGCAGCGCGATCGTTCCGGCCGCCAGGATCGGCCACATCGCGGCCGGCAGGATCGAGCTCAAGGTCAACGGCGAGGTCAAGCAGAGCTCGGACCTCAAGAACATGATCTGGAACGTACCCGAGACCATCACCTACCTGTCGGGCCTGGTCGAACTCTACCCCGGCGACCTGATCTACACCGGCACGCCCGAGGGCGTCGGCCCGGTGGTGAAGGGCGACCGGCTGGAAGGGACGATCGACAAGGTGGGCAAGCTCGACGTCACGATCGGCTGATCCTGCGGCGATGCGGATCACGACCTGGAACATCAATTCGGTGCGCCTCCGGCTCGACCTGGTGCGCCGGCTGGTGAAGGAGCTGAAGCCCGACGTCCTGTGCCTGCAGGAAACCAAGGTGCCGGACGGCCTGTTTCCGCACGAGGCCTTTGCCGAGCTCGGCTTCCAGCATCGCCAGGTGCACGGGATGAAGGGCTACAACGGCGTCGCTATCCTCTCGCGCATTCCCTTCTCGGGCGGCGAGCCCCTGCACCGCTGCGGCAAGCAGGACTGCCGGCACCTCTATGCGCGCCTGCCCGGCGGGATCGAACTGCACAACGTCTACATTCCCGCGGGCGGCGACATCCCGGACCCCGTGGCGAACGACAAGTTCGCCCACAAGCTGCAGTTCGTCGACGAATTGCGCGACTGGTTCAGGCAGGCGCGCACCAGGCGCCAGAAGCTGATCGCGGTGGGCGACTTCAATATCGCGCCGCTCGAAACCGACGTGTGGTCGCACAAGCAGCTGCTCGATGTCGTCAGCCACACGCCGATCGAGGTCGAGAAGCTCGCGCGGATGCAGGCCTCGCTCGACTGGGTCGACGCGGTGCGCCACTTCATCCCGCCGCAGGAAAAGCTCTACACTTGGTGGAGCTACCGCAACCGCGACTGGAAGGTCAGCGACCGCGGGCGGCGGCTGGACCATGTGTGGGTAACGCCGACGCTCAAGGGCAGGCTGCGCGCGGCGAATGTCCACCGCGCCGCGCGCGACTGGGAGAACGGCAGCGACCACGTGCCGGTCACGGTCGAGGTCGGGGATTGAAGCGCAACCTCGCCCCGTTCTACACCCCGCGCTCGGTTGCGGTGGTGGGCGCGGGCGACCGGCCCACCTCCTCCGGCGGCGCCGTGCTGCACCTCCTGGAAAAGTCCGGCTTCGTCGGCGCGATCGTGCCGGTCAACCCCAGGGGCGGCACGATCCGCAACCTCGAGGTCCGCACCTCGCTGCGCCAACTGGACAGGCCGGCCGATCTCTGCGTTATCGTCATCCGCCCCGACACGATCCTGGACGCGGTGCGCGAGGCGATCGCGACCGGTCACCGCCACGTGCTGATCCTGCCCGGCGGCTTCGCCGAGGCGGGCGAGGAAGGCAGGAAGCGCGACGCGGAGCTGCGTGCGCTGGCCGAGGACAGCGGCCTGACCGTGGCCGGGCCGAACTGCGCGGGCATCATCCACCTGACCGCGCCCGGTGCACCCGTGGGCATGGCCGCGACTTTCCTGCGCGACCTGCCGCCGGGGCCCGACGCGCGGGGCAGGTCGATCGCGCTGGTCTCGCAGTCCGGCGCGCTGGCCGAGGAGATCATCGCCAAGGCCAACGCCATGGCGATACCGGTAGGCACGATCGTGTCCGTGGGCAACGCCACGCAGATCGGCGTCGCCGACCACCTGGGGCACCTGGCGGCGGACGATGGCATCGCCGCGGTATTGCTTTACATCGAGTCGCCGGGCGACGCCGCGGCGTTTCGCGATATCGCTCGCCGCGCCACGGCGAAGAAGCCCGTGGTCGCGCTGATCGGCGGCCGCACCGCGGCCGGCGGCGCCGCCGCCAAGGCGCACACCGGCTCGGCCAGTCTGGATGATGCGGCGGCCGCAGCCTTCGCGCGGGACTGCGGCATGGTGCGCGCGACCAGCCTGCGCCGCCTGCTGCTGGCCGCGCGCGGCTTCGCGCGATACACCGCGGGCATCGGCAGGCGGGTGCTGATCCTGTCGAACTCCGGAGGACCCGGCGTGCTGTGCGCCGATCAATGCGCGGTCGAAGGCCTGGAATTGCCGCCGCTGCCCCCGGCGATGGCGGAGCGGCTGCGCCAGGGCCTGCCGCCCGAGGCCACGGTCGCCAATCCGATCGACCTTCTGGCCGATGCGCGCGAGGAGCGCTTCGCGCTGGCGTTCGACGCCGCGATGCGCGAAGGCAAGGACGCATTCGACGCTGTGCTGATGATCCATGTCGTGCCGTTCATGGTCGATCCCGTGCCGGTGGTGGCGCGCCTGGCGGAACGGGCGCGCACTGCAACGCTGCCGCTGATGCATGCGATGATGGGCACCTTGCCGTGCAAGGACGAGTTGTTCGCCACGATGGAGCAGGCCGGCGTGCCGATGTTCAACGACGTCGAGGCGATGGCCGAGACGGCCGGATTGCTCGCCGCCTATCCGGCCTTGCGATAGAGGAAATAGCGCCCCGCTGCGACGCCAGCGGGCGGCGGCAGCGGCTCGGCCGCGATCCCCACCAAATCCTGGTCGCTGAGGACGATCCCGCCCGGCGCCGCCAGGCGTGCGAGATGCGGCGCCAGCCATTTCGCCAGGCGCGCGTTGCGCACGGTCTCACCGGTGCCGGTGTCGGCATGGATCAGGGCCGCCGGCGCGCCGATGCGCCGCAGCGCATCGGGCAGCGTTTGGGCGAAATCGCCGAGCACCAAGTGGGCGGCATCGGGCACGCAATCGGGATGCGCGGCGAGCTGGCGGTCGAACGCGAATATCTCGCGCCCGGGCAACAACTGCCGGAGGTGATCGAAGGTCCGGCCGTTTCCGAGCCCGAGTTCGACCACCGGCCCGGGCAGGTCGCGGATCAGCGCCGCGGCGTGGTCGAGGCAGGCGCGCTGGGCCTCGAGGCGCCGGATCGCGCTGTCCAGTCGGCTCATGCGGGGAAGGTCAGGCGGCTTTCGCCTTGGCCAACGCCTTGGTGGTGTCGTCCAGGCGGTGCGCCAGCTCGCGCATGATCTCCACCGCGATCTGCGGATACTCGCCCACCAGGCGGAAGAAGAGTTCCTTGGAGATGCGCAAGGCCGTCACGGTGCTGTTGGCCCGCACGGTGGCGGTGCGCGGCACGTCGCACAGGATCGCGATCTCGCCCACGAAGCTGTTCTTGCCGAGCCGCGCGACGGTATGTTCGCCGGTGGGAGTGTTGACCACCACGTCGGCCTCGCCCGCCATGATGATGAACATGGCGTCGCCGGTGTCGCCCTGCCGGCACAGTTCCTGGCCGCGCTGGTATTCGAGCTTCTCGCTGGTGAAGGCCAGCAACTTCAGCTTCGAGGGCTCGATCTTGGCGAACAGCGGAACGCGCCGGAGCGCGTCGACTTCCTCGTGCAAGCTCATGAACTCAATCCGGTCCTGGGCCAAGTCCGGGGGCGCCTGTTTTCGTCATTTTCCTGTTTGCCATTATTACCTTAGAACAAGTTTATGAAGCGGTAAACGCCAGCGCCGCCGCATGCCCCCAGACCATGCGAATTCGCTGTGTTTTCTTCGCCGAATCCGCGATTTTTCCCGGGCTTGTCATGGAATCGGCGTTTTCCGGTATGAAAGAACTGTGCCATATTTCCCGTGTCAGGGGGAGCGCTTCCATCAAACTTGACAATTCTGGCGACGGGGCCTTGGAGCCAATGACGACCGGCAGAAACGGCGCGCGGATACTCTTTTACTGTCACGACACGTTCGGGCTCGGCCATTTGCGCCGCGTGCGCGCGCTGGCGCATTCGCTGGTCGACACCAACAAGGACCTTTCGGTGATGATCCTGTCGGGCTCGCCGATCATCGGCAGCTTCGACTTCCGCGCCCGGGTCGATTTCGTGCGCATTCCCGGCGTCATCAAGCTGCGCAATGGCGCGTACACCTCGCTGAACCTGCATATCGACATCGACGAGACGCTGGCGATGCGGGCGTCGATCATCCGTCATACCGCCGACATCTTCGACCCCGACCTGTTCATCGTCGACAAGGAGCCGCTGGGCCTGCGCGGCGAGGTGAAGAACACGCTGGCCATGCTGAAACGCCGCGGCACGCCTTTGGTGCTGGGGCTGCGCGACGTGATGGACGAGCCGGCGCAGCTCGCCCCGGAATGGGAGCGCAAGAACGCGCTGCCCGCCCTGCGCGACCTCTACGACTCGATCTGGGTCTACGGCCTGCCGCAGCTGTGGGATCCGCTGGAGGGCATCGACCTGCCGAAGTCGGTCCGGCGCAAGCTCACCTACACCGGCTACCTGCCGCGCACGGTTCCGCACACCCCGATGCCGCGCAATCCCGAGTTGGACGGGCTGGACCAGCCCTATCTTCTGGTGACGCCCGGTGGCGGCGGCGACGGCGAGGAGCTGGTCGACTGGGTCCTGCGCGCCTACGAGGAAGACCCGCGCATGCCCCACCCGGCGATGATCGTGCTGGGCCCGTTCATGCCGACCGAGCAGCAAGCCGAATTCCTGCGCCGCGCCCAGCGCCTGGGAAACGTGCGCATGACCACCTTCGACGCGCGCCTGGAGGAGCTGATGGCGAACGCCCTCGGCGTGGTGGCGATGGGCGGGTACAACACGTTCTGCGAGATACTTTCGTTCGACAAGCGCGCGATCATCGTGCCGCGCACCGCGCCCCGGCTCGAGCAGTTCATCCGCGCCAACCGCGCGCAGGAATTGGGCCTGGTCAAGATGCTGGTGAACGACGGCGTGCGCGACGCGCGCATGATGGCGACGGCGCTGCGCCACTTGCCGCAGCAGAGCGTGCCGTCCCGGGTCGTCGTCCCCGGGCTTCTCGACGGGCTGGAGAACGTCAATCGTCTGGTGGTCCAGACGATGCAACGCCGCGTCGAGCAGCCGCGTCTGGCCGCGCGCAGCGGCTGAACGCCGCCCCTTCCGCCGTGGATGGAACCGGGGTTCGAGGGCGCCGCGTCGCGGTGCTGCTGAAGGGCTATCCGCGCCTGTCCGAGACCTTCATCGCCCAGGAGATCGCGGCGCTGGAGGAGCGCGGGCTCGACATACTGCTGGTTTCGTTGCGCCGTCCGACCGACAAGCACCGCCATCCGGTGCACCGCGCCGTCAAGGCGCCGGTCCTGTACCTGCCGGAATACCTGTATCGGGAACCCTTGCGCGTGCTGCGCGCCTGGCGCGGCGCCCGCCGCCTGCCGGGCTATGCCGCGGCGCGGAGGAAATTCCTGGCCGATCTCCGGCGCGACTTCACGCCCAACCGCGTCCGGCGCTTCGGCCAGGCCTGCGTCGCGGCGGCCGAACTGCCGGCGGAGATCGGGCGGCTACACGCGCATTTCCTGCATACCCCCGCCTCGGTGGCGCGCTATGCGGCGACGATGCGCGGCCTGCCCTGGAGCTGCTCGGCGCATGCGCGCGACATCTGGATCACGCCGGCATGGGAGAAGCGCGCGAAGCTGGCCGAGCTCGACTGGCTGGTCACTTGCACGCGCCTGGGCTTCGAGCATCTCAGCGCGCTGGCGCCGCAGCCGGAGAAGCTGGCGCTGGTCTATCACGGGCTCGACGACCGGCGCTTCCCCGCCCCCGCTCCGTGCGGGCAGGCGCGCGACGCCGGCGATCCGGCCGACCCAGTGGTGCTGCTGTCGGTCGGGCGCGCTGTGGCGAAAAAGGGCTACGACGACCTGCTGGCGGCGCTGGCGTTGCTGCCGCAGGATCTGCACTGGCGCTTCGTGCATATCGGCGGCGGAGCCGAGGCCGAGCGCTTGAGACGGCGCGCAGCGGCACTCGGCATCGCGGATCGGATCGACTGGCGCGGGGCGCAGCCGCAGGAGCGCGTGATCGAGGCCTATCGCGCGGCCGATCTGTTCGTGCTGGCGAGCAAGGTCGATCGCGAGGGCGACCGCGACGGGCTGCCCAACGTGCTGATGGAGGCGCAGAGCCAGGGCTTGGCCTGCGTCGCCACCACGGCCGGTGCGATCGGCGAGTTCCTGGTCGACGGCGCGACCGCGGTTCTTTGCCCGCCGGCCGATCCGCCGGCGCTGGCGCGCGCGGTCGCCGACCTGGCGCGCGACCCGGCGCGGCGGGCGGCGATGGGCGCGGCCGGCCGGCGGCGTGTGCTCGAGTCCTTCTCGTTCCGGCGCAACATCGGGCCGATCGCCGAGCGGTTCGGCCTGGCGGAGGCGTCGTGCGCATCGCGTTCTACGCGCCCCTGAAGCCGCCGACGCACGCCCATCCCTCCGGCGACCGGCGGATGGCGCGGCTGCTGATGCGCGCGCTGGCGCAGGCCGGGCACGACGTCGCGCTGGCCAGCGCCTTTCGTGCCTACGACCGTGCCGGCGATGCGGCGGTCCAGGCCCGGATTTCGGCCAAAGGCGCGAAGCTGGCGGCCGCGCTGATCCGGCGCTGGCGCGCGCGCCGCGCACCGGGGCGGCCGCAGGCGTGGGTTACCTATCACGTGTATCACAAGGCGCCGGATTACCTGGGCCCGCCGGTCAGCGCGGCGCTGGACATTCCCTATGTCGTCATCGAACCGTCGGTCGCGCCGCGCAAGCGGGCCGGACCTTGGGGTCCGGGCTTCGAGGCCGCGCTGAAGGCGATCGGCAGCGCCGACGCCGCGCTGTGCCTCAACTCGATCGACCCGGAATTCGTTCGCCCGGCGCTGAAGCGCGGCGCGCGGCTGGAGATCATGCCGCCCTTCGTCGACACGGAACCCTTCGCCCGTGCGGCCGTCCGGCGCGCGGCCCATCGCCGCCGGCTTGCGCGCAAACTGCCGCCGGACGAACCCTGGCTCCTGGCCGTCGGTATGATGCGGCCGGGCGACAAGCTCGATTCCTACCGCGTGCTGGCCCGCGGGTTGAAGCGGCTGAAGCGACGGGCATGGCGGCTGGTCGTCGTGGGCGACGGCGTCGCCCGCCACAAGGTGGAGGCGGCGCTGGCGCCGCTGGGCGACCGGGTGCTGTATCTCGGCAAATGCGATGCCCGCGCGCTGCCGGCGGTCTACGCGGCCTGCGACCTTTATGTCTGGCCGGCGGTGCGTGAAGCTTACGGCATGGCGATCCTGGAAGCGCAGGCCGCGGGCCTGCCCGTGGTTGCCGGCCGCGGCGTCGGCGTCGGCGATGTCGTTGCACAGGACGAGACCGGGTTCCTGGCTGCAAGCGAGGACGCGCCGGCGCTGGCGCGGGCGACCGCCCGGCTACTGGACGACCCCGAACGGCGTGCGGCAATGGGCCTTGCAGCGGCAACGCGCGCGCGTTCGCGGCACGACATCGACGCCGCCGCGCGGCTGCTCGACCGCGTCCTGCGCGACGCCGTGCGGCGGCGGCGCGCATGATCCCGCTGGTCCTGGTTCGGCACGGGCCCACGGCCTGGAACGAAACCGGGCGCGTGCAGGGGCGCGAGGATATCCCGCTGTCCGCGGCCGGGCGCGCGGAGGTGCGCGGCTGGCGGCTTCCGCCGGAATTCGCCGGCTACCAGTGGATTACGAGCCCGCTGTCGCGCGCCGTCGAGACGGCGCTGCTGCTGGGCGCCGTCGACCCGCCCAGCGACCCGCGCCTGGCCGAGATGGACTGGGGCGCCTGGAGCGGGATGGAGTTGGAGGACCTGCGCGCCGAGCTGGGCGACCTGATGAAGGCGTGGGAGGCCAAAGGCCTCGATTTCCAGGCGCCCGGCGGGGAAAGTCCGCGCGCCGTACAAGGGCGCCTGCGCCCGTTCCTTGCCGAGCGCGCGGCCATCGGCGCCGCCACGATCGCGGTTGCGCACAAGGGCATCATCCGCGCGATCTATGCCGAGGCGACAGGCTGGGACATGACCGGGCCGGCGCCGCACAAGCTCAAGGACGGATGCGCGCAGATGTTCGCGCTGGACGCCGCAGGCCGGCCCCACGTCGCGCAGCTGAACATCGCTCTGGCAACGGGCGGGCCGTCGTGAACCGCCATCCGCGCGCGCTGGTGCATGTGCAGCACCTGCTGGGCGTGGGCCACCTGCGGCGCGCCTTGACCCTGGCCCATGGGCTGGCCGGCGAAGGCGTCGCCGTCACCCTGGCGAGCGGCGGGATGCCGGTGCCGAACCTGCCCGTGCGCGGAATCGAGTTCGTGCAGCTTCCGCCCGCATATTCACCGGACGCCACGTTCAAGCTGCTGCTCGACGCGTCCGGCAAGCCCGTGGACGACGCCTGGCGCGCGCGGCGGCGCGACGCGCTGCTGGAACTCTACCGCCGTGTCGAGCCGGCGATCCTGGTGATCGAGCTGTTCCCGTTCGGCCGCCGGCTGCTGCGCTTCGAATTGCTGCCGCTGCTCGAAGCCGCCCGGGCACGGCGCGCGCGCATGGTTGTCGCGTGCTCGCTGCGCGACATCCTGCACCCGCCCGCGCCGGAGCGCGTGGAAGGGATCGTCCAGGCGGTGCGAACGCATTTCGACCTGGTGCTCGCGCACGGCGATCCCGCCCTGATCGACCTGGCGCTGAGCTTCCCGGCCGTCGATCGCATCCGCGACCGGCTGCGGTATACCGGCTACCTGCTCGACCCGCCCGTTCCCGGCACCGACGCGCGTCCCGAGGTGCTCGTGTCGAGCGGCGGCGGCGCCGTCGGCGAGCCCCTGCTGCGCGCGGCGCTGGCCGCGCGGCCCTTTACCAGATACCGCGACCGGCCCTGGCGGCTGCTGGCCGGGCACAACCTGCCGGAGGATCGCTTCCAGGCGCTGCGGGCGCAAGCGCCGGCGGGGGTCGTTGTGGAGCGCGCACGCAGCGATTTTCCGGCGCTGCTGCCAGGCGCGCTCTGTTCGGTCTCCCAGGCCGGCTACAATACCGCGCTGGAAGTGCTGGCGGCGGGGGTTCCGGCCGTGTTCGTGCCTTTCGCCGATGGCGGCGAAGTCGAGCAGACCTTGCGCTGCCGGGTGCTGGAGGCGCGCGGACTGTGCCGGTGGCTCGCGCCCGAGGCGCTCCAGCCGGCTTGCCTGGCCACGGCCATCGATGCCGCTGCGCCGCCGCCCCCGGGCTTCGCCGTCGACCTTGGCGGGGCAAGGGAATCCGCCAAGCTCTTGTTGCGCGCGGTCGCGGAAAAGGCGACATTGGCCGCCGTTTCGCACCCCGCGCGCGAGCCATGATGGGCCTTGGTTTTACGTCGACCGGTGATCGGCGGAGCGGCGTTGTGCCGCCCCCCGATGCCTGGCGCGATCTGCGCAACGAGCTTGATTCATGGGCGGACTCCGGCCGCCGCGCCACGTTCTGGTGGCGTGACGACGACGCCGTTTCTTCAACCGCTGCGTTAGGCCGGCTGCTCGACCTGGCCCGGGAGCATGGCGTCAGGCCGGCCTTGGCCGTGGTGCCGGCCAAGGCCGCGGACGCGCTGTTTGCGGTGCTCGCCCAGCGGCCCGAGGTCGCGGTGATCCAGCACGGCTATGCCCATGTCAATCACGCGCCAAGGGGCGACAAGAAGGCGGAGCTCGGGGCGCATCGCGCGGCCGAAACGGTGCTGGCCGAGCTCGCCAAGGGCAAGGACATGCTGGCAAGGGCATCCGAAGGCCGCGCGATGGCGGTGCTGGCGCCGCCCTGGAACCGCATCGACCTTGCGGTGGCGGCGAGGCTGGCGCCGCTCGGCTTCCGGGGCTTGAGCACCGCCAAGCCGCGCGCGGCGCGGCGTGACGCCTTCGGCGTGCTGCAGGTCAACGTGCATGTCGACCCGATCGACTGGCCGGGCTTGCGCGCGGGCATGGGCGGCTTCGCCGGTGCGGAGGCCACATTGGCCGCCGCCGTCGCGCATCTGCGCGCCCGGCGCCTGGGTGCGGCGGATGCGGACGAACTGACCGGGCTACTGACCCACCACCTGGTGATGGACGAACCCACCTGGGCCTTCGTGGACCGGTTCCTGGCGGCGACGGCGGACCACCCCGGCGCAGCCTGGCAAGATCCGGCCGACGTATTCGATACGGAATTGTAATGGATTACCGCTATCCGGTGCGCGAACTGGCCGGCGACTACCTGCGCGCCGGCGCCGGCTTGGCCGCAACCATGGGACCGCTGTTGTTCGTGCCCGCCAGTCCTGTCATGATGTGGCTTCTAGGTGGGCTGGCCGCGCTGTTTTTGGCGTTCGGCGCGCGCACGGCGCTGCGGCAGATGACCGTGGTGCGGGTGGACGACGCGGGGATAACCGCGATCGGACCGGTGGGCGCGACGATCGCGTGGAACGATTTGGGGAGGCTGGCCCTGGCCTATTATTCGACGCGCCGCGACCGGACCCGCGGCTGGATGCAACTGAGCCTGAAAGGCGCCGGCCGCGGCGTGCGGGTGGATTCCACCATCGACGGCTTCCGCGACATCGCGCTGGCCGCCGCGCGCGCGGCGGAGCGCAAAGGACTGGCCTTGAGCCCGGCGACGACCGGCAACCTGGCCGCGCTGGGAATCGAGGTGCATCCGGCGGCAGAAGCCCGGCCGGACGTACAGGTAGTCGGCGGATCGGGACGCGCATGACGGTCGAGCCTGATCTGCTGACGGTCCGCAATCTGGAGGTCAATTTTCACGCCAACGAGGGCCTGATCCAGGCCGTGCGCGGCGTCTCGTTCCGCGTGCCGAGGGGCGGCACCGTGGCGGTGGTGGGCGAGTCCGGCTCGGGCAAGTCGGTCGTCAGCCAGGCGATCATGGGCATCCTGCCGCGCACCGGGCGGATCGTGGGAGGCGAGATCCTGTTCGCCGATCCGCGCCTGCCGGGCCAGGTGCAGGACCTGGCGAAAATCCCCCAGGACAGCGCGGCCTATCGCGCAATCCGCGGCGGGCGCATCTCGATCATCTTCCAGGAGCCGATGACCTCGTTGTCGCCGCTGCACACCGTGGGCGACCAGGTCAGCGAGGCGCTGCTGCTGCATCGCCAGGCGAGCAAGACCGAAGCGTTGGAACTGACCCAGGACATGTTGCGCCTGGTCGGCTTCCCCGATCCGAAAAAGGCGCTTCGCACCTACCCCTTCGAGCTGTCCGGCGGCCTGCGCCAGCGCGTGATGATCGCCATGGCGCTGGTCTGCCGCCCGTCCCTTCTGATCGCCGACGAGCCCACCACGGCGCTCGACGTCACCATCCAGGCGATGATCCTGAAGCTGATGAGCGACCTGCAGCGCGAGCTGGGCATGGCGCTGCTGCTGATCACCCATGATCTGGGCGTGGTCGCCAACATGGCCGAAGAAGTCGTGGTCATGTACCAGGGCCAGGTGATGGAGAGCGGGACGCTCGACGACATCTTCGCCGATCCCCGCCATCCCTACCTGAAAGCGCTGTTGCGCGCGGTGCCGCGCTTCAACATGAAGCCCGGCGAGCGGCTGGTGCCGATCCGCGAGATCCAAACCGGCCGCAGCGAATTGCTGGAGAAGAAAGAGGCCTGGCCCGACGGCGGCGACAGGGCGGGACCGCTGGTGTCGGTCAAGGGCCTGACCAAGCGCTTCACCATCCGCCGCTCGGGCCTATTCGCCAGCGGCCAGGCCGCGGGCCAGGTTACCGCGGTCGACGACGTCAGCTTCGACATAAGGCGCGGCGAGTGCCTGGGCCTGGTGGGCGAGTCGGGCTGCGGCAAGACAACCGTCAGCAAGATGATCATGCGCGCGCTTACGCCCGACGAGGGGTCGATCACCTTCAACGACCGCGGCACGCC
>CAYMTM010000079.1:0-19222 GCA_964393375.1 uncultured Rhodospirillaceae bacterium
GGCAGCGCCGCCGGCCCGAGATCGGCGGGCCCGCGATCCCTCATCATCCGGGCGAGCCATTCCGGCCACATCGCCGTTCCCCTGCGATGTCGGCACACCGGCACCGCATCAGAAGTCCATATCGCCCGCCCCCGGCATCGGGGCGGCCGGCGCCTTCTTCTCCGGCTTCTCGGCGACCATCGCCTCGGTCGTGATCAGCAGGCCGGCAACCGACGAGGCGTCCTGGAGGGCCAGCCGCACGACCTTGGTCGGGTCGATGATGCCTTCCTTCAGCATGTCGACGAAAGCGCCGGTCTGCGCGTTGTAGCCCCACGCGGGGCTCTTCTGCTCCAGCAGCTTGCCGACCACGATCGCGCCGTCGGCGCCGGCGTTCTCGGCGATCTGGCGCGTCGGCGCGGCGAGCGCCTTGCGGACGATGTCGATGCCCATCTGCTGGTCGTGGTTGGCGCCCTTGAGCCCGTCCAGTGCGCGGGCGGCATAGAGCAGCGCCACGCCACCGCCCGGCAGGATGCCTTCCTCCACAGCGGCGCGGGTGGCGTGCATCGCGTCGTCGACCCGGTCCTTGCGCTCCTTCACCTCGACCTCGGTCGCCCCGCCCACGCGGATCACCGCAACGCCGCCCGCCAGCTTCGCCAGCCGCTCCTGCAGCTTCTCCTTGTCGTAGTCCGAGGTGGTCTCCTCGATCTGCTGGCGGATCTGGTTGCAGCGCGCCTCGATGTCCTTCTTCTTTCCGGCGCCGTCGACGATCGTGGTGTTCTCCTTCTCCACGATCACCTTCTTCGCGCGGCCGAGCATGTCGAGCGTGACGTTTTCGAGCTTGACGCCGAGATCCTCGCTGATGAACTGGCCGTTGGTGAGGATGGCGATGTCCTCGAGCATCGCCTTGCGGCGGTCGCCGAAGCCGGGCGCCTTCACCGCCGCGACCTTCAGGCCGCCGCGCAGCTTGTTGACCACCAGGGTCGCCAGCGCCTCGCCGTCGACCTCCTCGGCGATGACCAGCAGCGGCTTGCCCGACTGCACCACCGATTCCAGCAGCGGGACCAGCGGCTGCAGGCTGGAAAGCTTCTTCTCATGGATAAGGACGTAGGGCTCCTCCAGCTCGGCGCGCATCTTGTCGGCATTGGTGACGAAGTACGGGCTGACATAGCCGCGGTCGAACTGCATGCCTTCGACGATGTCGAGTTCGGTCTCCAGGCTCTTGGCCTCCTCGACCGTGATCACGCCCTCCTTGCCGACCTTCTCCATCGCCTTGGTCAGCATTTCGCCGATCGACTTGTCGCCGTTTGCCGAGATGGTGGCGACCTGGGCGATCTCGTCGTTGCCGCTGAGCTTCTTGGAGCGGTGGGTGATCTCGTCCACGACCTTGGACACCGCCAGGTCGATGCCGCGCTTCAGGTCCATCGGGTTCATGCCCGCGGCCACCGCCTTGGCGCCCTCGCGCACGATCGCCTGGGCCAGCACGGTCGCGGTGGTAGTGCCGTCGCCCGCCACGTCGCTGGTCTTCGACGCCACCTCGCGCAGCATCTGCGCGCCCATGTTCTCGAACTTGTCGGAGAGCTCGATCTCCTTCGCCACGGTCACGCCGTCCTTGGTGATGCGCGGCGCGCCGAACGACTTGTCCATGATGACGTTGCGGCCTTTCGGCCCCAGCGTCACCTTTACCGCGTTGGCCAGGATGTCGACGCCGCGCAGCATGCGCGCGCGCGCGTCGCCGGCAAAGCGGACTTCCTTGGCAGCCATTGTCCGATCCTCCTTTCCTTCACGTGGCTGTCGCGGGCGTCAGGCGGCCTGTCGCTGTGCGGCCGCGCCTTCGACGATGCCGAAAATGTCGGATTCCTTCATTATGACGAATTCGTCGCCGTCGATCTTGACCTCGGTGCCCGACCATTTGCCAAACAGGACCCGGTCACCCGGCTTTACGGACATCGGCACGATCGCGCCCTTGCCGTCCCGCCCGCCCGGGCCGGCGGCGACGACCTCGCCCTGCATCGGTTTCTCCTTGGCAGTGTCCGGGATGATGATGCCGCCGGGAGTCTTGGCCTCCTCCTCCACGCGCCGGAGGAGGACGCGATCATGAAGCGGCCTGAACTTCATGTGCATGCCTCCATTTCGAGTGGCGATGACAGATCGTTGCGCCGGGCTTCCGTTGCGGGAACCCCCGGCGACCAGACAATCTAGAAATGCCGGGCCCGGCTTCAAGGCGGGTCGGGCGGGATTTTTCTGGGCCGAGGTCCCTCTTGACCGTCCACGACCCCGCACTTATCTCGCCGCCGAAGATTCGCCGGCACACCGCGGAGCGATCGAGAGACGCAAGTTCCGCGCAGGCGATCTATATCGCCGGTTTCCCCCTCGCCGGCGGCGGAAGGGGGGAAGGCGAAGAGTCGTGTTCTGCAACCGGTCGGAGGGCGATTTGAGCGCGATTCGCTTGGCCCTGGCGGGCGGCTTCGACGGGCATCCGCCCACCCATCACCCGCAGAAGGCCCGGATCATCCCCTTCCCCCTCGACCGGCGCCGGGAGGCGCAGGGCGACGCGCCGGTCGCACGGCACCCGCCGCCGGGCTTCATGGTCACGCGCGCGGGTGCGGAGGCCGGGGATCCCGCCTGAGCGCCGCGCCCCTGCGGCCAGACAACAGGGGCACGACTGTCCCTGCCCCTTTCCGGGTAGAGGCGGGGCCGTGCGCCGAAAGACGCGCGGCCCCGGCCGGTCTCAGGTTGCGAACTGGCCGTGCTCGCGCGCCTTGTAGGCGGACCACAGGGCAAGGGCGCCGACCAAAAGCCCGATGACGACCTGGTTCCAGACCGCGTTCGTCAGCGCGCTGAAACCGAGCAGCCAGGGCGAGACGATCAGCCAGGCGCCCAGCGCGGCATTGACCCATTCCTCCCACTGATGGAACGCCAGGAGGGCGGACAGCGCGGCGACCGCGATGATCACTCCCACCACATAGGCGTTCCAGGCGGGCGTCGTCTGCGTTGCGTATTGCAGCACCCAGGGCGAGGCGATGAGCCAGATGCCGAGCACGAAATTGACCCCGTCCGGCCATTGCTGGGCCAGGGCCTTCCAGAACTTGGACATCGCAAATCACTCCCTTGCTGGTCGCTACATGCGTTAACCGCCGCCGCGGCGGTCCCGCGGCGGGCTCCTGCATGCGATCTAGGTCGAACGGCCGGCGCGTCAAGATCGCCCGCCGCGGATGGCGGCGGGCGGCGCCCGGCTAGCTCCCCAGGCAGCTCTTGAACGTCGCCAGCTTGCCGAGCGCGTCGGGGACCATCGGGCGGACCGACTTCATGTTGTCGACGATCTTGGTCCGCTCCCGGCGGCAGCCCGGCGGGAAGCGGTTGTCGTACATCGAGTCGATGCCCTTCAGCACCAGCTCGTAGTTCTTCTGCAGCGACGCCTCGGCCGAATTGAGGTTGCCCATCGCCGTGTCGATCGTGGTCTTGAGCTCGGCCTTCGAGTCGGCCTGGGCCTGCAGGTGCTGGCGCATCGACTGCAGCCATTGCGGCGAGCCTTCGAGTTCGGAGGCGATCGCCGCCTGGCCGCACTCGCGGAACTTCGGAATCAGGTAACGGATCGAGCTCTCGGCCTTCGCCGCCATGGCGCTCAGCTCCTGCACGAACGCGGCCACCTGGTCCCGCGGGCAGGCTTGGACCGGCGCGGCAAAGGCGATCGCCGCCGAAAGCGCCATTGCGGCGCAGGCGCCGGAATTTCTGCGTGAACCGATCATGCAGTCCCCCTCTCTCGGGCCGGTGGAAGCATCGCGTCCGCCCATTCCCGGGCGAGCATAGCCCAGGGCGGCCGCGCGCGCACCGCAAGGCTCGGGCGAGCCGGGGGGGGCGCGGGCGGTGGGCCGCCTGCTTGCCCCCGGAAACGTGGGGAGCGGCGGTCATGTTGGCCAAGCGTATTGCGATGGGCGTTGGTCCCGGATCATGGCATTGAGGATGGTGAGGGCGCGCAGCGCTACCTCTCCCCCATCGCGCTCGTCAGCGTCTTGAAGATCGGCTTCAGCAGGTAGGTCAGCACCGTGCGTTCGCCGGTCTGGATGTCGGCGCTCACCGTCATGCCGGGGTGGATCAAGAGCGGCCGGTCGGGCGGGCCCAGCGCGTTCTTCTCGGTGCGCAGCCGCACGCGGAAATAGGGCTCGCGCGTGCGGTCGGTCTCGTCGCCGATCGAATCGGCGCTGATGTCCTCGACTTTGGCCGCGAGCTGGCCGTAGATCGCGTAGTCGAACGCTGTCACCTTCACGCTGGCGTGCTGGCCCACATGCACGAAGCCCACGTCGGCCGGGCGGATGCGCACCTCCACCAGCAGCGTGTCCTCCACCGGCACCAGTTCCACCAGGTCCTGGCCCGGTCGCGCCACCCCGCCCACCGTCTTGAGGTGGATCTGCTTCACCGTCGCGCGCATCGGCGCGGCGATCTCGGTGCGACGGATGCGGTCGTGGTCGGCGGCCTGCAGCTCGCTCAGCCCCTCCAGCATCGTGCGGCGATCGTTCAGCTCCTTCTGCGTCTCGGCCCGGAAGGTAGCCACCCGGTCGTCGATCTTGCGCTCGGCCTCGCTCAGCGCTGCCTCGGCGCGCGGGATCTGCACGCGCACCGAGTCTATGTCGGTCTCGATGCTGGTCTGCTCGCGCTGGGTGCGCAGCACGTCCACGCGCGGCGCCAGGCCCTCGGCCGCCAAAGGCTCGAGGATCGCGAGCTGCTCCTGGGTCAGCTTCAGCTGCTGGCCGAGCCTGACCGCCTTGTTGCGCAGGTCGGCCAGCTCCTGCTGGCGCTGCCGGCGCTGGTCGCGCAGGATCTGCAATTGCGCGTCGAGTTGCTGGCGCCTTGCCGTCATCAGCGCGATCTCCTCGCGCACCACCGCCGGCGCCTCGCGCTGCAACTCGGCCGGGAATTCGGCCGCGCTGCCGGCGAGTTCGGCCTGCAGGCGCGCCACCTGCGCGGTCAGGCTGAGGTACTTCGCGCGGTTGTCGCGGTACTGCGCCAAGGCCGGCGCGTTGTCCAGCCGCATCAGCGCCTGGCCCTTCTCCACCCGGTCGCCCTCGCGCACCAGCACGGCGTTGACGATGCCGCCCTCCAGGTTTGCCACCACCTGGGTCTGGCTCGATGCCACCACCTTGCCGTCGCCGCGCGTGACCTCCTCGATCTTGAACAGCGCGGCCCAGGCGACGAAGGCCGCGAACAGCAGCACGATCGCGCGCAGCAGCATTCGCCCCAGGCGCAGGGTCTGGCGCTTGCTCGCCTCCTTGATGTCCTGGATCAGCTCGGTCTCGTCCCACTCCGCAGGCGGCGGCTTTCGCGCGCGGCGCAGGGGCGGGGTCGTCTGCGGGCCGTTTCCATTGCCGGCGATGGCCGAGTAGCCCTTGGGCAGGCCGTTGCCCGGCGCCGGCGGCGGTGCCGCTGGCGGCGCCGCGTCGTAGTCGTAAGGCTCGGCGCCGGTGATGCGGTCCTGCAGGCGCGTGAACCAACGCGAGAAGCCGCGACTGCGGTCCATCGCCTTGTTCATCCGCTCGGCGGCGTTGCTCCAGGATTTCGGGATCGCGCCCGAGGAGGTGCGCGGCGCGTCGGCCTTGGCCGGATCGCCGGCGCCGTTGCGCTCGATCAAGGTCGTGCGGTCGTCGGTCATGCCGGCGTCGCCTGGATCTGGCCGCGGGCGAGGGCCTGCAGCACTTCGTCCTTCGGCCCGCTGGCGACCAGCTTGCCGCCGTCGATCACCATCAGCCGGTCGACCAGGGTCAGCATCGAGCCGCGATGCGTGACAAGCAGCAGGGTCTTGCCCGGCAGGATCTCCTGCAGCCGCGCCTTGAAGCGGTTCTCCGAGGAATTGTCCATCGCGCTGGTCGGCTCGTCGAGCAGGAGGATCGGCGGGTCGAGCAGGAGCGCGCGCGCGATCGCGACCGACTGGCGCTGGCCGCCCGACAGCGCGCGCCCGCCCTCGCCCACCGGCAGGTCCATGCCCAGCGGGTGGCGCTGGGTGAACTCCTCGACCCCGGCGATGCGCGCGGCGCGCAGGATCGCCGCGTCGTCCGCAGAAGGCGCCCCCAGTACGACGTTGTCGTAAACGCTTCCGTAGAAGAGGACGTTCTCCTGCAGGACACAGCCGATCGAACGGCGCAGGTCGGCGGGGTCAATCTGGCGGGCGTCGACGCCGTCGATCAGGACCGCGCCCTCCTGCGGCTCGTAGAAGCCCATCGCCAGCCGTTCGATGGTCGACTTGCCCGAGCCGATGCGGCCGATCAGCCCGACCTTCTGCCCCGGCGCGATCTTGAAGGAGACGTTCTGCAGCGCCGGCTGCTTCTGCCCGGGATAGGCGAAGGTGACGCCCTTGAACTCGATCTCCCCCTGCGGCCTGGGCCGGCGAATGTATCTGCGCTCGGCGCTCCGGTCCGTGGGAGAATGCATCAGCCGGTCGAGCGCGCGCAGCGCGTTCAGGCTCTGGTGGAAGCGGACCAGCAGCGAGGCGACCTGGCCGAGCGGCCCCATCGCGCGGCCCGACAGGATGGTGCAGGCGATCAGTCCGCCGACGCTGAGCTGGCCGGCGTTGATCAGGTAGACGCCGGCGACGACCAGCAGGCAATTGACCAGGTTCGAGGCGATCTGGCTGAACGTCACCGACAAGAGCGACAGCCCGTGCGCCTTGTGCGAACTGAGCGCGGTGGCCTCGACCTGGTTTTCCCAGGTCTTCTGCATCCGGCCCTCCGCCGTGCAGGCCTTGATCGTCTCGATGCCGGCGATCGCCTCCACCAGGACGGCATGCTTCTGGGTCTGCTGCTCGAAGCTCTGCCGCATCACCTCGCGCAGCGGCGCCTGTAGCACGAAGCCCACGCCCAGGATCACCGGCACCGCCACCAGCGGCACCACCCCCAGCCAGCCGCCAATCACGAAGACGAAAAGGATGTAGAGCGCGCAGAACGGCAGGTCGACAACCGCCAGAAGTGTCGCGCTGGAGAAGAAATCGCGCAGGCTCTCGAAGTCGCGCAGGTTGGAGGCGAGCGCGCCCGCCGAGGGCGGGCGGGCAGCCATGCGGATCGCCATCACCTGCTCGAAGATGCGGCTGGAGAGCTGCAGGTCCGCGCCGCGCCCCGCGCTGTCGACGAAATAGCCGCGCAGCATGCGCAGCGCGAACTCGAAGGCGAACGCGATCGCCACGCCCAGCGCCAGCACCCACAGCGTCTGCATCGCCTGGTTCGGCACCACGCGGTCGTAGACGTTCATGGTGAACAGCGGCGTCGCCAGCGCCAGAATGTTGATCAGGATCGCCGCGGCTATTACTTCGCCGTAGAGCGTGCGGTACTGGCGCACGACGTCCCAGAACCAATTGCGCTCCGGCTTCTCGGGCGCCGAGGCGCGCGCGCGCTCGTCGGTATGCACCGCCGGGCGCGCGAACAGCGCGTAGCCGAGATAGAGCCGCTCGAGCTCGTCCGGCGCCATGCGCCGCGCCTGGCCGCCGTCCTCGGGCAGCAGCAGCTCGGCCATGGCGCCGTCGCCGAACCCGGTCAGCACCGCCGCCTTCCGCCCGTGCAGCAGCAGCACGCAGGGCAGAGTCAGGGGCGAGATGCGCGCGAGCGGGATCGCGGCCAGCCGCGCGCTCAGTCCCGCCCGCTCGGCCGCGCGCACGAACAGCTCGGGCGTCAGCCTGCCGTCGACCAGCGGCAGGCCCGCCACCAGCGACGGCATCGAAGCCGGCCGTTCGAGCTGCCGCGCCAGGTTCACCAGGCAGAAGGCGAGCGGATCCTCCGGCCGTTCATCGCCGCCGCCTTTCGGCAGGATCCAGCCGTCGGCGGCGTCGCCGGTCGCGGCGTCGGTCGTCATCTGGATTCGCTCCCGCGCGGCCGCCACGCCGCGCCGTCGGGCTGTTGCGGCACCGCGCCCAGCTGCACGCCGATCGGCGGCAGGGGCACGTGCGACGGCCACGCGACGGGTCGGGCCGGCGGCGTCGCCTCGGGCAGGCCGGCATCATACCCCGGAAGATCGATCGGCGGCGGGGCGAGGGCCTCGGGCCAGGGAACCGCCAGCGCGCGTCCCGGCCCCAGGCCCATGATCGACGGTGTGCGCGCCGCCGCGCCGGAAGCCGGCATCACCGCAGCCAGCGGTGCCAGCGCGGCGCCGGTGGACGGCCCGCGCGGCGCCGGCGCGATCGACGGCGCATCCGGCGCAAGCGGCGGCAGCGTGTCGCGTTCGAGTTCGGCCGGCGGGCGCAGCGGCAGCCCTGGCGGCAGCGCGGGCAAGGCCGTGCCGGGCGCCGACGCGCCGGGCTGGGGCGCGTAGGGCCGCGCCTGGCGCGACAGCGCCACCTCGGCGGCCCAGGGCGTCTCGTCGCTGCCGAACGCCTCGTCCGGCGGCTTGACCCTGAGCGTGCGCAGCAGCACGCCGGCGGATTGCAGCACCCGGTAGACGCCGAACAGCGCGGTCGCCTCCAGCGAGGTGCGCGACTGCAGGGAGTTGTAGTAGTCGCGCTCGGAGTCGAGCAGGTCGAGGATGCGCGAGCGGCCGAGATCGAATTGGCGGCGGAAGGCGTCGCGCCCGCGCCCGTCGGCGATCACCTGGTTGTTGGCGGCGACGGCGCGCTCGCGCGCCGCATAGAGCGCCGACCAAGCCAGCCGCATGTCGCGCTCGGCGTCGCGGCGGACCGCGGCCAGGCGCTGGTTGGCTGCCGCCAGGCGCTCGACCGCCTCCTGCGCGCGCGCCTGGTCGCCGCCGCCACGCGAAAGATTGTAGCGCATGACCAGGAGCGCGTTGGCCGCGCTGTCGCGACCCTTGATGCCGCGCAGATTGTCGCCGGTCTGGCCGTTCAGCTCGATGTCGAACTGCGGGAAGAAGCCCGACCTGGCCTGGCGGGCGAAGGCGCGCGCCGCCTCGACCTCGGCCTCGAAACGCTGCACGACCGGATTGGCGCGCCAGGCCAGCTCGACCGCCGCCTCGACATCGGGCGGCAGGGCGGATTCCGGGGCGGTCGGGCGTTCCAGGCGCTGCGGCGGCTCGCCGACGGTGCGCAGGTAGCGTGCCTGGGCGTCCTTGAGCCTGCCCTCGGATTCGTAGAGCTGGCCTTGCGCGCTGGCGAGCCGCGACTGCGCGCGGCGCAAATCGCCGGCGTCGCCCGCGCCGCGCTCCATCCGTTTCTGCAACGCTGCGACATAGAATTCGTGCGTGCGGACGTTTTCGCGATTGATCGCCACGATGTCGCCGGTGCGCAGCGTCTCGATGAAGGCCTCCACCGCGTCCAAGCCCGTCTGCTCGGCGGATTGCAGCACGCGCGAGGCGGCGGATTCGCTGAGCGCCTTGCGGCGGTCGACGTCGCCCTGCGTCTCGAACCCGTCGAACAGCATCTGGCGCACGGTCAGCGCGGCGTCGGTGCGGTTCTTGCGGGTGGAGTCGTCTTCCCAGGGCGGCGCGGCCGCGCGGGTCGAAGGCGTGTTGGCGTATTCCCGGCCGATCGAGACGCGCGTGTCGGCCTGGGGGTAGAAGCCGGCCTTGGCCTGGCGCACCTGCTCGTCCGCCGCACGCCGGTCGCCGGCCGCGGCGCTCACGTCGGGGTTGGTCGTCACGGCGCGCTGCACCGCTTCTTCCAGGGTCGTGGCGCGGCCAGGAAACGACAGGAACGCGAGTAGCGCGACAAGGGCGACACGGCCAAGCGCCGCCGGCGCCTTCTTTCTTTGTCCTCCCTCCCCAGCGCAACGACGCGCGGCGTCGCACGGGTGTCGGCGGGGGGCAGGGGGAGGGGGCGCGCAGATGAAGCGCAGCAGGCGCGCCCGCCGGGCGCAGCCCATGCCTCCTGCCCTCCTCCCGGCAAGGGAGGGGGGACCCAGGAGGAGTCCTGCGGCGGCCCGCGCCGTGGTTTCGCCCCTCAGGCGATGCGTCAAAATCCGACCCCTACCCACGCACCGGGCAGGCGGACCAGCTCGTCAGCCTACCATATCTGGCGGTAGTGCCTTGAATAGCATACGAAACCTGGTGTTATCAACAGGATGGGGAAGGGCCGAAGCACCGTTGGGAGCCGCGCCGGTGCGGCAAGCCCGGCGCGGCTGTCCGCGCCGTCCCGATACAAAAATAATCTAGGCGATCCCCCCTTCACGATCACGCCGAATCGGGTATGATAGCTAGCGTTGGCGATGGGTGCCCCCGCGCCGGCGATACAATCCGGACAGACGGGATACAAGCCGGGCCGCCGGCGACCATCCCGACCAACCGACCATCCCTAAATTGGAAGGAGCGCCATGATCCCACGCGACGGGGACGCGAAGCGGCTTGCCTTGCCGGCGGCCGACATCCCCGTACCGAGTTCCCGCACGCCCGCGCGGACGGATTTCTCCGCGCCTGGGCATCTTCAACCTGAGCCGGCGCCGCCGGGCTCGCCCTCGAGTCTGGCAGAACCCGCCTTCGCGCTGACGCGACTGGCCGAGTACTCGGACGACGCAATCTTGGCCGAGCTCCAGCGCGTCGCTGCATTGGTCGAACATCCGATCCTCACCACAGCCCGCTTCCGCCAACACGCGCGCGTGTCCTATGGCGAAGTCGGTCGCCGCTTCGGTGGATGGTGGCAGGCCCTGGAGCGGGCAGGCATCGGCCACCGCTATTGCGGGCGCAAGGTGACGGCCAAGATGATCGAAAAGCCGTCCATGCGCCTTTTCGGACAAGGCAGTGCTGGACGAGATGCGGCGGATCGCGCGCGCCAACGGCGGACGGCTGCTGCGGGTCAAGGATCTCGACCAAAGCGAGACAATCTCGATCTGCGTCGTGCGTCACCGCTTCGGTTCGTGGGAACGCGCCTTGCGAAAGGCGGGGCTCAGGCGTTCGCGCAGCGGCCGGCGCTACACGGACGATCAGTGTTTCGCCAACCTGGCCCGGGTCTGGTCGCACTACGGCCGGGCGCTCACATTCGTCGAGATGATGGCCCGCCCGTCTACCGTAGGGGTACGCGCCTATTTGAATCGCTTCGGGACCTGGCGGCGGACTTTGGCTGCGTTCGTCGAGCGCGCCAACAAGGCCCTTGACGACCCGGAAGCCAAGGGTCCGTGGCGCACGATCCGCCGCCCACCGACGATGGCCGCCGCGCGTCTGACGAATGCGGCGGCAATCGAGCCGCCGACGCGGGAAGCAAGGCGCGCACGCCGCGAACGCGCGCGTGTAGCGACGCTCAGCCTGCGGTTCCAAGTGCTTGCGCGCGACCGCTTCTGCTGCGTTTTGTGCGGCAACAGCCCGGCGACCGACCCGCAGTGCAAGCTGCACGTAGACCACATGGTGCCGTTCTCGCGGGGCGGCCGCACCACGGCCGGCAACCTGCGCACGCTGTGCGCGGCGTGCAATATCGGGCGCGGCAACGGGGAGCGGGACCGATAGCGTAACGCGGGGGTGCTTGACGGATAAAAAAGGTGCAGATACACGTATCGGCATGACGCCGCGCCCGCCGCTCGCCGAGACCGCGCAGTGCCTGTGCTGGGCCGCGCGCCGCGCCGCACGGGCGATCACGCGCGTCTTCGACCGCGAGCTGCGCCCGCACGGCCTGCGCGCCACCCAGTTCTCGCTGCTGGCGATCCTCGAACAGAAAGGACCGCAGCGCATCGGCGATCTGGCGGCGACGCTGGGCGCGGACCGCACGACCGTGACGCGCAATCTGGAGGTGGCGGCGGGCGAGGGCCTGGTGCGGGTCCGGCCGGACGAAGATCCGCGTGCGCGCCTGGTTGCGATAGCGCCCAGGGGCCGCGCGGCGATCGCCGCCGCCCTGCCCGCCTGGCGGCGCACCCAGCGCGCGCTGACCGAGCGCATCGGAACCCGGACCGCCGAAGGGCTGCGCCGGCTCGCCCGCACGGCGCGCGCCTGACGGCGGCGCCGCAACAAAGGAGGGAGAAGTTGCCCAAATACGTGGACGGCTTCGTGCTGGTCGTGCCGAAGAAGAAGCTGCCAGCCTATCTCCGCATGGCGCGCAAGGCCGGCGCGGTGTGGCGCGAGCATGGCGCGCTGGACTTCAAGGAATGCCTGGGCGACGATCTCAAGCCCAAGTGCGGCCTGCCGTTCCCGCGCCTCGCCGGGACAAAGCGGGGCGAGACGGTCGTGTTCTCCTTCATCGTCTACAAGTCGCGCGCGCACCGCGACCAGGTGAACGCGCGGGTCATGAAGGACAGGCGCATGACCGCACTATGCGACCCCGACGACATGCCGTTCGATCCGAGGCGCATGGCCTTCGGCGGGTTCGAGGTGATGGTCGACGCGTAGCGACCGACGAGCGGATGAAGGGAAGGGTGAGGGACGGACATGCCTGCGACAACGCACAAGAAGGCGGCGACCAAGACGCGGACCGGGCGGGCGGCGGGCGGCGGCGTCGCCCTGCTGATCGCGACGCGCAAGGGCGCCTGGATCTTTCGCAGCGACGCCGCCCGGCGGAACTGGCGCGTCGACGGGCCGCATTTCCTCGGCCACATAATCAACCACATGGTGCTGGACCCGCGCGACGGGCGCACCTTGATGGCTGCGGCCAAGACCGGGCATCTGGGCCCCACGATCTTCCGCTCGACCGACATGGGGCGGACGTGGAAGGAAGCCGCGAAGCCGCCCGCCTTCGCCAAGGCTGCGGACGGCACGGGCCGTGCGGTCGACCACACGTTCTGGCTGACGCCGTGCCACGCCAACGAGCCCGATTGCTGGTACGCCGGCACCTCGCCGCAGGGCATCTTCCGCAGCGAGGACGGCGGGGTGACTTGGGCGCCCGCGACCAGCGTCAACGACGATCCCAAGTTCCGCGAATGGATGGGCACGGTGCAGGACGGCACGCCGGACGGGCCCAAGTTGCATTCGCTGATCGTCGACCCGCGCGATCCCGGGCACCTCTATATCGGCATGTCGGGCGGCGGGGTGCACGAGACGACCGACGGCGGCGCGACGTGGCGCGCGCTCTTGGACGGGCTCGATGTGGTGGAGGGCTTCGACAAGGCGCAGCCCACCTTCCACGACCCGCACTGCATCCGCATGTGCCCGACCAACCCGGACCGGCTCTACCAGCAGAACCATTGCGGCATCTACCGCCTGGACCGGCCGTCGACGACCTGGGTGCGGATCGGCCGGTCGATGCCGAAGAAGGTCGGCGATATCGGCCTGCCGATGGTGGTGCATCCCCGCGACCCCGATACGGCCTGGGTGTTCCCGATGGACGGCACCACGGTATGGCCGCGCACCAGCCCCGGCGGCATCCCCGGCGCCTTCGTGACGCGCAATGCGGGCAAGACCTGGCGGCGGCTGGCGAACGGCATGCCCGACAGGCAGGCCTGGTGGACGGTCAAGCGCCAGGCGATGGCGGCCGACACGCGCGATCCGGTGGGCCTCTATGTCGGCACCACCGGCGGCGAGCTGTGGGCCAGCCGCGACGAGGGTGCGAAATGGAGCTGCGCCGCGCGCCACCTGCCCGAGATCTATGCCGTGGAGGCGGCGGATCTCGGATGAAGGTGCTGATCCCCGGGCCGCTGCTGCCCTACACGAAAAAGCGCCACGTCGAGGCGAGCGGTGCCAGCATCGCCCAGATGCTGGCGGACCTGGAACGGCAGTTCCCGGGTATCAGCTTCCGCATGGTCGACGAGCAGGGGAAGATCCGCCGGCACATGCGCTTCTTCATCGACGGCGAGCAGGTCTTCGACCTCGACCGGCCGCTCGGGCCGGACGACTACGTCCAGATCGTCCAGGCCTTGAGCGGGGGGTAGAGGCCTGGGCAAGGCTTCTACCGCAGCACCTCGGCCATCGCCCGGTAGCCGCGCTTTTCGGCATGCTCGAGCGGCGTGATGCCGCCGCGGTCGGCGATGGTCTTGCTGGCGCCGGCTGCGACCAGCGCCTGCGCGGTGGCGACGTGGCGCGGGCCGCCGTCGCCCAGCACGACCGACTCCATCAAGGCGGTCCAGCCGAGGTTGTTGACGTGGTCGAGCGGCGCGCCGGCGGCGATGAGCGCGCGCACGACCTCGTCGTGGCCGAGATGCGCGGCCGCGATCAGCGCGGTGCCGTCGTAGCGGCTGGTGATCGCCCTCGGATTGCCGCCGAGCGCGATCGCGAACCGGACCATGCGCGCGTCGTCCCTGACGGCGGCGATGGTGATCACGTCGTAGCGGTCGGCCTCCAGCGCGTTGATGTCGCCGCCGCCGGCGACCAGCGCGCCAAGCGCTTCGTGGTGGCCGAAGAAGGCGGCGACGTGCAGGGGCGTACGGCCGCGCGCGTCGCGCCGGTTGGGGTCAGCGCGGGCGTCCAGGAGCGCGCGGATATCCCCCGTGTCGCCGATCGCAGCGGCGCGATGCAGCCCCGAATAGGCGGCGATCTCCGCCGGACCGGGCGGCGTCTGCGCCTGGCCGGCGGCGGCGCTCACAATGGATGCCAGCACAAGAATCGCGATGGCGCCCGCCATCACTCGATCACCTCGTCGGCGCGGACGAGCACGGATTCAGGGATCGTGATACCGAGCGCCCTCGCGGTCTTGAGGTTGATAACGAGTTCAAAGCGCACGGGCTGCATGATCGGCAGGTCGCCCGGCTTCTCGCCTCCTAGGATTCGCACGACATAGGCACCGACGCGCCGCCACAGATCGCCCTCGTCGGCGAAATAGGACATGAGGCCGCCATCGACCACGTGGCTGCGCTGCAGGTGCATGACGGGCAGTCGATGCGCCTGGGCAAGTTCGATCGTCTGCGCGGCGAACGCGCCGGCCTGCCCAGCCAGGCGGATTGCCGCGTCGGCCCGCCACGTCGATGCCTCGTCGAACGCCTTTCTGAGGTCGTCCTGGCTCCGTGCGGCAAAGGACCTCAGCTCGATCCCAAGCTTGGGTGCTGCTGCCTCCAGATCGCGAAATTCAAGTGCAGCGATCGGCTCGTCCGGATGTATAAGCGCAGCTACGCGAATGGCCGATGGAACCGCTTCTTTCAGCAACTGTAGCCGTCGGGTGACAAGCTCGTTGGCCATGTTGGACATGCCCGTCACGTTCCCACCGGGCCGTGCCAGATTGGTGACAAATCCCAGCCCTATCGGGTCGCCCACAGCGGCCATGACGATCGGAACCGTCCGCGTCGCCTTCATGGCAGCACGCGTGCCGGGCGTGTTGACGGCCACAATAGCGTCCACGCCCGCGTGCACCAGTTCGGCCGCAAGTTTGTCCAGCCGTTCAAGCTGGGCCTCAGCCGACCGCACGTTCACCACCAGGTTGCGCCCTTCGGCATAGTTTGCTGCACGCAGCGGCTCGAGCAGCGCCGCCTTCTGCCACTGCGATTCACTCGGGGTCAGCACTCCGACGCGAAAAATCCTATCGGCGCCCCATGCCCCGGCTTGGAAGCAGAAGCAAATGCACAGAGTGGCGCCTGCGACGAAAAGTTGCCGCCGCTTCATTCGATCACCTCGTCGGCGCGGACGAGAATGGACTCGGGCACGGCGATGCCCAGATCCTTCGCGGTCTTGAGGTTTACCAGCAGCTCGAACTTGGTCGGCTGCTCAACAGGCAGGTCAGTCGGCTTCGCGCCTTTCAGCACCTTGTCGGCATATTCCGCCGCACGCCGCCATTGGTCGGGAAAGTTCACGCCGAAGCTCATGAGACCGCCCTCGTCGGCGAATTCGCGCAAGGGGAATGCCGCTGGCAGACGGTGATCGAGCGCCGCACGCGCCAGGCGCGCGCGCTCGCGGAACATCTCCGGCGAAAGCGCGCTCAGTACAGCGCCGGCGCCGTCGCGGGCCGCGGCGCCCAGCGCGCCTTCGAAATCGTAGGGCGTGTCGCGAAATTCAATCGGATGGAGTTGCAGCTTGAGCGCGGCGGCCGCGGCCGACACGGATTGCATCTGGTCGTGCGAGAACGTGTCCCATACAACGGCGACGCGCGCAAGGCCGGGCACCGTCTCCTTGAGAAGCTCCAAGCGCTTGGCTGCGAGCTCGGCCTGACGGAAGGTGACGCCGGTGAGGTTGCCGCCCGGTCGCGCCAGCGAGGCTATGTAGCCGGTCGCGACCGGGTCGAAATCGACGGATACCATGACGACGGGAATGGTACGCGTGGCTTGACGCACGGCCGCGAATAAGGGCTCGGGGCCGGCGGCGACGATCAGGTCGGGTTTGAGCCGCACCAACTCGGCGGCGGCGGCCGCGAAACCGTCGACCCGGCCCTCGCCGTTGCGGAAGGTCGTGACGATATTGCGTCCCTCGACATAGCCCAGTTCGCGCAGGCGCGCATCGAAGGCGATCCATTGCGGCGCCGAGCGTGGATTGCCGGCGGCCAGCAGGCCGATGCGCCAAGTCTTGTCCTGCGCCACCGCCGAGAAAGGCAGGAAGAGCACAACGAAGAGGGAGAGGATCAGGCGCCTCATTCGATCACCTCGTCGGCGCGGTCGAGCAGCGCGTCGGGCACTTTCAGGCCCAGCGCCTGGGCGGCGCCCAGGTTGACGGCCATTTCGAAGCGTGTCGGCCGCTCGACCGGCAAGTCGCCGGGCTTGGCGCCCTTCAGGATGCGGTCGACATAGCTGGCGGTGCGGCGATAGAGGTCGGGCCGGTGGGGGCCGTAGGAGATCAGCCCGCCTTCCGCGACGAATTCGCTGTAGCCGTAGACGACGGGGAGACGCCATTCGCGCGCCTGTGCGACCACGAGTTTGCGATAGCTCCAGATCACCGGGTCGTCGAAAACGACCAGGGCGACGACGGCGGTCTTGGCGGCTGTCTCGAATGCCCGGCCGATCTCCGCGGGATTGCGCGCGTCGAGCAGGCGGATCGCGACGCCCAACTGCTGTCCGGCGGCCTCGGTCTCCTCGCGGAACAGGGCATGGCTTGGGTTGTCGGGATTGGTTATTGCGGCCACCGCGCGCAAAGGCTTTTGCATCAGTTCCGCCAGGATCTGCAGGCGCTTGCCGCCGAGCTCCGCCGTCAGCAGGGAAAGCCCGGTGACGGTGCCGCCGGGGCGCGAGAAGCTGGCGACGAGCCCGACGTGCGTCGGATCGGCCACCGCGACCATCACGATGGGGATCGAGCCGGCCCGCGCCTTGGCGGCCAGATTGGCCGGCGTCGCCGCGGCGACGACAATATCCACCTTCTCGCGCACCAGCTCGTCGACCAGCGCGGGCAGGCGGTCGTGATGCCCGTCGGCCCAGCGCGGGACCAGCACGATGCTGCGCCCCTCGACATGGCCAAGCTCGCGCAGGCCCGCGCGGCACGCCTCCCACAAGTGCCTGCCCTCGTCGGGCGCGAAGGAGAACAGGTAGCCGACCCGCGGCGCTTTCCCGGCCGGTTGCGCGCGCGTGGCCGCCGGCCATAGCGCCGTCGCGGCAAGAAACCTAAGGAAGCTGCGGCGTTTCATCCGCTCCTCCGGCCCCGAAAGGCCCCTTCGGGCGACGGAAAGACTAGCCCCGCGGCCAAGGGAAATCTGTGCAGAAACGCACTGCGGGCCCCGGGCGGGCGGGGCTAGGCTTGCCCCATCGTACCGGAACCAAGGGGGATGACCATGTCGAGCAGCACCGCCGCCCTCGGCCTTCCCACGATGTCCGCCGTGATCGCGACGCTGGCGATCTGGTTCGCCTGTCTGGTCGCGATGGCCGTCTGACAAGCCCGTCTACTGCTGGGCGCTGAGCCCGTAGCGCCGGCGCAGGAGGTCGGCCAGCATCTTGCCGGCGGTCGAGACCAGGAACACGAAGACGATATAGAGCCCGGCCGTCACGGTAAGGATCTCGATCGGCTCGTACCACACATTTACCAGCTTGAGCGCCTGGAACATCAAGTCCTGCACGGTGATGACCGAGACCAGGGTCGAGGACTTCACGATCACCGTGAACTGGTTGACGATCGAAGGCGCCACGGTCAGCAGCGCCTGCGGAAGGACGATGCGGCCGAACACCACGGGCGGCGCCATGCCGAAGGAATAGCCGGCCTCGCGGTGGCCCTTCGGCACCGACTCGATGCCGGCGCGGAAGGTCTCGGCCAGGTAGCCGCTGGATTGCAGCCCGAGCGCCACCCAGCCCGCGGTGAAGAAGCTGCCCGGCCAGCCCACGATTTCAGGCCACACATAGGTGACCCACATCAGTTGCACGAAGATCGGCGTGGCGCGGAAGAACTCCGTCAGTGCGATCGCCGCCGGCCGGAGCGGGCGCACATACATGCGGACCAGGCACAAGGTCAGTCCGCCCAGGATCGCCAGCGCGAAGGCGATCAGGCAGACCTCGACGGTGACGACCAGGCCCTGCAGCAGCGCGCCGCGCTGGTTCCACACCAGGCGTTCCCAGTTGCCCATCACGCGTAGATCCGGTTGCGCCAGCGCTCGGACAGCAGGCGCACCAGCCCGGCGATCAGGTAGATCACCGCGAAATAGGTAAGGGCCGCACCTGTATAGAGCGGCAGCGGCCGCATCTCCTGCTGTGTGACCATCGTCACCTGGTACATCAGGTCCGGTACCGCGATCAGCGAGACGATGGTCGTGGCCTTGAACAGCGAGACGAAGTTGTTGATCGCCTCGGGCAGCATGCGGCGCACCACTTGGGGCAGGACGATGCGTCGCAGGATCAGGAACTCGGCCATGCCGCAGGACCGCCCCGCCTCGATATGCCCCAGCGGGATCGACTGGATGCCCGCGCGGAAAGTCTCGGCGAAGTAGCCGCTGTAGACGAAGCCGAGCGCGATCACCGCCGAAACGAAGGGGTGGAACTCCAGCCGCCGGCCGATCAGCAGGCCCAGTAGCAGCGGCAGAACGAAATGCACCCACACCACCATGATGTAGTCAGGCGCGTTGCGGAACAACTCGACATGCACCGTGCCGATCCAACGGAACGGCCAGGCGCGGTTGATCCTGAGCAGCGCCGCGCCGAGGCCGACCGTGAGCGCGACCGCCGCCGCCGCGAAGAACACGTAGGCATTGAACGCAAGCCCGCGCAGCAGGACCTGGCGGTACTCCCAGAACAGGGAGGGGTCCAGCGCCTCGATGAGCGATTGGGACAAGACCCTTCTCCTATTGCAGGTGCTTGGAGAGGAACTGGCGGCAGCGCTCGGATCTGGGGTTGGCGAAGACCTGCTGCGGCGGGCCTTCCTCCTCGATCTGGCCGTTGTGCAGGAACAGCACGCGATGCGAGGCGTTGCGCGCGAAGCCCATCTCGTGGGTGACCACGATCATCGTGGTGCCCGCCGCCGCCAGCTCGTGCATCACGGCCAGCACCTCGTCGGTCAGCTCGGGATCGAGCGAGGAGGTCGGCTCGTCGAACAGCATCGCCTTGGGGCGCATGGCGAGCGCGCGGGCGATCGCCACGCGCTG
>CAYMTM010000080.1:0-19177 GCA_964393375.1 uncultured Rhodospirillaceae bacterium
CCGCCATCAGCGCAAGGTGGCCGCCCCCGCGACGGCCGAAGCGCCGGACTTCTAGGGCTACGCGTGCAGCGGCTTGGACCGCACCAAGCCCGCCCGGCGTCACATGCCGGCGGCGGCCTTGGCCATGTGGCCCGCGGTGGACAGGAAGATCGCCGACAGCGAACCGCCCATGGCGTTGTAGATCGGGATCGCGGCGATCGACAGCAGTCCGACCAGCAGGCCGTATTCGATCACGGTCGCCCCATGCTCGTCCTTGAGAATTGCAACGATCAGCTTCGCCATGTCCGGCCCCCGCCCGCGGTGCGCACACCGTCCTGCCCGCCCATTCGGACTTCTACCCAAACAGTCTAGGCGACAGCGCGCGAAGTGCAAGCGAAGGTTGCCATGCAATACGTGTAAAATACGGGGCGCTGTCGCGCATTAGCGATGACAAGCCGCCCATTTCCTGGACCGCGTGCATATCGCGCGAATTGCGCCGATCGGCGGCGGCCGAGAATCCTTGGTTATGGCCGGCGCAGGCTGAGGATATAGGCGACGATGTCGTCGGTCTGCGCCGGCGTCAGCATGAAGTTCGGCATGCGCTGGTGCGGCGTGCGCAGGAAGGCGCGCAGGCGGAATTCGGTGGTCTGCGGATCGGCGGCAATCTCGGCGAAGGGCGGCGCCAAGTCGATCGCGCCGCGGCGCACATCGGGACCGATCATGTGACAGGACCCGCACCACTCCTGAGCCAGGTTACGGCCGTCCACGGCATTGCCGATCTGCTGCGCCTCGGCCCCGCCGGCCCACAGGAACGCCGCGGCCAGTGCCAGCACCATTGCCCGCACGGGCTGCCTGCGGAGATCTGGCGTCGCATTCATCGGGCCACGATACCGCCGGCCGGGCCCGCGCCCATGAGGCAGATCAAATCGGCCTGCCGAAATCTCCGCTCGCGGCGCTAATGCGACATCAGGACCGGAACCTTGG
Source organism: uncultured Rhodospirillaceae bacterium (assembly GCA_964393375.1). GTDB lineage: Bacteria > Pseudomonadota > Alphaproteobacteria > JAEULC01 > JAEULC01 > JAEULC01. Next base: position 964 of record CAYMTM010000080.1, read on the forward strand.
CCTCGGCGAGCACCCGGCGCGTAACCCCGCCCAGGATCATCCGCCGGAGCCGGCTTTGCGTGAAGGCGCCCATCACCAGCATGTCGGCGTTGCCGGCATAGGCCTGCGCCAAGAGGCTTTCGCCGACGGCGCGCGGGCCGGGCTGGAAGCGATGCACCGTCGCCTTGACGCCGTGCCATGCGAGATGGCGCACCAGCCCCGCATCGCCGCTGGCCTCCGCATGCTTGCTTTCGTCGGCGGTCAGGATCTGGACCTGCTCGGCATTGCGCAGCAGCGGGATGGCGAAGCCGATGGCGCGCGCGACCTGGATGCTGCCGTTCCAGAAGATCGCCGCGCGGGCGCACAAGGTAGGCGGCGGCTCGGGCGGGGCCACCAGCACCGGACGGCCGGTGTCGAACAGCACCGCCTCGACCACCGTTTCGGTGACCAGGTCCTTGGCGTTGGCCGGCCGCGCGATCACGATGACGTCGGACACGCGCCCGCGCCTGGTGACCACGTCCTCCTCGCTGCCCTGTTCTTCGCGCCAGGCGCAGGATACGTTGGCCGGCGGCGGCGGAGCATCGACGATCGGGACGTTGTTCTCCTTGCGCCAGGCCTCGAAGGCCTCGCGCGCGCGCTGCGAACGCGAGGTCGCGTCGCGCTCAGCCACCTGCAGGATTTCCTCCACCAGCGGACCCGACATCCCTTCGCCGATCACCGGGATCGCGTCGCGCGGATCGCCGCGCGCATGCAGCGCGTCGATATGCGCGTTGAAACCCTTGGCAACCGCCAACGCCATGTTGAGCGACGTGCGGTCGACCGCAGCTCCCGACAGAACCGCCAGGATCGATTTGATCGGCATGATCTTGACTCCCGTTTCCCTGTTCTTGGACCTTTTCTTGGTGGCCCGATCGTATCCTTGGCGAGTACGACCTGATGCAAAGATCGGCGCTCGCGCCGCTGCGGTCAACCCTTCGATAGCGCAAGTGCCGCCCGGGCCTGGGCGGCGACCTGCGCCGGCGACCCGCCGGCATCGATCCGGATCCAGTCCAGCGGCCCGGGATCGACCCCGGCCTGCGCACGCACGATCGCCACCCCGGCATCGGAGACATCGTTGCGGCGTTCCATTACCCGCCGTTCCAGGAGCGGCGCCGGCGCATCAAGCCACAAGCCGGCGAAAGGCACCCCCGCCTGCCGCGCCGCCGCCGCGATCGCGGCGCGCTGGCCCGGGGAAAGATAGACTGCATCGGCGATGACGGCATGGCCGGCGGCGAGCGCGGTCCCGGCGCCACGCGCCAGCTCGTCGAAGACCCGCTCGGTGAAGGCGGGGTCGTAGGCGGATTGCGGCAGGCGCTGGAACAGGTCGCAGCCCGACAACGCCTTGCGCAGCACGTCGCTGCGCAGCACCAGCGCGCCAGGGCGCGCGCCGATCCGGGGCGCCAGCGCGTGCGCCAAGGTCGACTTGCCGGTGCCCGACAGGCCGCCGATCGCGATCAGACGCGGCGGCGGCGGGTGCAGGCAATCGAGCGCCAGGTCGAGATAGGTCGCCGCCTCGGCGCGCTTCGCTCCGGCCTGCGCTTCGTCCGGCTGGGCGCTCGCGGCAGCCAGGCCGACGCGGCAGCGGATCGCCGCCCGGCATGACAGGAACAGCGGCAAGAGCCCCAGCCCGGCAAGGTTTGCGATGCCGTCGACGCCCAGCGCACGGGCGAAGTAGCGGTTGAAGGCGGCATTGGCGAGCGTGTCAAGCCCGCGATGCATCAAATCCATCAGCACGAAGGCGAAGTCGTAGAGCACGTCGCCGCAGGCGATCGCCTCGTCGAACTCGATCGCGTCGAACAGGGTCGGCCGTCCCCGCCACAGGCAGACATTGCCGAGATGCAGGTCGCCATGGCCGTGGCGCACATAGCCCTGGTCGCGCCGCACATCGAGCAGGACGCGGTCGCGCGCGAGCCGCGCGCGCAGGCCGTCGCCAAGCCGCGCCAGCCGCGCAGGGTCGAGCGATGCGCCGTCCGCGGCCAGGCCGGCCAGGACGCCCTGGACGATCCGCGCCATTGCATCGTGGCCGCCATGCTCGGGCCTGCGCGCGGCCGCGTCGTGAAATGCCGCGATCGCATCGGCCAACGCCAGCGCGGTCGCTTCGTCCAACCGGCCGTCGCGGGCGCGCCGGTCGAGCAGCGCGTCGTCGTCGAACCGCCGCATCTCGAGCACCCAGTCGACCGCGCCCTCCTGCACCGCGCCCTCGCCCAGCGCGCCCAGCCGCAGCCCGCCGCCAGGGCAGCTGAAGATCGGGCGAACGCCCAAATAGAGATCGGGAGCGGTGCGCCTATTGATCGCGAGTTCCGCCGCAGTTGCCGCCCGGCGGCGCTCGGCGGTCGAGTAGTCGAGAAACGAAAATCTGACGGCGCGCTTTAGCTTGAAGGCGCGGTCCCCGGCCAGGAACACCACCGCGCCATGGGTGTCGATCCGCCGCGGCTTCTGCCCGCCATGCAGGGCGGGATCGGCGAGCAGCGCCAACTGGGCCGACTGGTCCTCGGTTGCGGCGGAAGCGGCCGTCACGATGCGGTCAGGCGAAATGCGGGCGGTTTTCGGCGATACCGGCGGGATCCTGGTGGATCAGCACCTCGGCGCCGGGAAATGCCGCCTGCAACTGCGATTCCAGCGCGTCGGCGACCGCGTGCGCCGCCATCAGCGTCATCGCCCCGTCCATCTCGATATGCGCCTGGATAAAGATATCGCGCCCGGCGACGCGCGTGCGCAAATCGTGCACGCGGCGAACCTCGGGATGCTGCAGGCAGATGTCGCGGATGCGCTGGCGGGTTTCGTCCGGCAGCTCGTGGTCCATCAGCATGTCGAGCGACAGCCGCACGATCTTCCAGGCGCTCCAGACGATGTAGAACGCCACCGCCCCGCCGAACAGGGGATCGAGGACCGGCTGGTCGAGCCAGCGCGCCAGCAGCAAGGTCGCGATCACCCCGCCGTTGACCAGCAGGTCGCCCACGTAGTGCAGCGAGTCGGCGCGGATCGCCGCCGAGTTCGTGCGCGCGATCACGTGCCGCTGGAACAGCACCAGCACCAGGGTCACGCCGATGGAGATCGCCATGACCGCCACGCCGAGGCCGGTATGGGCGACGGGCTGCGGCGTGATCAGCCGCTCGATCGCCTGGATCAGCAGCAGTACGGCGGAGCCGGCAATGAAGGCCGATTGCGCCAAGCCGGCCAGCGGCTCGGCTTTGCCGTGGCCGAAGCGGTGCTCGCGGTCGGCCGGGGTAAGCGCCTGGCGCACGGCCAGCAGGTTGACCATCGAGGCCCCGGCATCCAGCAGCGAATCGAGCAGGCTGGCGAGGATGCTGACCGACCCCGTCGCGATCCACACCGCCAGCTTGACGGCGATCAGCGCGCCCGCGGCCGCGACCGACGCATAGGTGGCAAGCCGCATCAGCCGGCGGTGGCCGGCGGCACCGGCGGAAAGCGCGGTCACGGGAACAAGCGCTCGGTCCACCAGCCCGGGCGGCCGTCCGCGTGGCGGCGGTAGACGATGCGCTCGTGCAGGCGGAACGGCCGGTCGCGCCAGAACTCGATGCGCTGGGGCAGGACGCGGAATCCGGTCCAATGCGGGGGCCGCGGCACCTCGCCGATCGCGTACTTGGCGGCATAGACGGCGACGCGCTTTTCCAGGTCGTAGCGCCCCTCCATCGGCCGGGACTGGTCCGACGCCCAGGCGCCGATGCGGCTGTCGCGCGGCCGCGAGCGGAAATACGCGTCGGCTTCGGCATCGCTGACGCGCTCGACCGGCCCCTCGATGCGGATGGCGCGGCGCAGGGATTTCCAGTGGAACATCAGGGCGGCGCGCGGGTTGGCGGCAAGCTCGGTCCCCTTGCGGCTCTCGGTATTCGTGTAGAAGACGAAGCCGCGCGCGTCGGCGTCCTTCAGCAGCACCATGCGCACGGACGGTGCGCCGGTGGCGTCGGCCGTCGCCAGCGCCACGGCGTTGGCGTCGTTCGGCTCGCTGCGCTGAGCCTCGGCAAACCAGGCATTGAACACGGCGAGCGGGTCTTCCGCGCCTTCGGCCGGTTGCCCCGAGGCAGGCGCAACGGGGGTGGGATCGTCGGGGGTCATCGCGGTTCCTTGCGGTCCGGCGCTGAGCGGCGCTCCACTTGCAGTGTCGGTGAGCAAGTATGATATAGGGCGTGCCGTGTCCGTGACCAGGGATTGCCGACCGACCATGCCGACTGCCGATCGCCTTCGCCCGGTCAGCCGACGCCCGCGCGACCTGCGCCTCGTGCTGGGCCTGGCGCTGGCAGCGGCGCTTGCCGGCTGTATGGGGCTGGGCGGCGGCGGAGACAAGAAGCCAGCGGCGACGACCGTCGCAAACCAGCCGTCGGCGGCCGCGGGCGCGACCCTGGTGCGGCCCGAGCCCGACCCGAACGCGGTGGCGATGCTCGACGTCTTCCGCCGGCAGCTCGGGGCCGGAAAGACGCTCGACAAGGCGGACGACGTCTATGCCGAGCGCTCGGCCCAGCTCGCGCTCGAATACGCCACCGACGGCTCGCGGCGGCCTTGGACCAATCCCGAGACCGGGACCACCGGGACCGTCACGCCGACCAGCACCTACCAGGACAAGGACGGCACCTACTGCCGCAGGTACGACCAGACCATCCAGATCCGCCAGCGCGGCAGCAAGGAGATCAAGGGCCAGGGCGAGGCCAAGGGCGGCGTCGCCTGCCGCCAGCCCAGCGGCCGGTGGAAGTTCATGCCTGCGAGCGAGGGCTGATGCGCGATCCCTACGACGTTATCGGCGTGAAGCGCGACGCCACGGCCGACGACATCAAGAAGGCGTATCGCAAGCTGGCGAAGTCGCTGCACCCTGACCTGAACCCCGGCAAGCCGGAGATCGAGAAGCGGTTCAAGGAGGTTTCGGCAGCCTATGACTTGCTGGGCGATGCCGAGAAGCGGGCAAAATTCGACCGCGGCGAGATCGATGCCGGCGGCAATCCGCGGGCCGACCAGGCGTTCCGCGACGCCTGGGTGCGGCGCGGCGGCGCGGGCGGCGGGCCCTGGGGCGGCGGCGCTTGGGACGGCACGGCCGGCGCCGGCTTCGACCCCTCGGACATTTTCGACGAGCTGTTCGGGCGCGGCCGGCGTCAGCGGGGCGCTGGCGGCGGTGGCACCAGCTTCCGCGCGCGCGGGGCCGACGTGAACTACACGCTGACGGTCGATTTCCTGGAGGCCGCGCGCGGCGGCACAAAGCGCATCAAGCTGGCGGACGGGCGCACGCTGGACGTCAACATCCCGGCCGGTACGGAGAGCGGCACGGTGCTGCGGTTGAAGCAGCAGGGCTCGCCCGGCCTGGGCGGCGGGCCGGCGGGCAACGCCTTCATCGAGATCACGGTCAAGCCGCACGCGCTGTTCCGCCGCGAGGGCGCGGACATCCATATCGATGCGCCGATCACGCTGCAGGAGGCGGTGCTGGGCGGGTCGATCGAGGTTCCGACGATCGAGGGGCGGGTGGCGGTCAAGCTGCCCAAGGGCGCGAACACCGGCACCAAGCTCAGGCTCAAGGGTCGCGGCGTCGCTCACGGCAAGAAGGGCGAGCGCGGCGACCAGTACGTGACCTTGAAGGTCGTGCTGCCCGACCCGCCGGACGCCGAGCTGGCCCGTTTCGTCGAGACCTGGGGCAAGTCCCGCCCCTACAAGGTCCGCCGCGGAGAGGGCTGGGAGGGGTGAGCTACCCGGCCGCGCCGGGGGCGGACGCAGGCGCGGCGCGCGCCACGACCAGCTCGGCCGCCGCGCGGCGGACCACGCGCCAGGCTGCGCTCAGGCTCAAGGACGCCATCGCCGCGGCCACGATCACGTCCGGCCAGTAGCTGCCGGTGGCGAACACGCCGCTGGCGGCGAGCACCACCACGATATTGCCGATCGCGTCGTTGCGGCTGCACAGCCAGACCGATTCGCGGTTGGCGTCGCCGTGGCGGTGGCGGAATACGAGGCCGGCCACGAAAACGTTGGCGGCGAGCGCCAGCAGGCCCACCGGGCCCATGATGAGGGCGTCCGGCACCGCGCCGGTCGCGATCTTGTGCGCGGCCGCGCCGATGACCCAGAGTCCGATCGCGCCCATGGTCAGGCCTTTGACGAGCGCGGCGCGCGAGCGCGCCATGACGCCCAGCGCCAGCGCGTAGAGCGAGATCGCGTAGTTCGCGGCATCCCCGAAGAAGTCGAGCGAGTCGGCAAGCAGCGCGGTCGAACCGGCGGCGAAGCTGGAGGCGGCCTCGGTTACGAACATTGCGGCGTTGACCGCCAGCGCGATCCACAGCACGCGGCGGAACGCGGCGTCGGTCGTCTTCGGCACTTCGTGGCAACCGCAGGAGCCGCAACCGCTCATCTCAATGCTCCTCGTCCGCGTCCTCGGGTTCGCCCAGATGGGTCACCATGTCCCGGATCACGCAGCGGACGTGCTCGTCCGCGCCTTGGTAGAACACGTGCTTGCCCTGGCGCGTGGCCCGCACCAGCCGCGCCGCGCGCAGCAGGCGCAAGTGATGGCTGACCAGCGATATGGACAGGCCGGTGCCCTCGGCGATGGCGCCGACGTTCGTCGGCCGGTCGAGACAGGCGAGCAGGATGCGCAGCCGCGAGGGGTCGCCCAATAGGCGGAACATGTCGGCCAGACGGGCCGACTCGTCCGCCCCGATTTGCGCGACCGGCGTCGGTGCCGGCTTCCGGATAAGACGGGTGATCATTTAAACATTCATTCTAATGATGGGAGGACGAGAGTCAAGTAGATCCCTAAATCATTGATTTGAGTCGGGTCTGCGCATGCGTGATGCCTAATACGTCGCCCTGCCGCCGGAGATGTCGAAGACGAAGCCGGTGGTGAAGCTGCAGGCCGGGCTGGCGATCCAGGCGGCCATCTCGGCCACTTCGTCGATCTGCACCAACCGGCCCATCGGGATCTTGGCCTTCATGGCGCGGATGTGCTCCTCGGTCATGCCCTTGAGCAGGTCGGTTTCGGTCATTGCCGGCGCGATGCAGTTGACCGTCACGTTCGCGTCGGTCAGCTCCTTCGCCAGCGCCTTGGAGAAGCCGATGACTCCGGCCTTGGCGGCCGAGTAGGCGGAAATGTTGGGCACGCCTTCCTTGCCGGCGATCGAGGCTACGGTGACGATGCGGCCGTAGCCCTTCTCCCGCATATGGCGCGCGGCCAGGCGGCAGGCATAGAAGACGGCGGTCATGTCGACTGCAACCACCCGGTCCCATTCCGCCAGCGGATAGTCCCAGGTCGGCAGGATCGGCCCGTTGATGCCCGCGTTGTTGACCAGGATATGCACTTGGCCGAAGGCCGCGACAGCCGCGTTGAACGCGGCCTCGACCGAGGCATAGTTCGCGACGTCGACGACATCGGCGCGCGCGGGCATGAAATCCCGGGTCGCGTCGAGCGGCTTCAGGTCGCGGTCCCAGATCACGACGCTGGCGCCGCGGGCCTGCAGCAGCCGCGCGATGCCCAGGCCGATCCCGCGCGCCGCGCCGGTGACGATGGCGACCTGGCCGGCCAGATCGACTTTCGTGGACATGGACTGCAGGACCGGACCTATTGCGCGGCTCGCGGACGGGCCTCGGCGACGACGTTGGCCTCGTCCTCCGTCAGCTCGTGGGTCAGGAGCTGCTTCAGGCTGATCGCGAAGCGCTCGCGGTTGGTACGGTCGGCAGCGCCGAGCAGCGCGTCGAGCCGGTCGTGCCAGGCATGCCGATCCTCGCCCCGCATGTCGGTCGGTCCCAGGGTAAGGTCCAGGCAGTCGAACAGGTCGTGCAGGCTGGTCGTCTCGAGGTCACGCGCCAAGAGCCATTGCCCCTTCTCGCCGCGCGCGACGAACCCGCCCTTGACCAGCCGCGCCAGGACGTCGCCCAGCAGGTCCGAGCCCGAGGGCACCTTGGCGAGGAGGTGGCGGTCGCGGAACATCTCGCCGCGGCGGGTCTTGTTGAAGATCGCCGCGAGCAGCGCCAGCGCCACGCCCAGCTTGCGTCCCGGCGTCACGATCGACTTGCCGAAGCCGCGGCCCGCGCGCCACTCCGGCAGCGAGGCGGTCAGCTCGGCCCCGAATAGCACGACCATCCAGCACAGGTAGACCCACAGCATGAAGATCGGCACGGCCGCCAGGGCGCCGTAGACCACCTGGTAGCTGGCGAACTTCGCGATATAGAGGCCGAAGCCGCGCTTGAGCAGTTCGAACAGCACGGCGGTGACGATGCCGCCGATCACGGCGTTGCGCCGGTGCACGGGGAAGTTCGGCACCACCTGGAACAGGAGGATGAAGCCGCAAACGGACAGGAGAAACGGCAACAGACTGGCGAGCTGAATCAGGGCGCGGCCGAGGAACTGCAGGCTGAGCGTGTGCTGCAGGGTGAACAGGTAGCTCGACAGCGACAGGCTGGCGCCGAACAGCAGCGGGCCGATCGTCAGCATCGCCCAGTAGCTGAGCACGCGCAGCACCATGCTGCGCGGCTCGCCGGCGCGCCAGATCGTGTTGAACACGGTCTCGATCGTGTTCAAGGTCAGGATCGAGGTGACGGCCACGAACACGATCCCGAAGGCGGTGGTCTTGCCCATGTTGGCGGTAAAGCCGCTGAGCGCCTTCGACACCGTCTCGCCGATCTCCGGCACCAGGTTCTCGAACAGCATGGCCTGGGCCTGCTCGCGGATGCCCTCGAACACCGGGAAGGCGGCCAGGATCGCGAACGCTATGGTCAGGAGCGGGACCATCGACAGCAGCGTGGTGTAGGTGAGCGAGGCTGAGACCTGGGGGCAGCGGTCGCGATAGAAGCGCCCGGCCGTGTAGACCACCAGGCCGACTGCGTCGCTGAGCCTGGACCATACATGCCGGCCGGTTTCCGCCCATTCGCGCTCGCGCAGCCCCGCAAGCGCGCTCCCGGGATGCGTGGCCGCCAAGGCCCGGCCGAATCGGCTGATTCCCCGCATGAAACGAGACTATAACGCAACCCGCCCGGAGCGGAAACTCCGTGTCGAAACAGGCGCTTCTGCGATGGCCGCGTACCTTTGACCGCTGCTTCGGTTCGTGTAGGATGCCGGCGATTTCGTACCGCCCCACCTTATCGGCGTCCCGCCGAGGACAATGCGAGGAACGAGGATTTGCGATGAGCGACGCCAAGGCGCTGATGGAAGGCAAGCGCGGTCTGATCCTCGGCGTCGCCAACGACCGGTCGCTGGCCTGGGGCATCGCGACCGCCGTACGCAGGCAGAGTGCGGAACTCGCCATCACGTTCCAGGGCGATGCCATGGGCAAACGCGTGCAGCCGCTGGCCGAGCAGCTGGGCGCCGCCATCATCATGGATTGCGACGTCACGAATGACGCCAGCATGGACGCTGTGTTCGCCGCGATCGCCGCGAAGTGGGGCAGGCTCGACTTCCTGGTTCATGCCGTCGCTTTCTCGGACCGCGAGGAGCTGAAGGGCGACTACGTGCGCACCTCGCGCGCGAACTTCGCGATGACCATGGATGTGTCCTGCTACTCCTTCACGGCGCTGGCGCAGCGCGCGGTGCCGCTGATGAAGGATGGCGGCAGCATGCTGACGCTCAGCTACGCCGGCGCCGAGCGCGTAATGCCGCACTACAACGTCATGGGCGTGGCCAAGGCCGCGCTGGAGGCCAGCGTGAAATACCTGGCCGCGGACCTGGGCAAGCACGGTATCCGCGTGAACTGCATTTCGGCCGGACCGATCCGTACGCTGGCGTCGGCCGGCATCGGCGATTTCCGCTATATCCTGAAATGGAATGAGCTCAACGCGCCGCTCAGGCGCAACGTCTCGATCGACGAGGTCGGCGGCGCCGCGCTCTACCTGTTGAGCGACCTCAGCTCGGGCGTGACGGGCGAGGTGCACCATGTCGACAGCGGCTACCACGTGGTGGGCATGCTGGCCGTGGACGCGGCGCCGAAGGTCGCGGAGATGCTGAGGAATTTCAAGTCCGTCGACGGCACCTGAGCCGTCCTGTACTGATTGGCCCATGAGCGGCAACACGTTCGGCCATCTGTTCCGCCTGACCACCTGGGGCGAGAGCCACGGGCCGGCGATCGGCGGCGTGGTGGACGGCACCCCGCCGCTGATCCCCTTGAGCGAGGCCGACATCCAGCCCTGGCTGGACCGGCGGCGGCCGGGCCAGTCGCGCTTCACCACCCAGCGCCAGGAACCCGATCAGGTGAAGATCCTGTCGGGGGTGTTCGAGGGCAAGACCACCGGCGCGCCGATCGCGCTGGAGATCCAGAACGTCGACGCACGCAGCAAGGACTATTCCGACATCAAGGACAAGTTCCGCCCGGGCCATGCCGACTACACCTACTGGAAGAAGTACGGCATCCGCGACTATCGCGGGGGCGGGCGATCCTCGGCCCGCGAGACAGCGACACGCGTCGCTGGCGGCGCGGTTGCGCGCAAGGTGCTGGACCACCTGGTGCCGGGCGGCGTCGAGATCCGCGGCGCCCTGGTGCAGATGGGGGCGCATCGCATCGATGTTGCGCGCTGGGACTGGGACGAGATCGACCGCAACCCGTTCTTCAGCCCGGATGCCAAGATGGCCGAGGTCTGGGCCGACTACCTGGATGGCATTCGCAAGGCAGGCTCGTCGATCGGAGCGGTGATCGAGGTGGTAGCCTCGAACGTGCCGGCTGGGCTGGGCCAGCCGGTGTTCGACAAGCTGGACGGCGAGATCGCCAAGGCGATGATGAGCATCACCGCCGTCAAGGGCGTGGAAATCGGCGCGGGGTTCGGCGCGGCGCTGCTTTCGGGCGAGCAGAACGCCGACGAGATGCGCATGGGCAACGACGGGCCGCAGTTCCTTTCGAACCATGCCGGCGGCATCCTGGGCGGCATCTCCTCGGGTCAGGACATCGTGGTGCGCTTCGCAGTCAAGCCCACCAGCTCGATCCTCAGCCCGCGCAAGACCGTCACCATTGACGGCAAGGACACCGAAATCTCCACCAAGGGCCGCCACGACCCTTGCGTCGGCATCCGCGCCGTGCCGGTGGGCGAGGCGATGCTGGCGCTGGTGCTGGCCGACCACCTGCTGCGCCAGCGCGCACAGTGCGGGCTAGACTGAGTTCCGTCACCTTCCCGTCGCTCAGGCGACAGGTCCCACCCTCCCCCTGGAAGAGGGCGCCGAGCGCGGCGCGGCGGGTGAAGGAAACGCGAGAGGACCGAGATGCCCCAGCCCAAGCACATCATGCGCCTGCCGGTGCCTGCGACGAAGACGCTCGACAAGGACCTGCAGAAATACTTCAAGGTCTGCCAGGAGAAGCTGGGCTTGGTGCCCTATGTCCTGCGGGCGCTGGCGGCGCGGCCGCAGAAGCTGCGCAACTTCATCAATACCTACAACGAGCTGATGCTGGGCGAGTCCGGCTTGAGCAAACTCGAGCGCGAGATGATTGCGGTCGTCGTGTCCTCGGCCAACCGCTGCTACTACTGCCTGGTGGCGCACGGCCAGGCGGTGCGCCAGCTCTCGGGCGATCCCGAGCTCGGCGAGATGTTGGCCATGAACTATCGCGTGGCGGACCTGAGCAGGCGCCAGCGCGCCATGCTCGACTTTGCCTGGAAGCTGACCGAGACGCCCCGGCTGATCGACGAAGCCGACCGCAAGGGCCTGCGCAAGGCGGGCTTCAGCAACGCCGACATCTTCGACATCGCCGATACCGTAGCGTTCTTCAACATGTCGAACCGCATGGCGCACGCGCTCGACATGATGCCGAACCCCGAATATCACGCGAAGGACCGGTGATCGACCCGGCCGCGATCAGGCTGCTGTCCTTCGACGTCTTCGGCACGCTGATCGGCGTGCGCGAAGGGTCCTACGGCGCGTTCGAGGCGATCCTGGACAGGGCTGGCGCGCGTGGCGTCGACGTGAAGGCGTTCTGGAAGCACTGGGAAGAGACGAACATCAGGGCCTATTGGCAGCCCTGGCGTCCCTACAAGGCAATTTGCCGCGATTCCCTGGCCGTGACTTTCCGGCACTACCGCCTTTCCGGCGACCCGGGCCTGATCCAGCTCTACTTCGATGCCTTCGACAAGTTCCCGCTCTATCCGGACGTCGCCGAGACCTTGGCCGGCTTGGCCAAGCGTTACCGCCTGGCCGTGGTGTCGAACATCGACGACGACCTGCTGGCGCGTACGCCCTTGGGCCGCGACTTCGACCTGGTGTGCACCGCCGAGCGCGCCCGCGGCTACAAGCCGGACGGCGCGCTGTTCAAGTACCTGCTGGCGCAGTCCGGCCTCGGCGCCGAGGCGATCCTGCATTGCGGCCAGTCGCAGTTCACCGACCTGGTGGGCGGCAAGCCGCTGGGCCTGACGATCTGCTGGATCAACCGCCGGGGCATCGCGCTCTCGCCCGACGTGCCCCGGCCGGACTACGTCTTCCCCGATATAGCCTCGGTGCGCGCACTGCTCGGCGTCTAGCCTAGTTAGTCCGGTACGGCACGCCGGGCAGCACGCAGAGCATCTCGAACAACAGGCCGGCGGCGAGCAGCGCCGTGTTGCCGCTGGTGTCGTAGGGCGGCGAGACCTCCACCAGGTCGCCGCCCACCACGTGGAGCCCCTTGCAGCCGCGGATGATCTCGAGCCCTTGCGAGCCGGTCAGGCCCCCGGGCTCGGGCGTCCCGGTGCCGGGTGCGACCGAGGGGTCGAGCCCGTCGATGTCGAAGGTGATGTAGACAGGGCCGCCCTTCATCTGCGCGCGCACCTCTTCCATCAGCGGCGCCAGCGATTTGTACCAGCACTCCTCGGCCTGCACGACGCGGAAGCCCTGGGCGCGCGGCCAGTCGAAATCCTCGGCCGCATAGCCAGTGCCGCGCAGGCCGATCTGAACCACGCGCTTGCCATCGACCAGCCCCTCCTCCATCGCCCGGCGGAACGGCGTGCCGTGCGCGATCTTCTCGCCGAACATCGTGTCGTTGATGTCGGCGTGCGCGTCGACATGCACCAGGCCGACCGGGCCGTATTTTCGCTTCAGCGCGCGCAGAATCGGCAGCACGATGGTGTGGTCGCCGCCCATGGTCAGCGGCTTGCAGTCGTGCTTCAGGATGTCGTCGTAGAACTTCTCGATGATCGGGATCGAGGCCTTGAGGTCGTAGGGATTTACCGGCACGTCGCCGACATCGCCCACGGCCAGGGCGTCGAAGGGGGCGGCGCGCGTGCCCATGTTGTAGGGCCGCAGATGCGCTGACTCGGCGCGGATCTGGCGCGGGCCGAAGCGCGCGCCCGGGCGGTTCGAGGTGCCCTGGTCGATCGGCACGCCCACGAAGCAGGCATCGAGGTCGCGCGCGCTGTCGTGCGCGGGCAGGCGCATCATGGTGGCCGGGCCGGCGAAACGCGGCAGCACGTTGCCGCCGAGGGGCTGGACGACGTTCTTCGGCATTCCCTTGTTCCGAAAGGGTTGTCTGATGGGCCACAGCCTACGCCGTCACGGCTCCTTTACCAAATCTTAACCACGAATTCTCACCGCACCTTAAGGCTAAGGCGTCTATCCAGGGCAGCTCCCGTCCAAGATCCGCGCAAGCACGACGCGGTCCGGGCGGGGCGGAGGCGGACGTTCGGAGGCGCCCATGCACGACACGGCAACGCTGTTCGCTCCGCGCAACCTGGCGCTGACGCTTTCCGCCACCGCGCTCATCGCCGCGCTGGCGATCGCGCCCTGGCAGCCCTGGGCGCTGGTCGTGGCCGGCGTCGCCGCGGCGCTGGTGCTGGTGGGGGTGCGCGACATCAACCAGACCCGCCAGTCGATCCGCCGCAACTACCCGATCATCGGGCATTTGCGCTTCTTTTTGGAGTTCATCCGCCCCGAGATCCGCCAGTACTTCCTGGAGAACGATCTGGACCAAACGCCGTTCTCGCGCGCCCAGCGCTCGATCGTCTACCAGCGCGCCAAGAACGTGCTGGACAAGCGTCCCTTCGGCACCCAGCTCGACATCTACGCGCCCGGCCACGAATGGATCAACCATTCGATCGCTGCCGCCAGTTTGAATGGCCACGATTTCCGCATCCGCATCGGCGGGCCCGAATGCACCCTGCCCTACGACGCCTCGGTCTTCAACATCTCGGCGATGAGCTTCGGAGCGCTCAGCGCCAACGCGATCCGCGCGCTCAACAAAGGCGCCAAGATGGGCGGTTTCGCCCATGATACCGGCGAGGGGAGCATCAGCCGCTACCATCGCGAGTACGGCGGCGACCTGATCTGGGAGATCGGCAGCGGCTATTTCGGCTGCCGCGACGCCGACGGGCGGTTCGACGAAAAGCGGTTCGCCGGGCAGGCGCGCGATTCGCAGGTCAGGATGATCGAGATCAAGCTGAGCCAGGGCGCCAAGCCCGGCCATGGCGGCGTGCTGCTGGGGCCCAAGGTGACGGCGGAGATCGCCGAGGCGCGCGGCATCGAGCCGCGCAAGGACTGCCTGTCGCCGGCCGCCCATTCCGCGTTCTCGACGCCCGCAGAGCTGCTGCGCTTCGTCCAGCGCCTGCGGCACTTGAGCGGCGGCAAGCCGACCGGCTTCAAGCTCTGCGTCGGGCATCCCTGGGAGTTCCTGGCGATCGCGCGCGCGATGCTCGACACCGGCATCACGCCGGATTTCATCGTTGTGGACGGCGCGGAGGGCGGCACCGGCGCCGCGCCTCTGGAATTCACCGACCATGTCGGCATGCCGCTGCGCGAAGGTCTGCTGTTCGTGCAGAACACGCTGGTGGGTATCGGCGTACGCGACAAGGTCAAACTGGGCGTCAGCGGCAAGATCGTGACCGGCTTCGACATTGCCCGCGCCATGGCGCTGGGCGCGGACTGGTGCAATGCCGCGCGCGGCTTCATGTTCGCGCTGGGCTGCATCCAGGCCCAGGCCTGCCACACCGGGCACTGCCCGACCGGCGTCACGACCCAGGACGGCCAGCGGCAGAAGGCGCTGGTGGTGCCGGACAAGGCCGAGCGGGTATGCAACTTCCACCGCAACACCCTGGCCGCTTTGGCGGAGCTCGTGGCGGCGGCGGGGTTGAGCCACCCGAGCGAGCTGCGCCCCGCACACCTGATGCGGCGCGTCTCGCCCACCGAGATCAGGTCGGCCGCCCTGCTCTACGATTTCCTCATGCCCGGCGAACTGCTTCTAGGTTCGTCCAACAACCCCGTCTTCTCGGCCTACTGGCCCGAGGTCTCGGCCGACAGCTTCGCGCCCCGGCCCCGCCTGGCGCTGGCCGCACAGTAGTCAGCAGCATCCGGACCGCGCGCCTGCCGCCCGCGCTTGCTGCACGGGGGGACAGGGCACGGAGCCGTAGGAGCAGAACACGCAGCAATCGCCCGGCATGGGCGCCATCGTCGCGCCGCAGCCACGGCATTCGTACCGCACGATGCAGGCGTCGGTCGGCATGGCCAATGTCTCGGCGTGCCCACAGCTTGGGCAGGTAAGGACGGAATGCAGCGCGACTGACATTGATCTCCTCCTGCCATCCGCCCCCTTCTAGGGCCGCCGAGCGACGAGGTCGATCTCCACCAGGCCGCCGCGGGCGAGGTCGGTCACGCCGACGCAGGTCCGCGCCGGCAGCCGGCCGGCCGCGAAGTAGGACCGGTACACCTCGTTCATCGCCGCGTAGTGGGCCTTGAAGTCGGTCAGGAACACGCGCGCCATGACCACGTGCTCGAAGCCTAGCCCTACGCCCGCCAGCACGATGCGCAGGTTTTCCATCACCCTTCGCGTCTGGCCCTCGATGTCCGGCGGGAAAGGCCGCGTGTCGTCCACTGGATCGTTGGCAAGCTGGCCGGTCACGAACACCCAGCCTTCGGCTTCGACGGCGTGGCTGTAGGGCGCCACCGGCCGCGAGCCGCCCGCGATCATGTGGAAGATCGGCATTGCCACGTGTTTTCCCCCGTTGCGCGTCGACGCCAATCCTAGCAACCCGTGCATTGGCGGGCCAACCATGCTGCCCCGCTGTACGGCCAGGCATTCTTGGCTAAACTGGCCCGATGATGACGCGGTTGTCGCGCCCGCTCGCCCTGCTGCTTGCCCTGAGCGCTGCCGGCCCGGCCCTGGCGGCCAAGGACGAGCTGGTGATCGGGATGACGCAATACCCCGCCACCCTGCACCCGAACATCGAATCGATGCTGGCCAAGACGCTGGTGATCTCGACGACGCGCCGGCCGTTCACGGCCTATGACGCGAAATGGCAGCTCGGCTGCATGCTGTGCACGGTCCTGCCGACGATCGAGAACGGGCTGGCCAAGGTCGAGGAACTGCCGGACGGCAAGAAGGGTATCGCCGTCACCTATACGATCCAACCCAACGCCACCTGGGGCGACGGCACGCCGGTCTCGACCAAGGACGTGATGTTCACCTGGTCGGTCGGGCGGCATCCGCAGAGCGGCGTTGCGGCCGCCGAATTCTATCGCCGCGCCTACAAGCTGGACGTCAAGGACGCCAAGACCTTCACGCTTCATTTCGACAAGCTGACCTACGAGTACAGCGCCATCAACGATTTCCAGGTGCTCCCCGCGCATATCGAGGCGGCGCATTTCGCCGAGCCCCAGGAGTACCGCAACCGCACGCGCTACGACGCCGATCCGACCAATCCGGGCCTGTATTTCGGCCCCTACCGCATCGTCGAGGCCAAGGCCGGATCGCACATCGCACTGGAACCCAACCCCACCTGGTACGGCGAGAAACCGAAGTTCAGGCGCCTGGTCTTCCGCGCCGTGGAGAACACCGCGGCGCTGGAGGCCAATCTCCTGTCGGGTGCGATCGACTACATCGCCGGCGAGTTGGGCCTGACCCTGGACCAGGGCCTGGCCTTCGAGAAGCGCCATGCCGACAAGTTCGAGGTGATCTTCAAGCCCGGGCTGATCTACGAGCATATCGACCTCAACCTGGACAATCCGGTACTGAAGGACCCCAAGCTGCGCCGGGCGCTCTTGGTCTCGCTCGACCGCCAGGCGATCAGCGACAAGCTGTTCGGGGGCAAGCAGCCCGTGGCCGCGACCTCGGTCAGCCCACTCGACTGGATCCATGCCGCCGACCTGAAGCCGCATCCCTACGACCCCAAGGCCGCCGGGCAGGCCTTCGACGAGGCGGGTTGGAAGGCGGGGCCGGGCGGCGTGCGCCAGAACGCCCAGGGCGAGAAACTGTCGCTGGAGCTGATGACGACCGCGGGAAACCGCAGCCGCGAGACGGTGCAACAGGTGCTGCAGGCGCAATGGCGCCAGGTCGGCGTCGACATCCGCATCCGCAACGAGCCGGCGCGCGTGTTCTTCGGCGAGACCGTCACCAAGCGCAGGTTCACCGGCCTCGCCATGTTCGCCTGGGTCAGCAGTCCGGAGAACCTGCCGCGCTCGACCCTGCACTCGCAGGAAATCCCCACCGCCCAGAACAACTATGCCGGACAGAACTATACCGGCTACAGCAGCAAGGCGATGGACGCGCTGATCGAGGCGATCGAGATCGAGCTGGACCGCGACAAGCGCAAGGAGCTATGGCGGCAGTTGCAGGTGCTCTACTGGACGGACCTGCCGGTGCTGCCGCTGTATTTTCGCGCCGACGTGTTCGTGCTGCCGAAATGGCTGAAGGGCGTCACGCCGACCGGGCACCAGAACGTCTCGACCCTTTGGATCGAATATTGGCGCGCGGAGTAAGCCCGGCGGAGGCACCGCCCACTGCCCCGACTGCACCGCTGCTCGCGGTCCGCGCCCTGACCGTCGCCTTTCCGTCGCGTGCCGGACCGCGCCGCGTGGTCGAAAACCTCGGCTATGCGATCGCCGCCGGCCGCACCCTCGGCGTGGTGGGCGAAAGCGGCTGCGGCAAGACCGTGGCGGCGCTGGCGCTTCTGCGCCTGGTGCCGCCGCCCGGACGGATCGAAGCGGGAGCAATCGTGCTGGACGGGCAGGATGTGATGGCGCTCGATGACGACGCGCTGCAGCGCCATCGCGGCCAGCGTGTTGCGATGGTCTTCCAGGATCCTGCGGCGGCGCTGAATCCGGTCTACCCGATCGGCGCACAGGTGGCCGAGGCGTTCCTGCTGCACCGCGCGATGGACGCGCGCGCGGCGCGCGATGCCGCGGTGGAAATGATCGCCCATGTCGGCATCCCCGACCCGAAGCGGCGCGCCAAGGCCTATCCGCACCAGCTCTCGGGCGGAATGCGCCAGCGCGCGATGATCGCGATGGCGCTGGCCTGCCGCCCGGCGCTGCTGGTTGCCGACGAGCCGACGACGGCGCTGGACG
>CAYMTM010000081.1:0-18996 GCA_964393375.1 uncultured Rhodospirillaceae bacterium
GGCCGATGCACGGGCGATGCTGGCCGAGCTCCCGCGGGAAGCGGACGTGGACGAGCCGGTGGCGGCATGAGCTACTTCGAGGCCCTACGCTCGGCGCTCGACGCGCTGCACGCCAACATCCTGCGCAGCATTCTGACCATGCTCGGGATCATCATCGGCGTGGCGTCGGTGGTGGCGATGGTGGCCGTGGGCAGCGGCGCGCGCCAGCGCGTCATCGAGCAGATCAACGTGCTGGGTTCCAACATCATCATGGTGATCTCGGGCTCGGTGACCTCGGGCGGCGTGCGCATGGGCTCGGGCTCGCGCCAGACCCTGACCGAGGACGACGCGATCGCGCTGGAGCGCGAAATCCCGGCCGTGCAGGTGGCAGTGCCGACGGTGCGCGGCACCGTGCAGATCGTCGCCGGGGGACTGAACTGGTCGACGACCGCGATCGGCACCACGCCCACCTATTTCGAGGCGCGCGAATGGGCCCTGTCCGCCGGCCGCCCCTTCACCGCCGAGGACATCAGCGGGGCCGCCAAGGTGGCGATCATCGGCGAAACCGTATCGACCAACCTGTTCCCCGAGGGCAATCCGGTCGGCCAGGAGGTGCGCATCAAGAACGTGCCCTTCACGGTGATCGGCCTGCTCGAGCGCAAGGGCCAGAGCGCGCAGGGCTGGGACCTGGACGACACGCTGCTGATCCCGATCACGACCGCCAAGAACCGCGTGCTGGGCACCACGCTGTCAAAGGCCCGCACCATCAACTCGATGATCGTCAAGATCCGCGACGGCGAGGACACCTCGGAAGCCGAGACCGCGATGCGCGAGTTGCTGCGCCAGCGTCACCGGCTGCTGGCGAACCAGGACGACGACTTCCAGGTGCGCAACCTGACCGAGATCGCCGCCACGCGCGACGCCTCGGCGCGCACGCTGGCCTTCCTGCTCGCCGCGGTCGCGACCGTGTCGCTGATGGTTGGGGGCATCGGGATCATGAACATCATGCTGGTGTCGGTGACCGAGCGCACGCGCGAGATCGGCCTGCGCCTGGCCGTGGGCGCAAGGCCGCGCGACATACGCTCGCAGTTCCTGATCGAGGCGACGACCCTGGCAACGATCGGCGGCGCCATCGGCGTGTTGGGCGGGATTTTGGGCGCCTATGGCGCCGCCGCCTGGGCCGGCTGGCCTACCCTGATCCAGCCCGAGGCGGTGGTACTGGCCGTTGGCTTCAGCTTCGCCGTCGGCGTGTTCTTCGGCTTCTACCCCGCCCAGCGCGCCGCCCGCCTCGACCCGATCGAGGCGCTCAGGACGGAGTAGCGGCCTATGGCGCCGGCGCCACGTCGACGCCGTGCAGCCCTGCCCGCGCGATGGCGTCGCGGACCAGGCCCGACTTGCGGGCCTCCACCAGGAAGGCGTTGACGATCGAAAGGCGCTCGGCGGCGCCCTTGGGCACGACGATCGCCTGTTGCACGGCGAGGAAATTGTCGGGCAGCAGGCGCATGCCGGCGATCTGCGCGATCGCCTCGGTCAGGCGCTGGCGGTTGGCGGCATAGGCCTCGATCTCGCCGCCCGCGAGCAGGCGCAGCGCCGTGTCCATCGACCCGCCGGGATTGGCGACGAGCTGCGCATGTTTCAGCGTTCGGCGCAGGAAGAGATCGCCCGCGTCGCCCTGGCCGACGCCGATCCGCACGCCCGCGCGGTCGACGTCGGCGACCTTCCCGATGGCGGAATCCTCGGGCACCAGATAGGTGTTGTGCGCCAGGGAATAGGGTTGCGAGAAGTCCACCTCGGCCGCGCGCTCGGGATCGAAGGCGAGGAAGCCGATCTCGGCTGCGCCGGATCTCACGGCGTCGATCACCGCCCTCACCCACGGCACGCCGGTGAGGCTTACCGCGACGTTGTGCCGGCGGGCCAGTTCGCGCGTCAGTTCGGCCGCCGGTCCGCCGGGGATGCCTGCCGCGTCGATCCGCCCCTGCACCGGATTGCCGGCCAGGAAAACCGCGCGCAGCGTGCCGCCTGGCGCGGGCTCGCCCGCCCCGGCCGATGAAACCAGGCAAACGAGTGCAACGCCGAGCGCCAGGAGGCGCATCCCTGCCCGCCCCGGCCGCGGCGCGGTCCTAGCCGCGCTTCTTGGTCATCTGGTCGATCTCGCGCTGCAGCGCGTTGAGCCGGTCCTTGAGCGTCTCGAGCTCGCTGCCGCCCTCGCCGGGCTTGTTCTCGCCCGCGCCGCCCTGCTCCACCGGGAAGGGCGAGAACATCTTCATCGCGCGCTCGAACAGCGCCATGTTCTGCTTGCCCATCTCCTCGAACTGGCCGAAGGGGAACAGGCCGCCGAGCGCGTCCTGCATGTACTTGCGCATCTGCTCCTGGTTGCGCGCGAAGGACTTCATCGAATGCTCGAGGTAGCGCGGCACCAGCCATTGCAGGTTGTCGCCGTAAAAGCTGATGAGCTGGCGCAGGAAGCTGATCGGCAGCAGGTTCTGTCCCTTGCCCTCCTCCTCGACGATGATCTGGGTGAGCACGCTGCGGGTGATGTCCTCGCCGGTCTTGGCGTCGTAGACCACGAAATCGGTGCCCTCCTTCACCATCTGGCAGAGATGGTCGAGGGTCACGTAGCTGCTGGTCGCGGTGTTGTAGAGCCGCCGGTTGGCGTATTTCTTGATCGTTACAGGCGGCTTGGCAGGCTGCTGCTCGGCCATGGTCTTCCCATCTGCACGCGCTTCGCGCGGACCCAAAATCGGCGGGCGGTAGCGCCCGATTGGCGAAACCTTTGCGAGTAGAGCATTTTTTCGCGCGCTGGCGCAAGGCCGGCGGCCGCGGCCGTTAACCCTCGACCGGCCTGTATTCGATCGTGTAGAGCTCGTCCGGCGTCGCCACCAGGCCGTAGAAGACGTAGCCGCATACCGCCAGCACGATCAGCGCCAGCAGGAATCGGGTCTCCTCGCCGCGCAGCTTCTGCCCGAACATGGTGCCGATCTGCGCGCCCGCCACTCCGCCCAGGATTAGCAGCAGCCCCAGGACCAGGTCCACGCCGTAGGTGGTGACGGCGTGCAGCAGCACCACGACGGCGCTCACCACGGTGATCTGCATCAGCGAAGTGCCGATGGTCAGGCTGACCGGCATCGCCATCAGGTAGATCATCGCCGGGATCGCCAGGAAGCCCCCGCCCACCCCCATGATCGCCGTCATCACGCCGACGATGAAGCCGATGCCGCCCGGGATGAACACGCTGATATAGAGGCGCGACTTGCGGAACTTGACCTTGAACGGCAGGCCGTGCAGCCAGCCATGCGGGTGCAGCTTGCCGCGCACCGGCTGGGCGGCGCGGCGGCGCAGGATCGCGTGCACGCTTTCGGTCATCATCATTGCGCCCATCGACCCCAGCAGGATCACGTAGGCGAGCGCGATCACCAGATCGATCTGGCCCAGGCTTTTCAGCAGTACGAACGAGCGATTGCCGGCCAGCGCGCCTAACAGGCCGCCCGCGACCATGCACAGCGACAGCGACAGATCGAGCGTGCCGCGCCGCCAATGCGTGAAGGAGCCGGAGATCGACGCGGCGGTGATTTGCAGGGTTCCGGTCGCAACCGCCACGGTCGGCGGCACGCCCAGCATGATCAGAAGCGGGTTCATCAGAAACCCGCCGCCCACGCCGAACAGGCCCGACAGAATGCCGACCACCGCGCCGATCAGCAACGGCGCGATCGTAGGCATCGCCATGTTCGCGATCGGGAAATAGATCTCCACTATCGCCGCCCCAATGCCGCACGCACGGCGATACCCACCAGCGCCGGCTCCCCGGGCTTCAGGCAGGTCGGCCCCATCAGCAGGACGCCCTGGCGCAGCTTGCGGTGGCTGACGGCCACCGGCGGATCACCCGCCTGCAGCCGGCGCGCCAGTTCCGCGGCCGAACAGCCGCGTGCCTGCTCGTCGATCGCGAGCTCGACCATCGGCACCGTGCCGTCGACCACCCGCACGCTCGTGCCGGCGATCCCGTCGAGAGCCCGCGCCAGTTCATCGCAGCACGTCCGCCAGGCGGCCCGGCGCAGGTCGTGCGGCTCCTCGAGAAACAGGCGCAGCGCGGTCAAAAGGCCCACGATCTGCTCCTTGCCGACCTTGGCGGCGCGGCCGATGCCGCTGGCCGGCAGGCCCTTGACCTTGGCCTTGTCGATCAGATCGGGCGGCGGATCCCACTCCGCAAAGCCGATGTCGTGATCGAGCTGGTTGAGCGCCGCCGCCTGGATCAGCGCCTTCGTTCCGGCAAGAAGGCCCGAGGCCTGCGGCCCACCGATCGCCTTGCCGCCGGAGAATGCCACCAGATCGGCGCCCTCCGCGATGAAGCGCCGCAGGTTCCCGGCCGGCGGCAATTGCGCGGCGGCATCGACCAGCACCGGCACGCCGCGGGCATGGGCAACCCGCACGACCTCGGCCAGGGGCGGTTCGGCATTGGCATCGGCGACCCACAGCACCAGCGCCGTGCGCTCGGTGATCGCCGCGTCGTATTCCCAGGCCTGGGCGTCGCGCACGCCGGCGCCGGCATAGCGGTCGGGGATGCCGACCTCAACCAGCTTGACGCCGGCTTGCGCCACGGCATGGTCGTACATGTTGCGCTGGCTGCGCGCGACCACGCACTCGTCCTTCATGCCGGCGGTGTCGGGCAGGCGGTTGACCTTGGCAGGATCGAGCCCCGTCACGCAGGCCGCCGCCCCCAGCATCAGGCCTGCGGCCGCCCCCGCCGTCACGTAGCCGGCTTCCGCGCCGGTGGCCGCCGCGATCTCCCGGCTGGCGGCCGCCTGCAGGGCCGCGATATCGACGCAGGATTGCGCCGCTTCGGCCATCGCCTGGGCCACTTCCGCCCGCATCACCCCGCCCGACAGGCGGGTTGACGGGCCGCAGGCGTTAATGATCGGCCGCACGCCCAGGCGGTCGTAGACGGAGGCGTTTCGAGCCATTTGGTCAGGCATTTTGTGATCTTAGACCGAAATCTTTGCAAAGCCGACCAGTTCTTGTGCGACGCGGCAGAATCATGCTGCACCTGCTAGCCAATCCAACGGCCGCAGGCCTATACTTGCGTCATGTCGCAGCCGCCGGATATCGACCAGCTCGCCCGACGCTACCTGGAATTGTGGCAAGACCAGTTGGCGGGCATGGCGGCCGATCCCGAGTGGCTGGCGACGGCGTCGCGCGCGATGGCCCACGCCTTCGCGGCGGGAATGGCCGGCATGCCGCCGATGCCCAATCCCTGGGCGGCGGCCCAGCCGTCCCCGCCGGCGGGTGGCGATGCGCAGCCGCGCACGACGCCTTCCGCGAACGGACCGGCCAGGCCGAATGGACATGACGGCGCAGCAGCCACCAATGGATCAGGCACGAACGGCCAGGCTGGGCCCGCGACCGCTGCCGCTGCATCTCTTGACCGCGGCGTGGACCTGCTTGACCTCCTGCGCCGCCTTTCCGCTCTTGAAGCAAGGCTTGCTGCCCTTGAGGCCGGAGCTAAAGGCGGACGCCGAGACGCTGCTGGCGGAACTCGCCAGCGTCGACCCGCAAAGGTTCGCCACCGCCCTGAATGAAGAAGCGCGGCGGCTGCTCGACCAGCTCGCCGCCGGCATCCAGGCCTATCGCCGCCACCCCTACCGCCGCAACATGCCCGAGCCGCCGACGGTCTGGCACGAAGGCACCACGCGCCTGCTCGACTACGGCGGGGACGGCTTGCCGGTGCTGATGGTGCCCTCGCTGATCAACCGCGCCTATGTGCTCGACCTGTCGGCCGAGCGCAGCCTGGCGCGATGGCTCGGCGCGCGCGGCCTGCGCCCGCTGCTAGTGGACTGGGACAGGCCGGGCGATATCGAGCGCGGCTTCTCGCTCACCGACTACATCGCCGGACGGTTGGAGGCCGCGCTCGACGCCACGCTCGCCTTGACGGGAAGGCGCCCGGCCCTGCTCGGCTATTGCATGGGTGGATTGCTGACGACCGCGCTGGCACAGCGCCGCCAGCGCGACCTTGCCGGCATGGTGTTGTTGGCGACGCCGTGGGACTTCCATGCCGGGGCACGCTTCAAGTTCGAGAACATCATGACGGTGGTGGCGCCCGGCCTTGCCGCGACGCTGGAAGTCCTGCGCGAATTGCCGACCGACGCGCTGCAGGCGCTGTTCTTCACGCTTGATCCCTACCTCGTCATCAGGAAGTTCCGGCAGTTCGCCACGATGGATCCCACCTCGCCCAAGGCGCATGCCTTCGTGGCGTTGGAGGACTGGCTGAACGACGGCGTGCCGCTGGCCGGGCCGGTGGCGCGGGAATGCCTGATCGGCTGGTATGGCGAGAACCAGCCCGAGCGTCGCACCTGGCGGATCGCCGGGCGGACGGTCGATCCCGGCCAGATCGCCCTGCCGACCCTGATCCTGGTCCCGGCGCGCGACCGGATCGTGCCGCCGCCCTCCGCCGCCGCCCTGCTGCCGGCCATTCCGGGGGCCATGGCCATATCGCCGCCGCTCGGCCATATCGGCATGGTAGTGGCCGAGGCCGCGCCCCAGCACGCCTGGCGGCCGCTGGGCGAGTTCCTGCAAGGCTTGGATGCAGAGCCCCCACGCGGGGCGCGCCCTGGACGCGGCCATAGCCCGCCGGTATGAATCGCGGTTGCAGGGACTTACGTCGGTGCCACCGGGGGAAACGAGAGGAGTTTCGACATGACCGAGATCGTGATCGCGGGCGCGGCGCGCACCGCCATCGGCGCCTTCAGCGGAGGCCTGAGTTCGGTCCCCGCCTCCACCCTCGGGACCGCCGCCATCGTCGAGGCGATGAAGCGCGCGAAGGTCGCCCCCGCCGAAGTCGACGAGGTCATCATGGGGCAGATCCTGAGCGCGGGCGCGGGCCAGAACCCGGCGCGCCAAGCCGCGATCGGCGCCGGCATCCCGGTCGAGAAGACCGCCTATCAGATCAACCAACTCTGCGGGTCGGGCCTGCGAACGGTGGCGCTCGGCTACCAAGCCATCAAGACCGGGGACTGCAACATCGTCGTCGCCGGCGGCCAGGAGAGCATGAGCCAGGCGCCGCACTGCATCCACCTGCGCAACGGCGTGAAGATGGGCGACGCGCAGATGGTCGACACCATGATCAAGGACGGGCTGTGGGATGCCTTCAACGGCTACCACATGGGCGTGACCGCCGAGAACGTGGCGCAGAAATGGCAGATCACCCGCGAGCAGCAGGACCAGTTCGCCGCGCTGTCGCAGCAGAAGGCCGAGAAGGCGCAGAAGGCCGGTTTCTTCAAGTCCGAGATCGTGCCGGTCACGATCAAGGACCGCAAGGGCGACAAGGTGATCGACACCGACGAGCACCCCAAGCACGGCACGACCGTCGAGGCGCTGGCGAAGCTGCGCCCCGCCTTCTCGAAGGACGGCACGGTCACCGCGGGCAGCGCTTCCGGCATCAACGACGGCGCGGCGGCGGTGGTGCTGATGACCGACAAGGAAGCGGCCAAGCGCGGCATCAAGCCGCTGGCGCGCATCGTGTCCTGGGCCACGGCCGGCGTCGATCCGGCGATCATGGGCTCGGGTCCCATCCCGGCCAGCCGCGCGGCGCTGGCGAAGGCGGGCTGGAAGAAGGAGGACCTGGACCTGATCGAGGCCAACGAGGCCTTCGCCGCGCAGGCATGCGCGGTCAACAAGGACCTGGGCTGGGACGTCAGCAAGGTGAATGTCAGCGGCGGCGCCATCGCCCTCGGCCATCCGATCGGCGCGTCGGGCGCGCGCGTGCTGGTCACGCTGCTCTACGGAATGGAGCGTACCGGCGCCAAGAAAGGCCTGGCCACCTTGTGCATCGGCGGCGGCATGGGCATCGCCATGTGCGTCGAGCGCGGCTGATACAATGGTGATGCCCCCGCCTCAACGGGCGGGGGCAAGCACCCGGCGGGAAGGCAACAGGGGGGAGCACATCATGGCCCGCGTGGCGGTAGTCACCGGCGGCAGCCGGGGCATCGGCGAGGCGATCTCGAAGGGTCTGCAGGCGGCCGGATACAAGATCGCGGCCACCTATCACGGCAACGACGAAGCGGCGCAGAAGTTCAAGGCCGCAACCGGGATCTTCGTCTACAAGTGGGACGTCGCCAAGTTCGAGGACTGCAAGACGGGCATCGCCAAGGTGGAGGCCGACCTGGGACCGGTCGAAATCCTGGTCAACAATGCCGGCATCACGCGCGACACCACCTTGCACCGCATGACGCCCGAGCAGTGGCACGCGGTGATCGACACCAACCTCAACTCGCTGTTCTGCATGACGCGCTGCGTGATCGAGGGCATGCGAGCCCGCAGCTTCGGGCGCATCATCACGATCAGCTCGATCAACGGCCAGAAAGGGCAGATCGGCCAGACCAACTATGCCGCGGCCAAGGCAGGCGCGATCGGCTTCACCAAGGCGCTGGCGCAGGAAAACGCCAACAAGGGCATCACCGCCAACGTGATCGCACCCGGCTATATTGCCACCGACATGGTGCGCGCCGTCCCCGAGCCGATCCTGCAGAAGATCGTCGCGCAAATCCCGGTCGGACGGCTGGGCGAGGCCGACGAGATCGCGCGCTGCGTGACGTTCCTGGCATCCGACGCCGCCGGCTTCATCACCGGCTCGACGCTCACGGTCAACGGCGGCCAGTTCATGCCGTGAGCCGGCCCGGCAAGTCCCCGGCGTGAACCGCGAGTACCCCGACCGGCCGCTGGTCGGCATCGGCGTCGTTGTCTTCCGCGCGGACAAGGTCCTGCTGATCCGCCGCGGCAAGCCGCCGCGGCTGGGGCAATGGAGCCTGCCGGGAGGCCTGCAGGAACTGGGCGAAACCGTGTGGCAGGCGGCGGAGCGCGAGGTGCGCGAGGAATGCGGGATCGCCATCGCGCCGCTCGGCATCATCGACATCGTCGACGCGATCACGCCGGACGATGGAGGCCGCGTGCGCTTCCACTACACCTTGGTCGAGGTCCTGGCGGAGTGGCGGTCCGGCGAGCCTGTCGCGGGCGACGACGCGATGGACGTCGCATGGTTCGACCCCGGCGAGGTCGGCAAGCTGGGAATGTGGGAACAAACGACCCGGATCGTCGCCAAAGGGCGGGCGATGCACGCGGCGCATCGCTAGGAGCCGTCATCGAAGCGACAAACGCCTGTCAAACACCAGATATTGTGAAATCTGGCCGGCTCGGCTATGACTTGACCAAGATGTTGGCGCCGGTCGCGTCGGCGCCAGGTATGGAGGCGTGAACGCGGCGATGTCCGTTTCGGTCGAGAGCTGCCCGGCGCTGGTGCTGAACGCCGATTTCCGGCCGCTCAGCTACTTTCCGCTGTCCCTGTGGTCCTGGCAGGAGGCGGTGAAGGCGGTGTTTCTCGACCGCGTGAACATCGTCTCCGAGTATGACCGCGTGGTGCGCAGCCCGAGCTTCGAGATCCGGCTTCCCTCGGTCATCGCGCTCAAGGACTATATCCAGACCGCGCGCCGGCCCGCGTTCACGCGCTTCAACGTGTTCCTACGCGACCGCTTCACCTGCCAGTATTGCGGCGAGCGGCACGCGGCCAACGACCTGACCTTCGACCACATCGTCCCGCGCTCGCGCGGCGGGCATACGGTGTGGACGAATGTCGTCACGGCCTGCGGGACCTGCAACCTGGCCAAAGGCAGTCGCCTTCCCGCGGAATGCGGGATGTTCCCAAGGACCAGTCCGTTCCAACCGACGAGCTTTGAATTGCAGGAGAATGGGCGGGGTTACCCGCCCAATTATTTGCACGAGAGCTGGCGCGACTTCCTGTACTGGGACACCGAACTCGATCCGAACTGACGCGCGGGCCGGCAAAGATCGTCCGGTGGCGCCGTCCTGCGCGAGCAGCGATCCGCGGCATCGTGGTAAACGAAGTCTTGACGGCCGCATCGCGCAAATGCCGGCAATTGCCATGCCGGGAAGCCGTCAGTAATCTCGCGCACGTGAACGTCTCGATTACTCGCCCGCCGCTCCGCCATGGCTGATGCCGCGACACCCTCGGGTTCGCTGCGGCTTTCGGGGTGGGGGCGCGTCAACCAGGCCCGCGTCATGGCGCACCGCCCCGAGCGGTTGCGCGAGGTCCTGCAGGTGGTGACCCGTGGGGGTCCCAGGGGTCTGATCGCTTTTGGCGCCGGCCGATCGTACGGCGACGCCGCTCTCAACGACGGCGGCGAGGTGCTCGTTACCAGGCGACTCGACCGGCTTGTGTCGTTCGACCCGGCATCGGGCGAGGTAGTGGCCGAGGCGGGCGTCACGATCGACGATTTGCTGCGCGTCTTCCTGCCGCGCGGCTGGCAGCCGCCCGTCTGCCCCGGCACCGCGTTCGTGACGCTGGGCGGTGCGCTGGCCAACGACGTGCACGGCAAGAACCACGATCGCGACGGCAGTTTCGCCGAGCATGTCCGTTGGTTCGATCTGCTGCTGGCCGATGCCACGGTCCGTCGCGTGACGCCCGACGCAGAGCCGGCCCTGTTCGCCGCGACGGCAGGCGGCGTGGGGCTCACCGGCGTCATCCTGCGCCTTTGTCTGCAGCTGCGGTCCATCGGCACGCCTGCGTTCGTCGTGCGCCAGGAGCGGATGGGTTCGCTCGACGATTTCCTGTCCGCCTTCGCCGGCCGCGCGCGCCAAGCGAGCTATTCCGTCGGCTGGATCGACACGCTGG
Organism: uncultured Rhodospirillaceae bacterium; assembly: GCA_964393375.1. Classification (GTDB taxonomy): domain Bacteria; phylum Pseudomonadota; class Alphaproteobacteria; order JAEULC01; family JAEULC01; genus JAEULC01. The sequence goes on from CAYMTM010000081.1 coordinate 10,652, forward strand.
CGCACGGCGGCAAGCTGGGACGGGGCATTCTCGAAACGGCGGAGCCCGCGCCGCAAGGCAGCGTCTTCGCCAACGACCCCGCCCGGACCGCGTCCATCCCGGTCGACCTGCCGAATTTCGTGCTGAATCCGCTGACGGTTGCCGCCTTCAATGCGTTCTATTTCCACCGGGTGCCCGCAGGTGGGCGCGAGCGGGTGATCGGGTTGCGCCGGTTCCTGTTCCCGCTCGACGCGCTGGCGGTCTGGAACCGGATGTACGGCCCGCGCGGTTTCCGGCAGTTCCAGTGCGTGCTGCCGAACGGCGAAGCGACTACGGGGATCCGCAAGCTGATCGACGCCGTCAGCGGAAGCCGCTCGGCCTCGTTCCTGGCCGTGCTGAAGACGCTGGGGCGCGAAGGCCACGGCCACCTTTCGTTTCCTATGCCCGGCATGACCCTGGCGGTGGACTTCCCCAACCGCGCGGACGCCCCCGACCTGCTGCACCGGCTGGAGCGAATCGTGCTGGACCACGGGGGCCGCGTCTATCTTGCGAAGGACTCCGCGGTCAGTCCGGAGGGCTTCGCGCAGATGTACCCCCGCCTGAAGGAATTCCGCAGCGTCCTGGCGACGATCGACCCGACCGGCCGCTTCCGATCGGACATGGCGCGCCGGCTGCGCATCCGCGAGGACATCGCGTGAGCGGCGAGACCTGGGTCGTGCTGGGCGCCTCGTCGGCGATCGCCCGCGCGTTTGCGCGCCTGATCGCCGCGCGCGGCGACGGCGCGGTCCTGGCCGGCCGCGATCGAGAGGACCTGGAAGCGTTGGCGCAGGACCTGCGCGTGCGCGGCGCGGCGCGGGTGGACGTGGTGGCATTCGACGCGCTGGACACCGCGAACCACGCCGACTTTGCGCGCGAATGCCGCCGGCTGGCGCCCGGCAGACTCAACGTGTTTCTGGCCTTCGCCGCCATGCCCGAGCAGGAGGCGATCGACAGGGATCCGTCCCTTGCCGTCCACACCATCGGCACGGGCTTCACCGGCGCGGTCAGCGTGCTGCAGTGCCTCGCGCCGATCATCGAGGACCAGCTCGGTGGCCGCGTGATTGCGCTGGGCTCGGTCGCCGGCGACCGGGGCCGGCGCAAGAATTACGTATATGGCGCCACCAAGGCGGGGCTGCACACCTACCTGCAGGGTCTGCGCGCCCGCCTGTTCGCCAGCGGCGCGAGCGTGACGACGGTGAAGCCCGGCTTCGTCGACACGGCGATGACGTTCGGCCGGCCGGGCCTGTTCCTGGTCGCCTCCCCCGACGCCGTCGCAAAGGCCGCGCTCGCCGCTGCCGATAAAGGCCGCGAGGAGATCTACGCGCCGTTCTTCTGGGCTCTTATCATGCTGTTCATCAAGTCGATCCCCGAACGCCTGATGAAGAAGCTGAACATCTAGGAGGCAACGTTATGCTGATCGAACATCGCGGCGCACGGCCCGTGCTCGGCAAGGACGTCCACGTGGCGCCCAACGCGACGATCAGCGGCGACGTGGAGATCGGCGAGGGCACCGCGATCCTGTTCGGCGCCGTGCTGACCGCCGAGGGCGGGCCGATCCGCATCGGTCGCAATTGCGTGATCATGGAGAACGCCGTGCTGCGCGGCGCGCCGAATGCGCCGCTGACGCTGGGCGACAACGTGCTGGTGGGGCCGCGCGCCTACCTGACGGGGTGCGCGGTCGGCGCCAACGCATTCCTGGCCACCGGCACCACCGTCTTCAACCAGGCCGTGATCGGCGAGCGGGCCGAGGTGCGCATCAACGGCGTCGTGCACCTGAAGACGCGCCTGCCGGCCGACGCCACCGTGCCGATCGGCTGGATCGCCGTCGGCGACCCGGCGCAGATTCTTTCCCCGGACAAGCACGAGGAGATCTGGGCCATCCAGAAGCCGTTGGGGTTCCCCAAGGCCGTGTTCGGTGTCGACCGTCCGCCGGAGGGCGAGACGCTGATGCCCGCCATCATGCCGCGCTACACGCGATCGCTGCGTCGCCACCGGGACGACCGCATCATCGGCTAGCTTGTTCGGCCCACGCGACGCTGGCAGACTGCCGTCCGTCCTTGGGGAGGAACCGACGATGAAGCCTTGCTGGATGCTTGCCGCCTGCGCGGCAGGCCTGTTGGTCACTGCACCCGTTTCGGGCGAAACGCGCGTGACGCTGAAATCCGCCGCCTCGACCTCGTCCTACTATGCGATGACGGTCCAGCTCGGCGAGATCATCAAGCAGGATTCGGCCGGGCAGATATTGCCGACGGTCGAGGAGAGCCAGGGCTCGGTCCAGAATCTCAAGGAGGCCGCCAAGCGCCCGGGCAATTTCGTCTTCACGACCCCGCCCAACCTGCTGGCCGACGCCAAGTCGGGCAGGAAGCCGTTCGAAGGGGAGAGCGGCTACGATGCGATCCGCACCCTGTTTCCCATGCCGTTCGTCACCGTGCACCTGGTCGTGCGCGCCGATGCCGGCGTAAGCGACGTGACGCAGCTTGCCGGCAAGGACTTCGTCATGGGCGGCAAGGGCACGTTCTGCGAGGGGCGCACCAACACGATCCTGGGGTTGCTGGGTGTGGCGGACAAGGTCAACAAGATCGACGTCGAGCTTAAGGCTGCTGGCGACGCGATGAAGAACCGCAAGATCGCCGGCTTCGCGACCTGCAGCTCGCACCCGATCCCCAGCTTGCAGGAGATGGCGGTGAGCGGCGGCATCAATGTGCTGTCCTTCACGCCCGACCAGCGCAAGGCCATTCTCGCGGCCGATCCGCAATCCGGGCCGGTGACGATCGCCGCGGGGATGTACAAGGGCGTGGACAGGCCGGTCGAGACCGTCGGCATGCCCGTCGGCGCTTACACCACCACGCGCATGGACGATGCGACCGCTTATGCCATCGTCAAGGCCTTCTGGAAATATCGGAACGAGCTGGCCGGCAAGTTTCCGTGGTGGGCCGGCGTCGGCCCCGACCAGGTGCAGCTCCTGGGCGAGACGCTGCATCCCGGCGCAGTGCGGTACTACAAGGAGGCCGGCATCGCGATCCCCACCGCGATGCAATAGGGCGACCCGGCCGGGCTTCGCATGGCCGGAATCGAGCGCGACGACGCTCGGGCCTTCGGTGCCGGCATCGTCGGGGCGGGATGGCGTGACCGGGCGCTGGTTGCTTGCGCCGCGCTGTCGGTCGGCGTGCACATCTACTTCGTGTTCTCCGGGCTCATCCCCAGCCTCGTGGCGCGCCCGCTGCACCTCGCTCTGGGCCTGCCCTTCGTGTTCCTGTTCGCGCCCGCGCGCGGAACGATCGAGCGGATCGCCGGCCTGGCCTGCGCGACGGCGGGAATCGCCGCCTGCCTCTACGTCGTCTTGAACCGGCCGGTGCTGATCGAGCAGTACGGCGCCTTGAAGGGCGTGACGCAATACGTCCTGGCGGCGGCATTGATTCTGGTCGTGCTGGAAATGGCGCGGCGCGCCGTGCAGCCGGCCTTGCCGGCCTTCGCGGCAATCGCGCTGCTCTACGGCTTCTTCGGCAATCGGATACCCGGTCAGTTCGGCCACCCGGGCGTGCCGCTCGAGTACATGCTGGGGACCCTGGTGATCGCCGAAGGCGGCTTGTGGGGCAGTCTGACCGGCATCTCGGTCGATCTGATCGTGCCGTTCCTGATCCTGGGCTCGTTCGTGTCGGCCGGCGAGGCCGGCAACGGCTTCATGGCGCTGTCGACCCAATTGGCCGGCCGGTTCCGCGCCGGCGCGGCCAAGGTGGCAGTGATGGCCTCGGCCATGTACGGCACGATCTCGGGCTCCGCTTCGGCCAACGTGGCGTCCACCGGCGTCATCACCGTGCCGGCGATGATAAGGCTCGGTTATCCCCGTCCCTTCGCGGCCGCGATCGAGGCGGTGGCATCCACGGGCGGGCAGATCATGCCGCCGGTGATGGGCGCCGGCGTCTTCCTGATGGCGGAGTTCCTGCGCACGACCTATGCCAACCTGATGGTCGCGGCGCTCCTGCCGGCCCTGCTCTATTTCTACACGGCCTGGATCGGCGCGCACCACTTCGCGCTGCGCCACAACTTGCGCGGATTGGATGCATCCGCACTGCCGGGCTGGACCAGGGTCGCCCGCACCGTGCCGTTCTTCGTGCTGCCTTTCGGCCTGCTGGTCGGCATGCTGCTGGCCGGCGGTTACGGCGCTTCGTACGCAGCCGTGCTCGCCACCGCCGCCACCGTGCTTCTGTTGGGGGTCGAATCGACCGGTCGGCTGTCCATCGGCGTCTGGGCGCGGCGCCTGCGCACCGGCCTGGTCGACGCCGCCAACCAGGCGGCGTTCATCGCGGCGGTGATCATCTGTTCCGGCATCATCGTCGGCGTCTTCGCCATGACCGGCCTGGGCGTGAAGATCACCTCGGCGATCATCAGCCTTTCCGGCGGCAAGCTTTGGGCCGCCCTGCTGATGACGGCGCTGGCGTGCACGATGCTGGGCATGGAGCTGCCGACGACGGCCGCCTACCTGATCTGCATTGCCGTCGCCGGCCCCGCCCTGCAGAAGCTGGGCCTGCCGGAGCTGCATTCCCATCTCTTCGTGTTCTGGTACGCGCTGCTCTGCACCTTGACGCCTCCGGTCTGCGGCAACGTGTTCATTGCCGCCAACATCGCCCAGACACCCTGGCTGCCAGTGGCTTGGCTGTCGATGCGCATGGGATTGGGGCTGTTCGTGATCCCGCTGGGGTTCGTCGCCAATCCGACGCTGCTCTATCTCGCAACCCAGCCGGTGCTGGCCTGCCTGGCTGCCCTCAAGCTCGCGCTGGGCATCTGGCTGATGAGCCACGGCGTCATCCGCGAGACGGCCGCGTCGTGGCGTTCGTGGGTGGCGTTCGCCGCCGGCGCGGCGGTGGTGTTCGCGTTCGGGATTTGATCCGCTACTCGACGAACCGCTCGGCTTTCCTCAGCGCCGGGAACAGGTGCGTCCACAAGAGCGCCACCGCGACCGTGGCGCAACCGCCGATCACGCCGGCCGCGACGGCGCCGACCAGCCCCGCCACCATGCCGGCCTCGAACTCGCCGAGCTGGTTCGACGTGCCGATGAACAGCGCGTTGACCGCGTTGACCCGCCCGCGCATCTCGTCCGGCGTCTGGAGTTGGACCAGCGAGTTGCGGACGACGACGCTGACATTGTCGGCCGCGCCTAATGTCGCCAGTGCCAGGCAGGACAGCCACAGGCTGGTCGACAGCGCGAAGACGATGGTCGCCAGGCCGAAAACGATCACCGCCGCGAACATCTTGCGCCCCACGCCCGGCTGCAGATCGGCATGCGCCAGGACCAGCGACATCGAGACCGCGCCTACGGCCGGCATCGAGCGCAGCAGGCCCAGGCCCCAAGGCCCGACGTGCAGAATGTCCTGGGCGAAGATCGGCAGCAGCGCCGTCACCCCGCCCAGCAGAACCGCGAACATGTCGAGCGAAATGGCGCCCAGGATGATCGGCTTGCGGCGGATGAAGGTGACACCCGAGAACACCGACATGAGCGTGACCGGCTGGCGCGTCGGCGTGGCGCGCTGCAGGCGGATAAGGCTCATGGCCAGCAGGGCCGCCGCGTAGCACGCCGTGCCGACCGCGAGCGCGACCTCGGGTCCCAATGCGTAGAGCAGTCCGCCGAGCGAGGGCGCGATGATCGTCGCGCTCTGCATCGCCGAGGAGGACAGTGCCGTGGCACGCGGCAGGATCGAAGGCGGCACCACGCCCGGCAGGATCGAGGTGAGCGTCGGCGCCTCGAAGGCGCGCGCGGCGCCCAGCACCACCACGGCGGCGAAGATGCCTTCGACCGCGAGGACGCCGGCGACGATGCCGGCGGCCAGCGCGGCGAGCGTGAGCGCCTCGACCGCCTGGCAGGCCATGACGACGCGCCTACGGTCGAAGCGGTCGGCGACGTGGCCGACCAGGAAAGTCAGGAACAGCATGGGCAGGAACTGGAACAGCCCGACCAGGCCCAGCGCATAGGCGCTGGCGGTGTCGGCATAGACCTTCCAGCCCACGACGACGCCGGCGATCTGGAATCCGCTGGAGGTGAGGACGCGGGCGGTCCAGAAATAGCGGAAGGCGGGGTGGTCGCGCAGCCGGTCGGGCGCGGCGGCGGCCCCGGTCACGGCGAAAGCGCGCCGTCCTTTAAGCCCGGCGCCGGTACTTCTCGCCCACGTATTTGTCCAGGATCGCCTTGAAGTCGTTGGCGATGTTGGCGCCGCGCAGCGTCGTCACCTTCTGTCCGTCGATGAACACGGGCGCGGCCGGCTGCTCGCCGGTACCGGGCAGCGAGATGCCGATATTGGCGTGCTTGGATTCGCCGGGACCGTTGACCACGCAGCCCATCACGGCGACTTTCATTTCCTCGACGCCCTCATAGCGGGTCTTCCAGACCGGCATCTGCTCCCGCAGGTAGGTCTGGATCTGGTCCGCCATGTCCTGGAAGAACGTCGAAGTGGTGCGCCCGCAGCCCGGGCAGGCGGTGACCTGCGGGGTGAAGCTGCGCAGTTCGAGCGACTGGAGGATCTGCTGGCAGACCAGGACCTCCTCGGTCCGGTCGCCGCCCGGCTCAGGCGTAAGCGACACGCGGATCGTGTCGCCGATCCCCCGCTGCAGCAGGATGCCCAACGCCGCCGCGGAAGCCACGATACCCTTCGAGCCCATGCCCGCCTCGGTGAGGCCGAGATGCAGCGCATGGTCGCAGCGCTCGGCCAGGCCGGTGTAGACCGCCACCAGGTCCTGCACCGAGCTGACCTTCGCCGACAGCACGATCTTGTCGCGCGCCAGCCCGATCTCCTCGGCAGCCTTTGCGTTCTCAAGCGCCGAGACGATCATCGTCTCGCGCATCACGTCGACCGCGTCCTTGGGCGCGTTGCTGCGCGAGTTCTCGTCCATCATCCGGGTCAGCAATTCCTGGTCCAGGCTGCCCCAGTTGACCCCGATGCGCACCGGCTTGTCGTTCTTGATGGCGACCTCGACCATCATCGCGAACTGCTTGTCCTTCTTCTCGCGGAAGCCGACATTGCCGGGGTTGATGCGGTACTTGGCCAAGGCCTTGGCGCAGTCCGGGTACTCGGTCAGGAGCTTGTGGCCGATATAGTGGAAGTCGCCCACCAGCGGCACGTCGCAGCCCATCTTGTCCAGCTTCTCGCGGACATGGGGCACGGCCTTGGCGGCGTCCTCGTTGTTGACGGTGATGCGCACGATTTCCGAGCCCGCATCGGCCAGCGCCTTCACCTGCTTGGCCGTGCTGTCGGCGTCGGCGGTGTCGGTGTTGGTCATGGACTGAACCATGACCGGCCAGCCGCCGCCCATGATGACGTTGCCGATCTTGACCGCGACGCTCTTGCGGCGCTCGACCGGCACCCCGATGCTGGACATGCGCGAACCTTCTCGAACAAGCGATGTGGCGTGCGGTGTGGATAGGGCCGCCTGCCACCCGAGTCAAGATGGGAAGCCCCGGCCTCGATGTTAAGACCCTTGAAATGTAAGGGTTTTCTTACATCCCCGCGACCAGGGTCCGGCGCATCTTCAGGTATTCGCCGGCAAGGCCGCAGTAATGCACCGCGTTCTGGTCGATATAGGCGAATTCCTCCGGCCGGACCTCGCGCGCCTTCTTGGCCGGGCAGCCCGCCCACATCTCGCCCGACGGCACCCGTTTGCCCGGGGAGACGACGGCGCCGGCCGCCACGATGGCCCCGGTCTCGACAATGGCGCCGTCCAGCACGATCGCCCCGATCCCCACCATGCAGCGGTCCTGCAGCGTGCAGCCGTGGATGATCGCGCCGTGGCCGATGGTGATGTCCGAGCCGATGAAGGTGGGCGCCACGTCGATGCTGAGATGCACCACCGTGCCGTCCTGGATGTTGGTGCGCTCGCCGATCTTGATCCAGTGATCGTCGCCGCGGATCAGCACGTTGAACCAGATGTTCGACCTGTCGCCGATCGTCACGTTGCCGATCACCGTGGCGTTGGGCGCGATGAACACGTCCTTGCCGATGGTGGGTGTCGTGCCCTTGTAGGGCAGGATCAATCCGCCGCCGGAGGTCGGATGGATGCGGCCACCCGCGTCGTTCACGTCAAACCCGTTCGGACAGCCAGATCGCCAGGCGCGAGCCGGCCTTGATCGCGGCCGACAGCAGGGGATAGGCCGGCGCCTTCTCCGCCTCGTGCGCCAGCGCCGTATCGCGGTGCTCCAGCTCGTGGCGGCGGAACTCCTCGATGCGCGTGCGCAGCGCCCTCTCGTCGCCGCCGAGCGCGCCGGCCTGCGCCGCGTAGTGCTCGTCGATCGCCTCCTCGACCGCCACCGTGCAGGCCATCGCCGCGCGCGGCCCCAGCAT
>CAYMTM010000082.1:0-7535 GCA_964393375.1 uncultured Rhodospirillaceae bacterium
CCGGGACCAAAGCCAACCTTGCGCGGATGCTGATGGCGGGCAAGCTGGGCGGCACCGGCCGCATGGTGATTCTGCCGGTCGATCAGGGCTTCGAGCACGGGCCGGCGCGCAGCTTCGCACCCAACCCGCCGGCCTACGATCCGCACTATCACTTCCAGCTGGCGGTCGACGCGGGGCTGAACGCCTTCGCGGCGCCGCTGGGCATGCTCGAATGCGGTGCCGACAGCTTCGCCGGGCAGATCCCGCTGATCCTCAAGGTCAATAGCGGCAATGCGCTGTCGCGCAACAAGGAAGCGGCCTCGCAGACGATCTACGGCTCCGTCAGGGACGCGCTCCGGCTCGGCTGTTCGGCGATCGGCTACACGATCTACCCGGGCTCGGACGCCCAGTACGGCATGATCGACGACCTGCGCGAGCTGATCGCGGAAGCAAAGTCACACGGATTGGCGGCGGTGGTGTGGTCCTATCCGCGCGGCGGCAGCCTGTCGAAGCAGGGCGAGACCGCGATGGACGTGGTGGCCTATGCGGCCCACATGGCCGCGCTGATCGGCGCGCACATCATCAAGGTGAAGCTGCCCTCGGCGCACCTGGAGCAGCCCGAGGCCAAGAAGGTCTACGAAGACCGCAAGATCGACATCTCGACCCAGGCCAAGCGCGTGGCGCACGTCGTACAGTCGCTGTTCGGCGGCAAGCGCATCGTGGTGTTCTCGGGCGGCGAGGCCAAGGGCGAGGGTTCGGTGTTCGAGGACGCCAAGGCGATCCGCGACGGCGGCGGCAACGGCTCGATCATCGGCCGCAACAGCTTCCAGCGCTCGAAGGAGGACGCGCTCAAGCTGCTCGACAGCGTGATCCGCATCTACCAGGGCAAGGACGTCTGACGGCGGGCGCCTTCAGGAATATTGGGCTTCGGCGGACTGCACGGCATTTCTTACGTCGAGCACCCCGAAACCGAACCTATAGTCGTGCGGCGGCGCGACCGGGCGGGCCGTGCTGCGCAGCAGATTCCGCAGGTCGGCGGGCGGCACGGTGCCGGTATCCCACCGCGACCGCATCGCGGCAATGGCACCGGCGGCGAGCGCGCAGGCGGTCGAGGTACCGGTATTGCCGCGGCGCGCGTCGTCGTTCTCGCTGAACTGGCTGGGCGCGCACAGGTCCGGCTTGTCCCGTTGGAGGCTGGCGGGGCCCGGCCCTTGCGAGGAATAGCCTGTCCACATCGTATCCGCGCGCACTGCGCCGACGGTCAGCACCTGGGGATGCGCGTTGGCGCCCCAGATGCTGTGCCCAGGTCCGGCCTCGGAACAGCGGCGGTCGGGGCAGAACTGCCCGCAATTTCCGGCGGCGAAGACGAGATCGACGCCGGCTTTCTCGACTTCTTCCACTTCCTTGTTGAATGGATGCAGGCGGCCCGTCGTGTAGCTGCCGAGCGGCACTTCCGAGGACCGGTCGAATACCGCCCAGGCATTGGCCATCACCCAGGGTCCCGTAACGCCCCTGAGGGCGCGCAACCGCCCGATATCGTGGCGGACCGTCTCGAAAGCCTTGTGCGCGTCGGACACGAATTGCGGAACGTCGGTGATCGCCGGTGGTATCAGTGGCAGGTCATAGAACGTGGCCTCGGGCGCCAGGGTCAGGATGTTGCGCACTACGCGATTGCCGTGTTCGCTGCCGCCCTTCGGCGGCTGATACGGCTTGTTCCACCAGCGGCCGCCGAACCGGGGCACCAGCGTCTCGTCGAAGCCCTGATCGACGACGATGACGTTGACGTCCCTGCCGCGAAGGCCGCGCTGCGCGAGGAAGTCGGAGCGCATCAGCGTCTCCGCCGCGCTCCGCGTCGCGAACAGGCCCTGACCGCCCTCGCCGGGGCACCAGTATTGGGCGGCGCCGAACTGTAGGTCGGCGCCAAATCTGAAAATGGGAGTGGCAATCCCTACCAGAGTCTCGTTTAAGGCCCTTGCCGCCTCAGCATCCTCGTACTCAATGACGCAGATCACCGATGTCGGGTTCGTCTCCTTCGGCAGGCCGTAGGCTTCGAGGAACCACCGACGCGGGAATATGTACTGTGTCGCGCGCTTCAACAGGGAATCAATCTTCGAGCTGGCGTTACCGGCCTTCCGGAGCGCCCTGATCAAAAGTGCCTTGATTTCAGCGCCGTCTTGTCCGCCCGACGACGTTGCAGTTATGGCCGAATTGGCAAACGTTACATACAGGCGATATCTGCCAAGCGTTGCCATCGTCACGTCTCCCGGTACCATGTGGCGCGTCGGCGCGACGCAATGGCCGCGACTCTCGGACGTTTAAATTGCCCCCGGGACTGCCGCCCGAAAGCGCTTGCCTGAGTAGATATTATAGTGGGAACATTGCTCTGACGACAAACGGTTGTAGTTGGGCAGCACCATATCGATGCCTGGCACCCCGGCCAACGGCGAGGAAGGAACGGTCGCCCTCCGCGAGGATCGGCGGCTGGCGGCGATCGCGTTCGTCGATATCGTCGGCTACTCGATCCTCATGGCCGAGCAAGAGGCGCGCACCCACGAGCGCTGGATGGCGCTGCTGAACTCGGTGCTGCGCCCGCTCGCCGCCCGGCATCGCGGTACCATCGTCAAATCGACCGGCGACGGCGTGCTGGTCGAGTTCTCGAGCGCGCTGCATGCGGTCGAATGGGCGCGCGCGGTCCAGCGCGGCGCGGCGATGGCGGGCGCCGATGCGCCGGACGGATCGCCGGCGATCGCGCTGCGCGTCGCGATCCACCTGGGCGACGTCATCGCCACGGCCGATGACATCTATGGCGACGGCGTCAATCTGGCAGCGCGGCTGCAGGAGCATGCCTCTCCGGGCGGGATCGTCATCTCCGAGGTCGTCTACGACCTGGTGCGCGGCCATATCGGGGAGGAGGCGCGCGATCTCGGCTACCTGGACCTCAAGAACTTTCCCAAGCCGGTGCGCGCCTATGCGGTCGACAGCGGCCTGTTGCGCACTCCGGCGCTCGCCCGGCCGCGCCAGGGTGCGCTGCCGTCGATAGCGGTGCTGCCGCTGCAGAACTTAGGCGGCGATCCGGCGGACGACTATTTCGCCGACGGCATCGTCGAGGACATCATCGTCTCGCTGGCGGGCCTGCGCGAACTGATGGTGATCGCGCGCGCCTCGACGCTGATGTATCGCGGACGCCAACCCGATCCGCGCGAGGTCGGCCGGGCGCTTGGCGTGCGCTACGCGCTGATGGGAACCGTCCGGCGGTCCACCCGGCTGGTACGCGTGTCGACCCAGCTTTGCGACGCGCTGAGCGGCGCGACGCTGTGGGGCGACCAGACCGAGGTGCCGCCGGGCGAGTTGTTCGACGTGCAGGACCGGATCGTCCGGCGGATCGTTGCGGGGATCGCTCCGCACGTGCGCGCGGCCGAGCTCGAGGTGGCGCTCCGCAAGCGTCCGGAGAGCTTCACCGCTTACGACTACACGCTGCGTGCGCTCGACATCATCAACAGCCTGGACGTTCGCACGTTCCGCAAGGCGCGCGAGTACCTGGAGCGCGCCATGGCCGACGATCCCAATTTTGCCATGCCGGTCGCCTGGGCCGCGCGCTGGCAAAGCTTGTATATCGGGCAGGGCTGGTCGGAGAATCCGCGGGCCGACGCCGCGCGCGCCGCAGAGCTGGCCGCCAAGGCGATCGAGCTGGACCGCCAGAACGCCCTGGCGCTCGCCACGTACGGCCACCTGAAGTCGTTCCTGTTTCACGAGTATGACAGCGCCCTGGTCTATTTCGAGCGCGCGCTGGCGGCATGCCCGAACAGCTCGCTGGCGTGGATTCTCTCCAGCGGCACGCTGAGCTATGTGGGTCAGGGCGAACGCGCGATACGCCATGCCGAGCACGGACTGTGGCTCTCGCCCTTCGACCAGAGCCTGTTCTACTATTACATGTTCCTCGGCCTTGCCCACTACGCGAACGGCACCTATGAGGAAGCCGTCAAGTGGGGCCGTATGTCTGCAAGCGAGAATCCGATGTATACTGCCAACGCTCGAATCCTATCCGCCGCCCTGGTGGCGCTGGACCGGATCGATGAAGCGCGCGAGGTGGCTGCCAATCTGATGCGCCTGGAGCCGGACTTCCGGCTGACGCGCTACCTGCAGACGCGCCAGCCGTTCCGCGATCCGGTCATCAAGGCGCGTTACCTGGAGCATCTTCACAAAACAGGTCTGCCGGAATAGGCGGCCGCTCCACCCCACGACCGCAACCGCAACGAGGGGAAACGTCATGATCAAGGGTATCGGGCCCGCCGACGGTGCAGACGGTGCGGACGGCGCAGACGGCGCCGATGGAGCCGATGGCGCGGATGGCGCGGGCGGCACTCTTCGAATCGCGGCCGGCAGCGGGTCGGTGCGCCCGATCGGCGCGTCTCCCGAGATCGACCCCGATCCCACATCGACGCCGGGCAAGCCTTGGTGGGCCAGCAACAAATGGCCGCCATCGAAGCTCGCGGGCTGGTCGCCGGCGCCGACGAGGCGTTACCCGGACTCATCCTGGGATTCGCGGTTCTTCGCCACGTCCGTACTGGGCGCGTTCACGAAGGCCTCGGTCGGCACGGGAAGCAAAACCCTCAAATGGAACAGGATCGATCTGCGCGGCTTGCTACCCCGGGATGCCCTTCCCGCCGGCGACTCGCACCAGGGAACTGCATCCATCAAAACCAAGGACGAATTGGACGAGCTGGTTGCGCTGATCGAGTATCGCCCGGGCGTCCTGAGCGAAGCGATGGTGCAGCGCAACAGCATGCTCGCCTACTGGCGCGGCGTGCTGAGCTTTACGCGCGGTTCGCACCCGCTGACCTACCGGCTGATGCAGGTTGCCGTCGCGATCGGAAGCTTTCAGGTGCAGCATTACAAGCGACATTTCATGCGCGCGCGGCCGTCGCATCTATGCCCCGCGCTGATGCCGCCGATCGACCCGCCGGGCCATCCGGCGTTCCCGAGCGGCCATGCGACCCAATCCTACCTGCTCGCTGCCTGTCTCGAGCGCGTGCTGCCGATGCAAGCCAAGGACGCACTGTATTTGGTCGCCCAGCGCGTGGCACGCAACCGCGAGGTGCTGGGTCTCCACTATCCGTCGGACTCCAAGGCAGGTATGGAACTTGCGACGAAGACATTCCAGCTCATGAACGCCACCCCGCCAATTGCAGCCTTGATCGCCAGCGCAAAGGGCGAGTGGCCATAAGGCGAATCCCGCCTGCCACAGATCGGCGGACCGTTTGCCGCATGTCGCTGACGGGCCAGCTTGTATCGCTTCCCGCCTACCCGGCCCGGCGCGAGGCACGGGATTCTCACCGTGAAGCATCTGGGCCGGCGGCCCGTGGCGGCGGGAGGAACAGCGGCATGAATCTCTACGAGCGCTTTCCACGCATGAAAAAATCGGTTGGCGTCGAACTCAAGGACTTCGAGGGCGGCCAGCCGAACATGCAGCGCATGCGTGGCTATCGCATGGGACGCCTGCAGGCCGAGTTGAAGCGCCTGGACTATGCCGGCGCGGTGCTGTTCGATCCGATCAACATCCGCTACGCCACCGGCAGCCGTAACATGGCGGTGTGGACGCTGCACAACGCCGCGCGCTACTGCTTCGTGCCGGCCGAGGGCAAGGCCGTGCTGTTCGACTTCCACAACTGCGAGCACCTGTCGGACGGGCTGGAGACGATCGGCGAGGTGCGCCCGGCCAAGGCATTCTTCTTCTTCTCCGCCGGCAACCGCATGGCCGAGAAGGCGGAGCTCTGGGCCGAGGAACTGGTTGACGTGATCCGCAAGGCGGCCGGCCCGCAGGCCAAGCGCATCGCCTTCGACCACCTGGACCCTCTGGGCCTGCATGCCATGACCAAGCGCGGTTTCCAGATTTTCGACGCGCAGGAACCGTGCGAGCATGCCCGCTCGATCAAATCGCCCGACGAGCTCGCCTGCATGCTGCACGCCATCGCGGTGTGCGAGGCCGGCATGGCGCGCATGTACGAGGAGATGAAACCGGGCGTCACCGAGAACGAACTCTGGGCCTCGCTCAACGACACCAATCACCGCATGGGCGGGGAGTGGATCGAATGCCGCCTCTTGAGCTCGGGCGGGCGCACCAATCCCTGGTTCCAGGAATGCAGCGACAAGGTCCTGCGCCCGGGCGACGTGGTCAGCTTCGATACCGACCTGATCGGCCCCTATGGCTACTGCGCCGACATCTCGCGCTCCTATCTCTGCGGCCGGTCCAGGGGCACCGACGAGCAGCGCAAGCTGATGAACCTGGCGATGGAGCAGATCCACTACAACATCGAGCTGGTGAAGCCGGGCCTGTCCTGCCGCGAGTTTGCCGAGAAGGCATGGCGCATCCCCAACGCCTACGTGAAGAACCGCTATTCCTGCGTTGCCCACGGCGTCGGCATGTGCGACGAGTGGCCGAAGGTGACGCACGCCCAGGATATCGCCCGCTCGCAATACGACGCCACCCTGCTGCCCGGGATGACGATCTGCATCGAAAGCTACATGGGCGAGGAAGGCGGCGCCGAGGGAATCAAGCTGGAAGAGCAGGTGCTGATCACGGAGAACGGCTGCGAGGTGATGTCGACCTTCCCGTTCGAGGAGAAGCTGATGTAGTCAGCGCCGCACGGCGCCAAGCTGCACCCACAGCACGCCTGCGATGACCACGGCGCCGCCGACCACCTGGACCAGCGTCGGATAGTGGCCAAGTGCCATCGCGGTGAGCACCGCGATCACCGGCACGAGGTTCAGGTTGACCGTTGCGACGGTGATGCCCAGCCGGCTGGCGCCATAGTTCCAGAACCAGATCGCCAAGCCCGTGCCGCCGAAGCCGATCCAGACCATCACGGTCCAGGTCGCGCTGGAATCGAGCGGCTTCGGCGGCGGTGCGATGCCCAGGGCCCAGCCCAAAAGATAGACTGCCCAGACCCAAAAGCAGCCGGCGGAGATGGTCCAGAGCGTGAGCCGGACCTGGCTCAGCCCCAACGGGGCCAGCCATTGCTGCGCCCTGATCGAATACCAGGTCCAGCAGGCCAGCGCGACCACCAGGATCACCTCGCCACCGCGGAAACCGCCGCCGGCGCCGCTTGCGCCCGGCTTTCCCAGCGCGACCATCACCCCGCCTGTCACCGCCAGCGCCACGCCCAGCATGATCCGGGGCTGCATCCTCTCGCCGGTCATTACGCGGCCCACCAGCGCCGCCACGACCGGCCCGGTCGCCAGTACCGCAGCGGCGGTGATCGCATCCGACAGGTAGACTCCCAGGGCATAGAGGGTGGCCCAGCCCTGCATGCCCAGGCCCCCCAGCGCCAGCACGCGCCCAAATGGCACGGGCGCCGGATGGAGAAAGCGCCGCTCGGTCGCGAGCACCAGGATGACGAGCGCCCCCATGCCCATCGGGTACCGCAGCGCCGAGAACCACAGTGGATCGACCGTCGCGAACAGCTTGGCGGTGAAGGGCACCATCGTGCCCCACAGCAGGCACGTCACCGCCATCGCCGCCACGGGAAGGACCCCGTGCCGCCCCTCGCCCATTTCCC
>CAYMTM010000082.1:7545-16822 GCA_964393375.1 uncultured Rhodospirillaceae bacterium
GCCGCCCCGGTCGCTGGCGGCGATCATTGGGTGCGTGTTAAGGTCGCGCCACTTTTCGGCCGCATTCCCCATATGTCCATGACGCGACTCTCTGTCGCCCTATGGGCGACCAACCTGACGCCCCGGCTGAACGGGATCGACGCCTGGGCGGCATCGGTCGACGCTAAGCTCGCCGAGGCGCGGCGCGCGGGCGCCGACCTGCTGGTGATGCCGGAGTACGCCTGCGTGCAATGGCTGTCCTTCGCGCCCGCCGGCACTACGACGCGGCAGGAGGTTCCCTGGATGGCCGAACAGGGCCCGGCGGCGCTCGCGCGCTTGCGCAAGCTGGTGGTGCGCCACGGCATCGGCCTGCTGGCCGGCACCTTGCCCGTCAAGATCGACGGCCACCACGTCAACCGCGCCTTCCTGCTGCTGCCCGACGGCGCCGAGCACGCGCAGGACAAGCTTTGCCTCACGCGCGGCGAGGCAGACCCGCAGGACTGGAACCTGTCGCCGGGTGACGCCTTCCAGGTAATCGAATGGCGGGGCCTGCGCCTGGGCATCGCCGTATGCCTGGATATCGAGTTGCCGGCGCTCTCGGTGATTCTCTCGGGCCTCGACCTCGACGTAATCCTGGTGCCCTCCAACACCGAGAGCCTGGCCGGCTATCACCGGGTGTTCGACTGCGCCAAGGTGCGCGCCATCGAGACCCAGGCGATCGTCTGCGCGGTCGGAACGATCGGCGATGTGCCCTATGTCGAGCGGCCCGGGACTAACGTCGCAGGCGCCGCGGTCTTCCTGCCCTGCGAGGAGGCGCTTGGCCAAAGCGGCACCCTCGACAGCATCCCGCCGATCGCCAATGCTTCCGACGAAGGGCCGGTGCTGGTGGTGCGCGACCTGCCCATCGACACGGTGCGCCGGATGCGCCGGGGCGGCGCCTGTGTGTGGCCTGGCGCTTGGTCGGCCCGGCATCTTTCCGTCAATGACCCGCGAAGCAAGAAAGCATGACCATCGCCAAAGAACGTCCCTGCCTCGCACCTTCCACCCTTGCACCGCTGATGAAGCCGCGCTCGATCGCGGTGATCGGCGCGTCGGATGATCCGACGCGCATCGGCGGCCGACCGGTCCGCTATTGCAAGGAACATTTCAAGGGTCCGGTCTACCCGGTCAACCCGAACCGCCAGCAGGTGCAGGGCCTGCGCTCCTACCCTACCGCCCGCGACCTGCCGGAGCCGGTGGACTGCGCCATCCTGGCGGTGCCGGCCGCGCACACTTTGAAGGCCGTCGAGGACTGCGTGGCCCGCGGCATCAAGGGGCTCGTCGTGTTGTCCTCCGGCTTCGCCGAGATGAGCGGCGAGGGCGAAAAAATGCAGGAGGCCGTGCGCGACGCGGCGCTGAAGGGCGGCGCGCGGCTGGTCGGGCCCAACTGCCTCGGCCTGTTTTCGGCAGAGCTCGGCAATTTCCTGACCTTCAGCTCGTCGATCGAGCACGGCAGGCCCAAGATCGGACACATCGCCATCGCCAGCCAGTCCGGCGCCTTCGGCAGCCATCTGTTCGTGCTGGCGCGCCAGCGCGGCATCGGGCTCAGCTCCTGGATTACGACCGGCAATGAGGCGGACGTCGATGTCGCCGACGCGATCCATTTCTTCGCCGACGACCCCGACACGCACGTGATTGCCGCCTATGCCGAGGGTCTGAAAGAGCGTGAGCGCCTGTTCGCGGCGCTGGAGGCGGCGCGGCGCGCGCGCAAGCCTGTGGTGATGATGAAGGTGGGACGCAGCGAAATCGGCGCTGCCGCGGCGCGCGCGCACACCGCCTCGCTGGCAGGATCGGACGCGGTATGCGACGCGGTGTTCCGCCAGTTCGGCGTGCATCGCGCCAAGACCGCCGACGAGATGTTCGACGTAGCCTACGCCGCCCAGCGCCGCCAGTTCCCCACTTCCGGGCGGCTGGGCATCATGACCATTTCGGGCGGGGCCGGCGTGCTGATGGCCGACGCGGCCGCCGACCACGGTCTGACGTTGCCGCCCATGCCCGAAAAGGCGCAGGCCGAGCTGAGGAAGATCGTGCCGTTCGCCAACCCCCGCAATCCGGTGGACATCACCGGCCAGGCCTTCAACGATCTGCACGGGATCGTCACGGGCTTCATGAGCAAGATGCTGACCGATGGCGGCTACGACGCCATCGCCGCCTTCTTCACCTCGTGGCCCAGCTCGCCGACCATGAGCCCGACCCTGCTCGCCGCCGTGAAGGCCGTCGCCGAGGAGTATCCGCAGACGCCAATCGCGCTTTCGATCCTCGCCCCGCCCGCGATCTGGCAGAAATACGAGGCCGAGGGCTTCCTATGCTTCGAGGATCCCTCGCGCGCCATCGCCGCCGTAGCCGCACTGGTGGGCTTCGGCAGGGCGTTCGCGCGCGGATCGGCAGGCGCGCCGCCCGCGCTTCCGCGATCCGTGCTGCCACCACCCGTCGCGGCGGTGGGCGAGGTTGAGGCGAAGCGCATTCTTGCCAGCGCCGGCATCCCGGTCGCAGGGGACATCGTTGCCCTGTCGGCGGAAGAAGCGGCCGCGGCGGGCGAGAAGCTGGGCTTCCCGGTCGTGCTGAAGATCAACTCGCCCGACATCCAGCACAAGAGCGAGATCGGCGGCGTGGCGTTGAACCTGTCCGACCGGGCGGCGGTCGCCAGCGCCTACGCGGAACTGACGGCCCGCGCGCGCAAGCGCCGCCCGGACGCGCGGCTGGAAGGCGTGCTGGTCTCGCCGATGGTGCGGGGCGGCGTCGAATGCATCCTGGGCGTGCAGCGCGACCCGGTGTTCGGGCCCGCCGTGGTGTTCGGCCTGGGCGGCATCTTCGTCGAGGTGATGAAGGACTCGGTCCTGCGCCTTGCTCCCTTCGGCACGGGCGAGGCCATGGAAATGATCCGGTCCATCAGAGGCTTCCCCCTGCTCGACGGCGCCCGCGGCAGGCCGCGCATGGACCAGGAGGCGCTGGCCGACGCGCTTTCGCGCCTCTCCGCCTACGCCGCCGCCAACGCCGAGGCGATCGAATCGATCGACATCAACCCGTTCATCGTGTTACCCAAGGGCGCCGTGGCGGTGGACGCGCTGATCGTGCCGCGGAAGGGGTAGCGCCACCGCCCTTACAGAATCCCGTGCCGCCTGAACACGGCGGCAAGGCTGTCGCCGCGTTCGAGTTCCTGGCGCACGGTATTCTCCTCGTCCACCTTGGCCAGCGACTTCTCGAAGCATTCGGCGGCGATTGCCGCCGGGATGGCGCAGATCCCGTCGACATCGCCGAAAATCCAGTCGCCGGGGCGGACCATCGTGCCGCCACAGCAGATCGGCACGTCGACCCTCATCACCATGCCCCTGCCCTTGCTGTCGAGCGGGCCGATGCCGCCGGCGAACACTGGAAACTTCATCGCGCGGATCAGCTTGACGTCGCGCACCAGCCCGTCGGTCACGCAACCCGCCGCGCCGCGCCCCTTCGACGCGGTCGACAGCAGTTCGCCCCAGGGCGCCACGCGCCCGCCTTGCGGGCAGGCCATCACCGCCACCTCGCCCGGCTTCAGGTCGTCGATCAGCGCGATCTCGAGCTCATAGGGGTTCGTGCCCTGCTCGACATAGTGCATTTCCATGTAGAGCGCCGTGCGGGCAGGTCCGCAGATGACCAGGCTTTCGTCCAGCGGGCGGACATGCGGCTTCATCGCGTGCTCGGGATAGCCGAGCTGGTCCAGAACATCCGAGATCACGCCGGTATAAAGGGTTTCTCGCGCCCGCTTGGCGAGCGCGGCATTGACGGTCATGGGGTTTCTCCCTTGCTGCGGGCAGGCAACAGGCCCTTGTTGACGAGGCTCGCCGTCAGCACGACGGCGGCGACGGTGGCAATGAACAGGGTGGAGATCGCGTTGATCTCGGGCGTCACGCCCAGTCGCACCTGGCTGTAGACTCGCATCGGCAGCGTAGTGGCGCCGGGCCCCGTAACGAAGGAAGCGATCACCAGGTCATCAAGCGAGAGGGTGAAGGCCAGCAGCCAGGCTGCGACCAGCGAGGGCGCAATCATGGGCGCGGTTACCCAAAGAAAGGTCTTGAGCGGCGGCGCGCCAAGGTCCATCGCCGCCTCCTCGATCGAGCGGTCGACCGTCACCAGCCGGCTGTGCACCACCACCGCCACGAAGGCGGCGGAGAAGGCGGCGTGCCCCAGCGCCAGCGTGGCAAACCCGCGGTCGAGATCGAGCTGCACGAACAGCAACAGCAGCGAAAGGCCCAGCACGATCTCGGGCATCACCAGCGGCACGTAGACGAGACCGGCAAGGCCCGAACGGCCGAGGAACCGTCCGGCGCGCGCCAGGACCACCGCCGCCATCGTGCCGGCCAGCAGCGCGAGGGTCGCCGACACGAATCCCGCCTGCAACGTGATCTTGGTCGACTCCAGCATCTGGCGGTTGTCCAGCAGGGCGCGATACCAGCGCAGCGACCAGCCCGACCAGACAGACATTAGCCGTCCGTCGTTGAAGGACCAGACCACCAGCACCAGGATCGGCGTGTAGAGCAACGCGAAGCCGGCCACCAGCGCCGCGACGCGCCAGGGACTCGCCGGGTCGCGCATCACGCCTTGCTCTCGCCGCGCAGGAACAGGTTGCGCTCGAGCGCCACCACCGGCGTCACCAGCAGCAGGACCAGCACCACCGTCGCCGCGCCCGCCAACGGCCAGTCACGGTTAGTGAAGAACTCGGTCCACAGCACCTTGCCGATCACCAGCGTGTCGGACCCGCCCATCAGGTCCGGCACCACGAACTCGCCCACCGCCGGGATGAAGACCAGCAGGCAGCCGGCCAGGATTCCCGGCGCGGCGAGCGGCAAGGTGATCGTGAAGAAAGCGCGCGCCGGGCGGCAGCCCAGGTCAGCCGCCGCCTCGAGCAGCGCCGGGTCGATGCGCACCAGGCTGGCATAGACCGGCAGCAGCATGAACGGAAGGTAGGAATAGACCAGCCCCGACACGATGCCGAGGTCGGTATTGAGAATCGCGAGCGGCACGTCGACGACGCCCACCCACTGCAAGGCGCGGTTCACCGGTCCCTCGGGCCCGAGGATGCCGATCCAGGCATAGACCCGGATCAGACTCGAAGTCCAGAACGGCAGGATCGCCAGCACCAGCAGCGCCGACCGCCAGCGATCCGGCACGCGGGTCAAGGCATGCGCCATCGGCACGGCGATCACCAGCGCGATGGCGGTCGCGATTCCGGCTAGGCGCAAACTGCTCAGGTAGGCCTCGACATAAAGCGGGTCAGAGAACAGCAGCGCGTAGTTGCGCCAGTTTACCCGCAGCCCCGGAAGCAGGGCGTCCCCTGGCCAATCCAGCAATGGCGTAAAGGGCGGCCGGGCCTGCACCACCTCGGCCAGGCTGATCTTGGCAACCACCAGGAACGGCAACAGCACCAACGCGCCGAGCCACAGTGCGGCCAGCGCGATGGCGGTGGCCCGTGCGCGGCCGGTCATCGCGTCAACAGCACCGCGTCGCCCGGGGCGAAGCCGATCCGCACCGAGGTGCCGGGAGCAGGTACGTCGCCACCGGCGCGTGCCCGGTTGGGCAGCGAGATCGTGACCGCCTGGCCCGACGCCAGATGCGCGCGGCAAAGTGTCGCCTCGCCGCGGAACGCCACCTCGTCGACCACCGCCGCCAGCGCGTTAGCGCCTCCATTCAGGCGCAGTTTCTCCGGACGCACCGCGATGCACGCATCCGTGCCGACGCCGACGGGGCCTTGGTGGCAAACCTCCAGGTCGGCACCGGCAGACGGCGTGCCAAGACGCACGATCCCGTCCGCAGCGGACGCGACCCTGCCCTCGAAAAGGTTGGCGGTGCCGATGAACCCGGCGACGAAGCGCGAGGCGGGATGTTCGTACACCTCGCGCGGCGCGCCGACTTGCGTCACCCGCCCATGGTCCATCACCGCCATGCGCTGGGCAAGGGTCATCGCCTCCTCCTGGTCGTGGGTGACGATGACGAAGGTCAGGCCCAGTCGGCGGTGGATCGCCAGCAGCTCGAACTGCGTCTCCTCGCGCAGCTTGCGGTCCAACGCCGCGAGCGGCTCGTCCAGCAGCACCAGTTTCGGTCGCTTCGCCAGCGCCCGCGCCAGCGCGACCCGCTGGCGCTGGCCGCCGGAGAGCTGGTGCGGCCGGCGGTCCGCCATCCCCTCCAGCCGCACCAGCTTCAGCATTTCCGTCAGCCGCCGGGCGATTTCGTCGGCCGGTAGCCGGTCCTGCTTGAGCCCGAAAGCGATGTTGCCCGCCACGGTCATATGCGGGAACAGCGCGTAGGACTGGAACATAAGGTTCACCGGCCGGCGATAGGGCGGCAAGGGCGCAATGTCCTCGCCGTCCAGCCGGATTGCACCTGTGTCCGGCTGCTCGAACCCGGCGATCAGCCGCAGCAAAGTGGTCTTGCCGCAGCCCGAAGGCCCCAGCAAGGCGAATATCTCGCCACGGGCGATGTCGAGCGAAACCCCGTCGACCGCGCGCACGCCGCCGAAGGACTTGCGGACGTCCTCGATCGAAAGAACCGGCTCGGGCATCAGGGCCCGCGGGGCGACCTACTTTCCGCGCTTCACCCTGGTCCAGCTCCGCGTCAGCACCCGCTGGCTCGCCTGGTCGTAAGGGGTTACGGAGAACAGCGTCTTCAGCACCTCGGGCGGCGGATAGACGCCCTTGTCGGCCTTGACCGCAGCGTCGACAAACCGCGCGGAATCCGGAATGGCGTTGGGATAGAACACCGCGTTCGACGCGCGCGCGATGACCTCGGGCCGCAGCATATAGTTGATGAAGGCGTGCGCGTTGTCCTTGTTGGGCGCGTCTTTGGGGATCGCGAAATTGTCGAACCACATCAGCGCACCCTCCTTGGGCACGCTGTAAGCGATCTCGACCCCCTTTTTGGCGTCCCTGGCGCGCTGGCGCGCCTGGACGATGTCGCCGGAATAGCCGAAGGCGATACAGATCACGCCGTTGGCGAGATCCTCGATGTATTGGCTGGAGTGGAACTTGCGGATATAGGGCCGCACTTTCATCAGCACGGCCTCGGCCTTGGCGATGCTGTCGGCGTCTTTGGCGTCCGGATTGAGCCCCAGGTAGCGCAGCGCGGCAGGCACCAGCTCGTCAGCCGCATCCAGCACCATGATGCCGCAATCCTTGAACTTCGCCGCCACGGTCGGATCGAACAGCAGCGCCAGGGAATCGACCGGCGCGTTGGGCATGCGCTCGGCCACCTTCTTCACGTTGTAGCCGATGCCCGACGTCCCCCACATATAGACCACGCCATGGGCATTGCCCGGGTCATACGCCGCCATGCGCTGCATGATCGCCGGGTCGACGTTCTTCAGGTTGGGCAGCTTCGACTTGTCGAGCGGCGCAATGACGCCGGCTTTGATCTCGCGCGCGAGGAAGTTCGAGGTCGGCACCACCACGTCGTAGCCGGTCTTACCGGCCATCAGCTTGGTTTCTAGCAGGTCGTTGGAATCGTAGGTGTCGTAGATGACCTGGATGCCGGTCTCCTTGGTGAAGTCCTCCAGGATCTTGAAGTCGATGTAGTCCGACCAGTTGTAGACGTAGACTTCCTTGCGCTGCTGCGCGCCCGCCGCGCCCGACACCGCAAGCGCGATGGCCATTGCTACGCCGAACAAACCGACAGACGTCTTTCGCATCTTGTCCCCCAATTTCCCACCGTGCGCGTCATGCCCGGGCTCGACCTGGACATCCACGCCTTCCTCGCGCCGGGCGATCGGCGTGGATGGCCGGTTCAGGTCCGGCCATGACAGAATTGGAAACCCTGCCGCGCATTCAGCCGCCGCCGCCGGGTGTTGTCAACGCGGCGGAGGGGATTCAGGCCGGAATGTTCGCTATCGGGAAGATGCGCCGCCACTCCGCCTTCTGGTAATCGCGGTAGCGCACCGGGTTCGCCTCGGCCTCGCGCAAGCCCACCAGCGGCGCCACCGGCGCCATATGGTTCGGATTGACGAACAGCGGGATCGAGTAGCGGTCGCGGCCGCCGCGGTTGATCACACGGTGCGGCGTCGAACTGAACTGCCCGTCGGTCCAGATCTGCATCAGGTTGCCGAGGTTGACCACGAAGGTATCGGGGATCGGCGGCGCGCCGACCCATTCCCCGCTCTTCGACTGCACCTCCAGCCCGCCAATATCGTCCTGCCACAGGATGGTGAAGCCGCCTGAATCGGCGTGCGGCACAACGCCGATGTCGTTGACGTTGTCCGGCTGGTCCTGCGGCGGGTAGTGGTTGAGCTTGAGGCGCGAGTTCGGCCGCTCGAACAGCCGGCCGAAGAATTGCGCATCAAGCCCGAGGGCCAGGGAGAAGCCGCGCATCAGGGCGAGGCTCAGCCCCTCCACCGCGGCGAAGTATCGCATCATGACGTCCTTCAGCGCGGGCTGGGCGACGGGCCACTGGTTCGAACCGTCCAGGAAGTTCTCGGGGTTCTCTGCACGCTCCGGCCCGACCCAGAACGCCTCCTGGTGGCTGGTTCCGGCCCGCGCCTCGCCTTCATAGCTGCGGTATTTCAACGGGATGTAGCCGCGCATGCGCTGGTTCAGCGCGATCGCCTGGCGCTGCCCCAATGGCAGGCGGAAGAACGCGGCCGCCTCGCGCGCCAAATCCGCCACCAACGACGCGGGCACCCCGTGGTTCGAAACGTAGAGAAAGCCCACATCGCGGCAGGCGCGGCCCAGCGCGTCCACCGTCGCCGCCGCCACGCGATCCGCGACGAGCGGTCCGACGTCGATCACGGGAATCTCGGAAAAATCCAGCCGGCGCGAAAGCGGGATGGCCATGACCAGTTCCGTGACGTGTTCTGCCGGCATTCAGCCGCCCGGGCCTTGCCTTTGTCAACGCCGTGGCCAAGATCGGTGTCTCACGGCGGAAAGGGCCGAACACATGACGGTCTACACGACGCGGCGCGGCGCCAGGAACTACGGCTTCGCCATCGGCATCCTGCAGCTCGACTGCTCGCTGCCCTTCATCCCGGGGGACGTCGACAACGCCAGCACCTATGGCTATCCCGTGCTCTACAAGGTGGTGCCGGGCCTTTCCACCGCCGCCTGCCTGCGCGGCGCGCCCGAGCTCGTCAAGTCGGCGGTGGAGACCGCCCGCGCGCTTGAGGGCCAGGGCGTGCGCGCCCTGTCCTCCGATTGCGGTTTCATGCTCCAGTTCCAGGAGGAGGTTCGCCGCGCGGTGAAAATCCCGGTCGCGCTGTCGAGCCTGCTGGTGCAGCCGATGATGCGGATTACCCGCAACATGC
>CAYMTM010000082.1:16832-17955 GCA_964393375.1 uncultured Rhodospirillaceae bacterium
GATCGCGATCCTTACCGCCGATTCCGGCAACCTGACCGAGGCGTTCCTCGCCCGCGCCGGATTGAAGGTGCCGAACACGCTGGTCATCCGCGGCCTGCAGGACCAGCCCGAGTTCAAGACCGCGGTGTTCGACGAGAAAGGCTCGATCGACGCCGCCAAGATCGAGCAGGAGGTGGTGGGCGTGGCGCGCGAAATCCAGCATGCCCATCCGACGCTGGGCGGCATCCTGCTGGAATGCTCGATGCTGCCGCCTTACGCCGCTGCGGTGCAGGAAGCGTCGGGACTGCCGGTGTACGACTTCATCACGATGATGAACCAGCTCCACGCCGCCACGCACCAGAGGCGGTATGTGGGTTTCTACTGAGCCACCCCTACCCCAGCGCATCCAGCAGCCGATACCAGCGGGTGACGACGTAGAGCGCCGGCGCACGCAGGAAGTGGAAGGGGAAAGGCCGCAACCCCTGGACGATCGGCAGCGGCGATTCTTCAGGCCGCATGCCGAGCAGCCGGTCGGCCAGGAGCTTGCCCAGGTTTGTTGCCATCGCCACGCCCCGGCCCTGGTAGCCGAGCCCGGCCAGCAGGCCCGGTGCGAGTTCGGCCAGATGCGGCAGGTGGTCGGCCGTGAGGGCGACGCGGCCCGCCCAATGGTTGCCCCATTCCGCTTCGGCGAGCTGGGGATAGAGGTCGCGCGCGGCGGCGCGCAGGCGCTCGCACAGAGCGGGCTCGGGATCGTCGACCGAAGTGCCGCGCCCGCCAATCACGAAGCGCCCATCGCGGTCCAGACGGAAGTAGAGCAACACGCGGCGCGAGTCCGACGCCGCCTGGCCGCCCGGCAGGATCGTAGCGCGCAGACGCTCCGGCAGCGGCCGCGTGGCGGCCTGGTAGGAGTTGGTCGAGATCACCTCGCGCTCCAACCCAGGGAACAGGCTGTCGGTGTAGCCGTTGGTGCACAGCAGCACCGCGTCGGCAAGGACCGAGCCACCGGGCGTCTCGATCCGCCACTGCCGCTCCTCGCGCCGCAGCGTCTGGGCCGGCGTGCCGCCATGGATGGCGCCGCCCTTGGCCATCACGGCGGCGGCCAGGCCGCGCACAAGGGCAAGCGGCTGGACGTTCCCGGCGCGTC
>CAYMTM010000082.1:17965-18372 GCA_964393375.1 uncultured Rhodospirillaceae bacterium
TACCCAGCATCTGGGCCATTGTGGCGCGATCCAAGGCCTCTACGTTCGCGCCGCGCCGGGCCCACTGCTCGGCCCGCCGCTGGACCGAGACCAGCGCCGCGGGCGAATGCGCGGGCTGCAGCCACCCCGTGCGGACCGGGTCGCAGGCAATGTTATGTCGTTCGATCAGGTCGAAAACCAGATCCGCGGCCCTGCCGGCGAATTCGACCAGCCGCGGCCCCCGCTCGGGCCCGAAACGGGTTTCCAGTTCGTCCGGATCGTACTTGAGGCCGGGGATCACCTGGCCCCCGTTGCGCCCCGAGGCGCCCCAACCCGGCTCGCCGGCGGCGTCCAGCACGATGACGGACGTCCCCGCCTCGGCCAGGTGCAAAGCCGGTAGGCTCGGATGGGGTTATAGATGACAAGGA
>CAYMTM010000082.1:18382-18837 GCA_964393375.1 uncultured Rhodospirillaceae bacterium
GTCCGCCTTGGCCGTACCCACCAGGGGCGGCGCAGAGGGACCCGGAGGCGCCGTCGCCGCCCATAGCGAGGGCGGCAGGGGCTGAGCGGCGAACGCGGCCAAGCCTGGGGCCCCGTCTAAAGCCCCAGGGCCTCCTCGGCCGGCTGGTATTTCATTTTCAGCGCCTCGGCCACCGCCTGGTAGGTGATCCTGCCGGTATGGACGTTGAGTCCCCGGCGCAGGTGGATGTCGTCGGCCAGCGCCTTGCGGTATCCCTTGTTGGCGAGCGCCAGTACGAAGGGGAGGGTCGCGTTGTTGAGCGCGAAGGTGGAAGTGCGCGCGACGCCGCCCGGCATGTTGGCCACGCAATAATGCACGACCCCGTCCACCACGTAGGTCGGCTTGTCGTGAGTGGTCGGGCGGCTGGTCTCGAAGCAGCCGCCCTGGTCGATCGCCACGTCCACCAGCACCGAGCC
>CAYMTM010000083.1:0-1714 GCA_964393375.1 uncultured Rhodospirillaceae bacterium
ATTTCCTATATGAGCGGGCCCATGGCCGGAAACACCTGGATGGGAGCCACCGCAGAAAAGCTGGGGGTCCACGCCGCGGTCGGAATCGGAGGGCTCCTGGGAACCGTCGGAGTGACGGGGCTTACGGCGTGGCTACGGGAGTTCCGGCAGTCGCTCCGGTGCCAAATCAAGGGCTTAGCCCATGGTTCGGCGTTACCCGCGGAGGCTCAACCGGAGAATGGAGTCCCAAGGCATGACGATGCCGACCTTTTCGCTGCGCCAGCTTCTGGAAGCCGGCGTCCATTTCGGCCACCACACCCGCCGCTGGAACCCGCGCATGGCGCCGTACATCTTCGGCGTGCGCAACGGCGTGCACATCATCGACCTGGAGCAGACCTCGCCCCTGCTGCACCGCGCCTTGCAGGCGGTACGCGAGGTGGTGGCTGGCGGCGGGCGCGTGCTGTTCGTCGGCACCAAGCGCCAAGCCTCCGACAAGATCGCCGAGGCGGCCAAGCGCTGCGGCCAGTATTACGTCAACCACCGCTGGCTGGGCGGCATGCTGACGAACTGGAAGACGATCTCGCAGTCGATCAAGCGGTTGCGCGACCTGGACGAGCGCCTCGCCGGCCAGGTCGAAGGCCTGACCAAGAAGGAACTGCTGAACCTGACGCGCGAACGCGACAAGCTGGAGCGCGCGCTGGGCGGGATCAAGGAGATGGGCGGTCTGCCCGACATTCTGTTCGTCATCGACACGCTGAAGGAGGACATCGCCATCACCGAGGCGCGCAAGCTCGGTATCCCGGTGGTCGCGGTGATCGACAGCAATTCGGACCCCACCGGCATCGCGTTTCCCGTTCCGGGCAACGACGACGCCATGCGCGCGATCGAGCTCTACTGCGATCTGTTCGCCGACGCCGTGCTCGACGGGTTGCAGGCCGAGATCATGCACACCGGCGGCGATGTCGGCGAGGCGGAGCAGGGGCCGGCGGAACCCGTGCTGGCGGAAGGCGCGGGCGAGGGCGGACCGGCCTCGATGGCCGAGGCGGTCGCCAGCGGCGAGGCGGACGAGAAGCGTCCGCAGGCCTGAGCGCGGATCCATAGGCGGATTCGCCCGATTCATGTCGAAATGCCCGTCCAACAAGGGCGGCGTCCAACCCTGGGGTTGCGGATATGGCTGAGATTACGGCGGCGCTGGTCAAGGAACTGCGCGAGAAGACCGGCGCGGGCATGATGGACTGCAAGAAGGCCCTTACCGAAACCAAGGGCGACTTCGAGAACGCCGTCGACTGGCTGCGCAAGAAGGGCCTGTCGGCGGCAGCCAAGAAATCGGGGCGGGTCGCCGCCGAAGGGCTCGTCGGCGTCATCGCCGAAGGCAAGACCGGCGCGGTGGTCGAGGTTAACGCGGAAACCGACTTTGTCGGCCGGAACGAGGAATTCCAGGGGTTCGTCAAGGCGGCCGCGCGCCACACGCTTGCCGAGGGCGATGACATCGAGGCGCTGAAGGCCGCCAAGGGCGGCGAGCTGACCGGACTGATCGCCAAAATCGGCGAGAACATGGCGCTGCGCCGGGCCAGACGCCTGACCGTGGGCAACGGGCTGGTCGCGGGCTACATCCACAACCAGGTGGCGCCTGGCCTGGGCAAGATCGGCGTATTGGTGGCGCTGGAATCGGCCGCACCGGCGGACAAGCTGGCGCCGCTCGGCAAGCAGCTCGCGATGCATATCGCCGCAGCCA
>CAYMTM010000083.1:1724-2664 GCA_964393375.1 uncultured Rhodospirillaceae bacterium
TGACCGCCGCCGACGTTGAACCGGCGAAGCTGGAGCGCGAGCGCAACGTCCTTGCCGACCAGGCGCGTGCTTCCGGCAAGCCCGAGGCGATCATCGCCAAGATGGTCGAGGGCCGGCTGCGCAAGTACTACGAGGAAGTCGTGCTGATGGAGCAGACTTCGGTCCTGGACAACGAGACCAAGATCGCCAAGCTGCTCGAGGCTGCGGGCAAGGCCCTTGGAGCGCCGGTCAAAATCGCCGGCTTCGTGCGCTTTGGACTGGGTGAGGGTATCGAAAAAGCGGCTAGCGACTTCGCCGCCGAAGTTGCGGCCGCGGTCAAGACGGCCTAGCCGGGCCCGGTACGCGAGGCGGGAGCAGCAAGCAATGGCCTACCCGCTCTACCGCCGCGTGCTGCTGAAGATCTCCGGCGAGGCCCTGATGGGCACGCAGGAATACGGCCTCGACCCGGCCATGGTCGACCGCATTGCCGGCGAGGTGAAGAGCGTCCATGCGCTCGGCGGGCAGGTTGCGCTGGTCATCGGCGGCGGCAACATCTTCCGCGGCCTCTCCGGGACCGCGACGGGCATGGAGCGCGCGACCGCGGATTACATGGGCATGCTGGCGACCGTCATCAACTCGCTGGCGATGCAGGCGGCGCTCGAGCGGATGGCGGTCCCCACACGGGTCCTCTCGGCGCTGCCGATCTCGGCGGTGTGCGAGCCCTATATCCGGCGGCGAGCTATCCGGCACATGGAGAAAAGCCGGATCGTCATCTTTGCGGCGGGCACGGGCAACCCGTTCTTCACGACCGATACCGCGGCCGCTTTGCGCGCGTCGGAAATGGGCTGCGATGCCTTGCTGAAAGCCACCAAGGTCGATGGGGTCTACAGTGCCGACCCGTTGAAGAACGCAGCCACGCAGCGCTATGAGCGGTTGAATTATATGGAAGTCTTGTCGCGCG
>CAYMTM010000083.1:2674-18413 GCA_964393375.1 uncultured Rhodospirillaceae bacterium
GTCATGGATGCTGCTGCCATCTCATTGGCGCGAGAAAACCGGATTCCGATTCTGGTATTCTCGATATTTCAGGCGGGAGCTTTCGCCGAGGTCGTGTCGGGACGCGGTCGCTTCACGATCATCGCCGAGTAGCGGCATGGATTCACCCCGCAGGTGAGGAGGCCAATAGCGGTGAACAAGCCCGAAATTGCTGAAATCAGCAAGCGAATGGACGGCGCCCTGGACGCGCTCAAGAAAGAACTGGCCGGACTGCGCACCGGGCGTGCGTCGGCGAACCTGCTCGACCCCGTGATGGTCGACGCCTATGGCCAGAAGATGCACCTGAACCAGCTGGGCACGATCTCGGCGCCCGAGGCGCGACTGATCACCGTGACGGTGTGGGACAAGTCCATGGTCAAGGCGGTCGACCGGGCGATCCGGGAGTCCGGCCTTGGGCTCAATCCGCAGACCGAGGGGACGCTGATCCGCATTCCGATGCCCGAGATGTCGGAGGAGCGGCGTAAGGAATTGACCAAGGTCGCGCACAAATACGCCGAGCAGGCGCGCGTGGCCGTCCGCAACGTGCGTCGCGACGGCATGGAGCGACTGAAGAAGGAAGACAAGTCCGGGACGATCTCCCAGGACGAGCACCGCCGCCTGTCGGAGGAAGTCCAGGCCATGACCGACCGTCATATCGCCAAGATCGACGAGATATTGGCGGCCAAGGAAAAGGAAATCCTGCAGGTCTAAAGACGATGGCGCCGAAATCCTCCTCCGACCTGGCGACCGTGCCCACCCACGTCGCCATCATCATGGACGGCAATGGCCGCTGGGCCCAGGCGCGCGGCCTGCCGCGCACCTCCGGCCACAAGCAGGGCGCGGAGGCCGTCCGGCGCACCCTGATCGGCGCTGGGGAACTCGGCATCAAGTATCTCACCCTGTTCGGGTTCTCGGCGGAGAACTGGCGCCGGCCGGAATCGGAAGTTGCGGCGCTGATGGGGCTGCTGCGCGTCTACCTGCGCAGCGAGATCGCCGAGTTGCATGCCAAGGGGGCGAGACTGCGCGTGATCGGCGATATGGCGCGCTTCGCCCCGGATATCGCCGCGCTGATCCGGCAGGCCGAGGAACTGACGCGCGAGAACACGCGGATCAACCTGACGATCGCGCTCAGCTACGGCGGCCGCCAGGAAATCACGGCGGCGGCGCGCACCCTGGCGCAGGAGGCCGTCGCCGGGCGGCTTGACCCGGGAGCGATCAACGAGACCCTGTTCGAAACATGCCTGACGACGGCAGGAATGCCGGATCCGGACCTTTTGATCCGCACCTCAGGCGAGAAGCGGATCAGCAACTTTCTGTTGTGGCAGAGCGCCTACGCCGAACTGTTCTTCGCCGACACGCTGTGGCCGGACTTCGACCGCCATCATCTCGAGGAGGCGATCGTTGAGTTCAATCGTCGCCAGCGCCGGTTCGGCGCCGTCGCCGGCGCGCGCTGAGCCCATGACTGCCGCTGTGCCCGGGGCGGGCGCGCAGGGCCGGGGCGAACTGGGGCTGCGCATCGCATCCAGCCTGGTCCTGGCGCCGCTGGCGTTGGCCGCCACCTGGGCGGGGTATCCCTGGTTCGAGGTCATGGTCGCGGTCCTGGCGGTGGCGATGACCGTGGAATGGGCGCGGATGGTCTGGGGACCGGACTTCAGCCGGCCCGCGATCACCGGCGCGGCGATTTGCGTTTTCGCCATCGCGCTCGCTGCCCAGGGGCATGCCGCGGCCATCGCAGGGCTGATCGCCCTCGCCCTCCTGGGCACGGTCGCAAGGGGCTTGGTCAAGAAGGACTGGAACCAGACCTGGGTCATTGGCGGCGTGGCCTATGTCGCGGTGCCCTGCATCAGCGTCGTCTGGCTGCGCGAGGCGGTACCGGCGGGATTCGACATCCTCGTCTGGCTGATGCTGACGGTCTGGGGCACCGACATCGCCGCCTACGCTGTCGGACGCAGCCTGGGCGGGCCGAAACTGGCGCCGCGGGTGAGCCCGGGCAAGACCTGGTCGGGGTTGATCGGCGGCATGATCGGTGCGGGCGCGATTTCGGCTGGGCTGATGGCCTGGCATGGGCTTGGGGCCTGGATGGTGGCGGCGGCATTCGGGCTCGGCCTGATCGCGGCCCTCGTTGCGCAGTCGGGCGACTTGCTCGAATCGGCGCTGAAGCGGCGGTTCGGCGCCAAGGATTCGGGGGTGCTGATTCCGGGCCATGGCGGCGTGCTGGATCGCCTGGACGGCATATTGGCCGCGGCGCCGGTGACCGCCGCTGCGGTCTGGCTGGCGGGAGGAGACCTTTCGGCATGGCGATGAATCGCCCCAACGGCGGCGGCAACGGCGGCAACGGCCCGCGCCGCGTCACGATCCTCGGGTCGACCGGATCGGTCGGCTGCAACACGATCGACCTGATCGAACGCAATCCCGGCAGCTTCGAAATCGAGGCCCTGACCGCCAACAAGAACGTCAAGCTGCTGGCGGAGCAAGCCAAGCGCCTGAAGCCCCAGATGGCCGTCGTCGCCGATCCCAGGCTCTACGGCGAGCTGAAACAGGCGCTGGCCGGCACCAACATCGCAGTCGCAGCAGGACCCGAGGCCCTGGTCGAGGCGGCCGAGCGTCCGGCAAGCTGGGTGATGTCCGCGATCGTCGGTGCCGCCGGGCTGAGGGCGACGCTGGCTGCGGTCGGGCGCGGCGCTTGCGTGGCGCTGGCGAACAAGGAGTCCCTCGTCTGCGCCGGCGATCTCATGACCGAGGCGGTCAAGCGCCACGGCGCCACCCTGCTGCCGGTCGATTCCGAGCATAACGCGATCTTCCAATGCTTCGAGGCCGACCGGCGCCGGTCGATCGAGCGGCTGATCTTGACCGCTTCGGGTGGTCCGTTCCGCACCCGCAAGCGGGAAGAACTGCGGGACGTGACGCCGGCCCAGGCGGTTGCTCATCCCAACTGGGACATGGGCGCAAAAATCTCGGTCGATTCCGCCACAATGATGAACAAGGGCCTGGAGGTGATCGAAGCCTGCCACCTTTTTGCCATGCCGGAGCCGCAGATTGAGGTGGTGGTGCACCCGCAATCGATCATACACAGCATGGTCGCCTACGAGGACGGCTCGGTGCTGGCGCAACTCGGCTCCCCCGATATGCGGACGCCGATCGCCTATACGCTGGCCTGGCCGGAGCGGATGCCGGCTCCCTCGACGCGGCTCGACTTCGCCAAGATCGCGACCTTGACCTTCGAGGCCCCCGATCCCGAGCGCTTTCCGGCGCTGCGCCTGGCGCGCCAGGCGCTCAAGGATGGGGGGACCGCGCCCACGGTGCTCAATGCGGCCAACGAAGTGGCTGTCTATAGTTTCTTGGAAGGGCGAATTGGCTACCTAGATATGACCGGCGTGGTTGAGGACACCTTGGCTGCTATGCCGGCGGTACCCATGACCAGCTTGGAGCAGCTGGTGGCCGTCGACAGCGAAGCGCGGGCGGTCGCCGGCCGGCGAGCGCAAGCGCTTGGCGGACGTGGCTGACGGCAGGCCTTAAGGGGGCGGGCCTGTAGGCGAATCAAGCCGAATCATTAACGAAGCGGAACGGAATCAGGGCGATGTTCGAGAAACTGCTGGCCAAGCTCCAGGCGGCACCCGACTACATACTGCCGTTCCTGGTCATCCTGACGATCCTCGTCTTCGTCCACGAGATGGGGCACTACCTGGTCGCCCGCTACAACGGCGTGCGGGTGGAGGTGTTCTCGATCGGTTTCGGGCCCGAACTGTTCGGCTGGAACGACCGGCGTGGCACGCGCTGGAAGTTCAGCATCGTTCCCCTCGGCGGCTACGTGAAGATGTACGGGGAAGGCGACGACCCGGAGCCGGCGACAGAGACGCAGAAACGCTACGCCGATCGCGGCTTGGTCCCGCCGGGGCCGGCGGAATCGTTTCACACCAAGCGCGTCGGCCAGCGGGCCGCGATCGTAGCCGCGGGGCCGGCGGCCAATTATCTGTTCGCCGTTTTCCTGTTCGCCGCTTTGTTCATGACCATCGGCCAGCGCGTTACCACGCCGGTGATCGGCGAAGTCATCGCCGGCAGCGTCGCCGAGAAGGCCGGCTTCCGCGCAGGCGACATGATCGTCAGCATCGACGACCAGCCGATCGCGCGCTTCGAGCAGATCATCGGCATCGTCGTGCTGAAGGCCGGCGTACCGATGAAGTTCGTCGTCCAGCGCGACGGTAGCGAACGGACGATCGAGGTCACGCCGGTGAAGGAGGAGACAACCGACGCCTTCGGCAACGTGCACAGCGTCGGCCGGATCGGCCTTAAGCCCGACAGCCTCGGCCGCATGGTGCAGCACGGGCCGGTCGCGGCCGTCTACGAGGCAGGCAAGGAGGTCGTCAACATCACCTGGGGCTCGTTGACCGCAATCGGGCAGATGATCGCGGGCACGCGGAATTCGAACGAACTGGGCGGTCCGCTGATGATCGCCAAGTACTCCGGCGACATCTGGAAACTGGATGTCGTCTCGGTCCTCTGGTTCATGGCGAACCTGTCGATCAGCCTCGGCCTGATAAATCTGTTCCCGGTGCCGATGCTCGATGGCGGTCACCTTCTGTTCTATTTGTTCGAGGCCGTTCGCGGCCGTCCGCTGGGCGCCAGGCTGCAGGAATATGGTTTCCGGATCGGACTTGCTCTGGTATTAGGGCTGCTGGTCTTCGCCACCTGGAACGATTTGCGTAAGGTATTCCAGGGCGTTATCACTTGACCATCCAATGTGGAGGTCGCGCGGTCGTGAAACGCTTGCGCCAGTCTAGGCGGATTCCGGGGGTGCGAACCCTGGTCTTAGGGGCAGGCCTTGCCCTGGCGATTTTCACGTGGCCGGTCGGCGCCGTCGCCCAAGGGACCATCGAGTCGATCCGGATTGAAGGCAGCCAGCGCATCGAGCCGGAGACGGTACGGTCCTACCTCTCGGTCAAGCCGGGCGACCCGTATGACGCGGAAAAGGTCAATGCATCGCTGAAGAGCCTGTTTGCGACCGGGCTGTTCGCCGATGTGACGCTGCGGCGCGAGGGCGATACCCTGGTCGTTCGGGTGGTCGAAAACCCGATCGTCAACCGGGTTGCCTTCGAAGGCAACCGCAAGATCGACACGAAGAACCTGGAAAGCGAGGTCTCGCTGCGCGCGCGCGTGGTCTACACGCGCACCAAGGTGCAGAACGACACCAAGCGCATTCTCGACGTCTACCGGCGCAGCGGCCGCTTCGCCGCGACAGTCGAGCCCAAGATCATCCAGCTCGACCAGAACCGCGTCGACGTGGTCTACGAGATCAACGAGGGTCCAGTCACCGGAGTCAGCTCGATCCGGTTCATCGGCAACAAGGCATTCAACGATTCCAAGTTGCGCTCGACCATCCAGACCAAAGAGACGGCCTGGTACCGGATTTTTTCCTCGGACGACAACTACGATCCTGACCGGCTGACCTTCGATCGCGAACTGCTGCGGCGCTTCTACCTGCGCGAAGGCTTCGCCGACTTCCGAGTCGTCTCCGCGGTGGCGGAACTGACGCCCGACCGCAGCAGCTTCTTCATCACCTTCACGGTGGACGAGGGCGACCGCTACAAGTTCGGCGTCGTCGATCTCAGCACCCAGTTCAAGAACCTGGACCTGAATGCGCTGCGCGGCGCGGTGATCGCGACCGAGGGCAACTGGTACAACGCCGATCTGATCGAGAAGACGATCACCAAGCTGACCGACGAGGTGGGCAATCTGGGCTTCGCGTTCGTCGATATCCAGCCGACGATCGACCGCGACCGCGAGAAGAAGGTGATCAACGTCACGTTCGACATCCAGGAAGGCCCTCGGGTGTTCGTCGAGCGGATCGACATCGTCGGCAACTACCGCACGCTCGACCGGGTGATCCGGCGCGAGTTCAGGCTGGTGGAAGGCGACGCCTTCAGCACGGCGAAGCTCAGGCGGTCGCGCCAGCGCATCCAGAACCTCGGGTTCTTCAAGAAGGTAGACGTCTCGAACGTTCCCGGCACCGATCCGGACAAGACGGTGGTGCAGGTCGAAGTCGAAGAGCAGTCGACCGGCGAGATTTCGGTCGGCGCCGGCTTCTCCTCGGCGGAAGGCGCCCTGGCCGACTTGAGCGTGCGCGAGCGCAACTTGCTCGGCCGTGGACAGGATCTGCGCACCAAGTTCCGCGTTTCGCAGAAGTCCACCGAGTTCGATATCGGGTTCACCGAGCCCTATTTCCTCGATCGCGACCTTTCGGCCGGCATCGACCTGTTCCGCGTGACCCGCGACAACACGGACACCAGCTCATACGAGCTGAAGGCGATTGGCGGCGGGCTCCGCCTAGGCTACAGCCTGACGGAGAACCTGCGGCATACGACACGCTACGTGCTGCGCCGCGACGAGATCACGAACATCGACGCCGACGCGTCGCGGTTCGTGAAGGATCAGGAGGGCACCGCCGTCACCTCGCTTATCGGCTATACGCTGTTCTACGACCGGCTCGACAGCCGCCAGGATCCGACCGACGGCTACTATCTGAGCCTCAGCCAGGACTTTGCCGGGCTGGGAGGGGACGTGAACTACCTCAAGAACAAGGTCGGCGCAGGTCGGTACTGGCCGATACCGGTGTGGGACAAGTGGGTGTTCAGCTTGACCGGCGAAGCCGGGTTCATGAACGGGCTGGGCGAGCGGGTGCGGATCAACGACCGGTTCTTCCTGGGCGGCGACAATTTCAAGGGCTTTGCCTCAGGCGGCGTGGGACCGCGCGACAGCTCGACCCAGGACGCCCTGGGCGGCAGGCGCTTCTATGTGAGCACGGCGGAACTGACGTTCCCGCTCGGCTTTCCCGACGAGCTCGGCGTATCGGGCAAGGCCTTCACGACCGTCGGCTCGGCCTGGGACGCGAACGAGGACGGCCAGCCCTTTGTCGTGGACTCGAAAACGCCGCGGGCGTCGATCGGCGTCGGCGCGGCCTGGAAGTCGCCGTTCGGCCCGATCCGGGTCGATCTGGCCAAGGCGGTCTTGAAGCAGGACGTCGATCAAACGCAGGTTTTTCATTTCAGCTTCGGTACGAGGTTCTGATCCATGGCTCGGTTGTTGGCGCGCGCCGCCTGGCGCATGACGGCGTTTGCCGTCGCCCTTGTCTCGTTGACGTCGCTGGCGCTGGCGCAGCAGCAACAGCAACAGCAGCGTCCGGCCCAGGCCCAGCCGGCGAAGCCTGCCCAGCAGCAGCCAGCGGCGCCGGCTCCCGCCGCCGCGCCCGCCCCCGCGGCGGCGCCCAAGCAGCCGGCAGGGCCGTTGCCGACCCCGGTCATCGCGGTAGTGGATATCGACAAGATCCGCCAAAACGCGGCGGCCGCGAAGTCGGTGCGCGAGCAGCTGAACAAGTTCCAGTCGCAGTACCAGGACGAGTTCGCCAAGCTGGAGAACGACTTGCGTAACGCCGGGCAGGAACTGGACAAGCAGCGAACGGTGCTATCGCCCGAAGCCTTTGCCCAGCGCCGCCAGCAGTTCGAGCAGCGCGTGGCGGACGGTCAGCGCTCGGCGCAGGCGCGCAAGAAACAGTTGAACGACGCGCTCAACAATTCGGTCCTTCAACTGGACAAGGTCATCGTTCAGGTCATCCAGGACGTCGCCACGCAGCGCGGCGCCAGCCTGATGCTGCCGCGCTCGCAGATCATTCTCAGCCATCCTGCGATGGAAGTGACGGATGAGGTGCTGGAGCAGGTCAACCGCAAGCTGCCGACAGTGAAGGTAACGCTGCCGCCGCTGACGCAGTAGCGCCGCGGCGGCCGGCGTAAGCGGGCCCATGCCCGACCCCCGATTCTTCACGCCGGCGGGCCCGTTCACGCTGGCCGAGTTGGCCATGATCGCAGGCGCCGAGCCAAGCCCGGGCGCCGACCGGAACCGGCCCTTCACCAATGTCGCGGCGTTGGCCGATGCGGGGCCCGACGACGTGACGTTCTTGGACAATCGCCGCTATCTGCGCGCCTTCGGCGAAACGAAGGCAGGGTGCTGCCTGGTGGAGCCGCGCTTCGCAGACAAGGCGCCGCCGGGCACGCAGGTCCTGCTGACCGACAAGCCATACAAGGGCTTCGCGCTGATCGCCCAGGCATTCTACCCGGACGCGCCCGTCAAGCCTGGCATCCACGCCAGCGCCGTTGTCGATCCCGCCGCGGAGATTGCGCCCAGCGCCCGCATCGACGCCGGCGCGGTGGTGGGCGCACGTGCGGTGATCGGCGAGCGCTGCTGGATCGGCGCCAACGCGGTGATCGGCGACGGCGTGACGATCGGCGACGACACGGCGGTGGGAGCGTGCGCGGTCCTGCAGTACTGCCTGGTCGGAGCCCGGGTGCTGATCCATCCGGGCGTATGCATCGGCAATCGCGGCTTCGGGTTCGCCATCGACCCGGAGGGGCACGTCCGCATCCCGCAGGTCGGCCGCGTGATCGTCGAAGACGATGTGGAGATCGGCGCCAATTCGGCGATCGACCGGGGCATGGGCCCGGATACGGTGATCGGCCGCGGCTCGATGATCGACAACCTTGTCATGATCGGGCATAACGTTCGCCTTGGGCGGGGGTGCATCGTGATCGGCCAGGCGGGGATTTCCGGCAGCACGACGCTGGGGAACTACGTGATCGTCGCGGCCAAGGCGGGTCTTGCCGGGCATTTGTCGGTCGGCGACCGGGCGCAGGTGGCGGCGGCGGCAGGCGTGATGCGCGATATCGAGGCGGGCGGCAAGGTGGGGGGGATACCTGCGGTGCCGCTCAAGCAATGGCATCGCCAGACCGTGGCGCTGGCGCGGCTGGCGCGGGCGAAGGCGGCCGAGGACGAATGACGACGATCAAAGCATTCGAGCCGGCGACGGCGAGCGAGATCGACACCGTGGAGCTGATGACGCTGCTGCCGCACCGTCATCCGTTCCTGATGATCGATCGCCTCGTCGACATCGTGCCGGGCGAGAGCGCGACCGGCATCAAGGCGGTGACGATCGGCGAACCCTATTTCGTCGGCCATTTCCCGGGGCGGCCGATCATGCCGGGCGTGCTGATCGTCGAGGCGATGGCCCAGACCGCCGGCGCGCTGGTGGTCAAGTCGATCGGCGGGCCGCCGCGCAACAAGCTGGTCTATTTCATGTCGGTCGAGAGCGCCAAGTTCCGCCGGCCCGTGTTCCCGGGCGCGTTGCTGCGCGTGCCCGTGCTCAAGGACCGCAGCCGCGGCAACGTGTGGAAGTTCTCGGGCAAGGCGCTCGTGGACGGCGAGCTGATGGCCGAGGCCATCTTCACCGCGATGATCGTGGACGCCTGATGGCGAAGATCCATCCCACCGCGATCGTAGATCCGGCGGCAAAGTTGGGCGAGGGGGTGGAGATCGGGCCCTATTGCGTCGTCGGCGCCAAAGTCGAACTCGGTCCGGGCGTCGTGCTTTTGTCGCATGTCGTGGTCGAGGGAGACACGAAGCTTGGCGCGCGGGTGCGGGTGTTCCCGTTCGCCTCGATCGGGCACCAGCCGCAGGACCTCAAGTACAAAGGCGAGGCGTCGCGGCTGGAGGTCGGGGACGACACGGTCATCCGCGAGCATGTGACGATGAACCCGGGCACCAGCGGGGGCGGCATGCTGACCAGCGTGGGAAAGCGCTGCCTGGTGATGGTCGGCTGCCACGTGGCGCACGACTGCCGGCTCGGCGACAACGTCATCATGGCGAACAACGCGACCCTTGGCGGGCATGTCGTGGTGGAGGATTTCGCCTTCCTCGGCGGTCTGTGCGCCATCCACCAGTTCGTGCGCATCGGCCGGCACGCCATGGTCGGCGGCATGTCGGGCGTCGAGAACGACGTGATCCCCTATGGGTCGGTGATGGGCGACCGCGCACGCCTCGGGGGGCTCAACCTGGTCGGGCTGAGGCGCCGGGGCTTCTCGCGCGAGGACATCCACGCGCTGCGTACCGCCTACCGGCTGTTGTTCGCGCAGGAAGGCACGATGGCCGAGCGCATCGAGGACGTGTCCCAGCTCTTCAGCGCCATCCAGCCGGTCCGGGACATCATCGATTTCATCAAGGCCGACTCGCAGCGGGCGCTGTGCCAGCCGCGCCAGTCGAATGCCGCCTAAGCTCGGGATTATCGCCGGGGGCGGGGAATTACCGCGGCTTCTGATCGCCGCCTGCCGCGAACAGAAGCGCCCGTTCTTCGTCGTCGCGCTGGACGGCCATGCCGACGCCGAGACCGTTGCGGGCGACGTGCCGCATCTCAAGGTGCGGATGGGGGCCGGCGGCACGATCATCAAGGCGCTGCGCGACAACGGCGCGACCGAGATCGTTATGGCGGGACGCGTGCGTCGCCCCTCGCTCCTCTCGCTCATGCCGGACGCCTGGACGGCGAAATTCCTGATGTCGATCGGCCGGCGTGCGCTCGGCGGCGACAATGCTTTGCTGGGCGCGATCGCCGAGGCGATCGAACGCGAGGGCGGCCGGCTGATCGGCCCGGAGCAGGTCCTGCCCGGTCTGCTGGCGCCGGAAGGGGCGATCGGCACGCGGAGCCCGAGCGAAGCCGACTGGGCCGACATCGACCGCGGGCTGGTCGTCGCCCGCGCGCTCGGCGCTGTCGATGTCGGTCAGGCGGTGGTAGTGCAGCAGGGCGTCGTTCTCGGCGTCGAGGCGGCCGAGGGCACGGACGCGTTGCTCGGCCGGTGCAAGGAACTGCGGCGCGAAGGGCCGGGTGGCGTGCTGGTGAAGGCCGCAAAACCGGGACAGGAGCGCCGCATCGACTTGCCGACGATCGGCCGCCGCACGGTGGAGCGCGCCGCAAAGGCCGGACTTGCGGGAATCGCGGTCGAAGCGGCGGCGGCGCTGATCGTCGACCGCCAGGCCGTCGGCGCTGCCGCAGACGCGGCCGGGCTGTTCGTGGTCGGCGTGCCCAAGGGGCGGGCGTGACGGACGTCGGCGCCGCTGCGCCCCTGATCTACCTGCTGGCAGGCGAGCCGTCGGGCGACAATCTCGGCGGCCGGATCATGGAGGCGCTGAAGGAGCTGTCGGCCGTGCCGCTTGCGTTTCGCGGCGTCGGCGGCGAGCGTATGATCGCCGAGGGCCTGGACGGCCTGGTGCCGCTCAGCGAGCTTTCGATCATGGGGATGGCGGAAATCCTGCCGCATGTCCCGCGCATGTATCGCCTCATCTATCGCCTGGCGGATGATATCCGTGCGCGCCGGCCGGCCGTGGTGCTGACGATCGACAACACGGCGTTCAATTTCGCGGTCGCCAACCGCGTGCGCGGCCACGGCATTCCGTTGGTCCATCTGAACGCGCCCAAGGTCTGGGCCTACCGGCCGGGGCGGGTACGACGCGTGGCGCGTTACTACGATCACCTGCTGTGCTTGCTGCCGTTCGAGCCGCCCTATTTCCACCGCGCCGGCATGCCGGCCAGCTTCATCGGCCATCCCGTGATAGAGAGCGGCGCCGATCATGGCAGCCGCGCGCGGTTCCGTTTGCGCCACGGGGTTGCCGAGGACGCCACGCTGTTGTGCGTGCTGCCGGGCAGCCGGGCCGGCGAACTTGACCGGCTTCTGCCGCATTTCGCCGGTGCCGTCCGCCTGATTGCCGCGCGGCACCCCGGTCTGCGCGTGGTGGTGCCGACGGTAAAGGCGATGGAGGTACGACTGCGCACGGCGATTGCTGCGTGGCAGCCCGCGCCGATCGTCGTGGTCAACGAACGGGACAAGTTCGACGCCTTTGCCGCCAGCGAGGTGGCGCTTGCCGCCTCCGGGACGGTATCGCTGGAGCTCAACCTGGCCGGGACGCCGACGGTGATCGCCTACCGCGTATCGGCAGTGTCGGCAGCGATCATCCGCGCCCTGGTCAAGGTCCGGCACATCACGATTGCCAATCTGGTGCTAGGCGACCGTCCGGTCGTCCCCGAATTGACCCAGGAGGATTGCACGGCGGAAAAGCTGGCCGATGCGGTCCTGACGCTGCTGCAGCATCCCGCAGCCTGCGCCGAGCAGGTGCGGCAGGCGACCGAGGCGATGCGCATGCTGGGTTATGGCGGCCCGCCGCCGAGCATGCGCGCAGCCAGGATCCTATTGGATATCGCGGGCATAGCCCGCAGGCCACGGACCGGCTAGGGTCTCCTCCATGCGCTTGAATCTCGGCTGCGGCAACAACAAGCTGTCCGGCTGGACCAACGTCGACAAGATGGCGGCGTGCAATCCGGACCAGGTGGTCGACCTGGAGAAGCTTCCCTGGCCCTGGCCGGACGGCAGCGCCGAGGAGGTCATGCTCAGCCACGTGCTGGAGCATCTGGGCGCGACGGCCGATGCCTATTTCGGCGTCATCAAGGAGCTCTATCGCGTCTGCCGCGACGGCGCCAAGGTCACGATCGTGGTGCCGCATCCCAGGCATGACAGTTTCCTGGCCGACCCCACGCATGTGCGTGTGGTGACACCGCTTGGCCTGGAGCTGTTCTCGCAAGCGCGCAATCGGGAATGGATCGCGAAGGGATTTGCGAACACCCCGCTCGGTCTCTACCTGGGCGTGGATTTCGTCATGCAGGAGGTCAATATGCTGCCGGCCGAGCCCTGGCGGTCGCGGATGAGCCGTGGCGAGGTGACCAAGGCGCAATTCATGGACGCCGAGCGCAACCTCGCCAACGTGGTCGAGCAGATCACGATGGTGCTGAAGGCGGTCAAGCCAAGCCCCTCGGCGGCTTGACATCGCGGCCGCGGCGCGCCCAACTCGACCGGAAGCCCATCCGGCGATGTTAGGGAGTGAGCCCATGAACGACATTCCCCAGGCCCGAGCGGCCAAGGCGGCGGACAGCTCCAAGTTCCGCATGCTGCACACGATGATCCGGGTCCGGGACCTGGACAAGTCGATCGACTTCTACACGCGGCTTCTTGGCATGAACCTGCTGCGCCGCAAGGACTACCCGAGCGGCGAGTTCACCCTGGCCTTCGTCGGGTACGGCGACGAGGAGTCCAATGCGGTGATCGAACTGACGTACAACTGGCCGCAGAAGGAGCCCTACACGATCGGCACCGGCTTCGGCCATCTGGCGATCGGCGTGCCGGACATCTACGGCACTTGCGAGCGGCTGGCCAAGGAAGGCGTCAAGATTCCCCGCCCGCCCGGTCCGATGAAGCACGGCGGCAGCGTGATCGCCTTCATCGAGGACCCGGACGGCTACAAGATCGAGCTGATCGAGCGCAAATAGCAATGCGTGTGATTTCGGCCGAGGCGGCCGCGGGGCTGGTGCGCGACGGCGATACCGTCCTGATCGGCGGCTCGGGCGGCGGGCATGCTGTCCCCGAGCGGCTGATGGAGGCGCTGGGCAAGCGCTACGAGCAGGACGGCCATCCGTCCCAGATCACTTCGCTGCATCCCGTGGGCCTGGGCGACCGGGCGACGCGCGGCGCCGGGCATTTCGCGCGGGAAGGCATGCTGAAACGGATCGTCTGCGGCACCTATGTCGACTCGCCGCCGATCTCCGATCTGGCGGCGGCCGACAGGATCGAGGCCTATACTTTGCCGCAGGGCGCGCTGTCGCAGCTCATGCGCGAGATGGCGGCCGGCCGGCCCGGTCTGTTCACCCGGACCGGGCTGCACACGCTGGTCGACCCGCGCCATGGCGGCGGTCGGCAAAGCAAACGTGCGACCGAGGACCTGGTCGAACTGGTGACGCTGAAGGGCGAGGAATGGCTGTACTTCAAGCCGTTCCATGTCGACGTCGCGTTCCTGCGCGGCACCACGGCCGACGAGGACGGCAACGTGACGATGGAGCAGGAGGCCATCTTCGGCGAGATGCTGTCGATGGCCCAGGCCACGCGGCGCGCCGGCGGCGTCGTAATCGTCCAGGTCAAGCGCCTGGCTACTCGCGGCACGCTGCCGGCCAAGCAGGTGAAGATCCCGGGCATGCTGGTCGATTTCGTCGTCGTTGCGCCCGACCAGCGCCAGACCTACGTCACCGAGTATTCCCCGGCGTACGCGGGCGAACTGCGGGAGCCGCTGTCGGCCTTCGAGCCTTTGCCGCTCGATGCGCGCAAGGTGGTGGCGCGGCGCGGCGCGATGGAGCTGTTCCCCGGCGCGGTCTGCAATCTGGGCTCGGGCATCTCGACCGGAATTGGCGTGGTCGGAGCGGAGGAGCGGATCCTCGGCCAGATCGTGCTGACCAACGAGCAGGGGCTGATCGGCGGCGCGCCCGCGGTCGGCCACGAGGCCGGCGCGGCCCGCAACTACTGGGCAATGATCGACCAGCCCTACCAGTTCGACTTCTACGACGGCGGCGGGCTGGACCTGGCTTTCCTGTCCTTCGCCCAAGTGGACGGGCGCGGCAACGTCAATATCAGCCGGTTCGACGGCAAAATCGTCGGTATCGGCGGTTTCATCAACATCAGCCAGAACGCCCGCAAGGTGGTGTTCGGCGGCACCTTCACCGCGGGCGGCCTGGACATCGGCTGGCCGGGCGGCCGCACGCGGATTGCGCGCGAGGGCAGGCACCGCAAGTTCCTGGAGGCGGTCGAGCAGCTTTCCTACAACGGCGACTACGGCTGGCAGCGCGGCCAGCAGGTCATGTACGTGACCGAACGCGCCGTCTTC
The DNA here is from genome assembly GCA_964393375.1 of uncultured Rhodospirillaceae bacterium. Taxonomy (GTDB): domain Bacteria; phylum Pseudomonadota; class Alphaproteobacteria; order JAEULC01; family JAEULC01; genus JAEULC01. Next base: position 17,261 of record CAYMTM010000083.1, read on the forward strand.
CGCCGGGTCGCGAGCGGGCTGGAGCTGGCCGAGGTGGCGCCGGGTGTCGACGTCGAACGCGACATCATGGCCCACATGGCGGTGCGGCCGTCGGTCGCGGCAGACTGCTGCGCGATGGACGGGCGCCTGTTCCGCCCGGAACCGATGGGGCTGGCACGGGACTTGGCGGCCAAGTCGCCGCAGCACCGCTCGCCGCGCGTGGCGCAATTCCTGGCGTCGCTGGACATGAAACGCGCGGCCGATTGAGCCGGGATGCCGGCCGGTCAGACAATCCAGCGCAGCAGCGCATAGCCCATCACCGCCACGGCGGCGACGATCAGCATCGCGCCGTCGGCCCGGTTCCAGATGCGCGCGCGATTGTCGTTGGCGGGCTTGCCGAGGCCCTCGCGGGCGATGCGCCCGAGCCGCAGCAGTACGGCGGCACGCGAGGCGTCGTGGTGGCCGCCGTGGGACCGGCTTTGCCGCGATCGACGTTGCGCCATGGCCGCCTCCCTTCGGCTATGGGCCTGCGCGCCGGCGACGCTACTTCCGCTTCGTCATCGGTACGTAGGCGCGCTTGGTCGCGCCGGTGTAGAGCTGGCGCGGCCGCCCGATCTTCTGCGACGGATCCTCGATCATCTCCTTCCACTGCGCGACCCAGCCGACGGTGCGCGCCAGCGCGAACAGCACGGTGAACATGCTTGTGGGGAAGTTCATCGCGCGCAGAATGATGCCGGAGTAGAAGTCGACGTTCGGGTAAAGCTTCTTCGAGACGAAGTAGTCGTCCTCGAGCGCGATGCGCTCGAGTTCCATCGCCAGGTCGAGCAGCGGCTCGTTCTTGACGCCCAGCTCCTCCAGCACTTCGTGGCAGGTCTTGCGCATCACGGCGGCCCGCGGGTCGTAGTTCTTGTAGACGCGGTGGCCGAAGCCCATCAGGCGGAAGCTGTCGTCCTTGCTCTTCGCCCGCTTGATGTATTCGGGAATCTTCTCCTTGCTGCCGATCGTGCGCAGCATGTTGAGCACCGCCTCGTTGGCGCCGCCATGCGCCGGGCCCCACAGGCTGGCGATGCCGGCGGCGATGCAGGCGAACGGGTTGGCGCCCGAGGAACCCGCCAGCCGGACGGTCGAGGTCGAGGCGTTCTGCTCGTGGTCTGCATGCAGGATGAAGATGCGG
>CAYMTM010000084.1:0-18303 GCA_964393375.1 uncultured Rhodospirillaceae bacterium
GCCGGCGAGCGCAATCTGCGCGCGGTGGCGGAAGTCGCCGGCGCGCTGCCGGTGATGTTCGCGGGCTCGCCGGAGATCACCGACATCGGCGCGCTGCTCGACACCGTGGACGGCGTGCTGTTGACCGGCGCGCGCGCCAACGTCCACCCCAAGCACTTCAAGCGCGAGCCGCATCCCGCGCACGAGCCGTACGACGAGGCGCGCGACGACGTGGCGATCGCGCTGACCAAGGCCTGCGTCGCGCGCGGCGTGCCGATCTTCGGCGTCTGCCGCGGCCTGCAAGAGATGAACGTCGCCTTCGGCGGCACGCTGCATCCCGAAATCCGCGAGCTGCCCGGGCGCATGAACCACCGCATGCCAAGGCTGGAGAACGGCGAGATCCATCCCGATCCTGCCGTCGTCTTCGCCGACCGCCACGAAGTCCGCCTCGTTCCGGGCGGTGCGTTCGCCCGCATCCTGGGCTGCCAGACGATCCGCGTGAACTCGCTGCATGGCCAGGGCATCGAGGAGCCGGGACAGCGGGTGGTCGTCGAAGGCGTGGCCGAGGACGGCACGATCGAAGCGATCCGCATCGCCGATGCGCCCGGCTTCGCGCTGGGCGTGCAGTGGCACGCCGAGTACGACCCGCAGACCAACCGGGTCAACCGCGCGCTGTTCCAGGCCTTCGGGCAGGCCCTCGCGGCGGCAAAGCGGACGGGCTAGCGCCCCTTCGCCTTGCGCCAAGCCTGGAAGTCGATGCCGGTCTGCTCCCGGGTGGCGGGATAGAGCCCGACGATGGTCTGCCCGGCCTGCACCCGCTCCATGACGAAATCCTCGAAGGCGGTCATCTCGTGCGCCTCCTCGGCGATCGCGTTGGCGAGATGGGCGGGGATCACCACCACGCCCTCGTCGTCCCCCACCACGATGTCGCCCGGATAGACCGGCACCTCGCCGCAGCCGATCGGCACGTTGAGATCGACGGCATGGTGGCGGATCAGGTTGGTGGGTGCGGCGGGCCTGGCGTGGTAGGCCGGCATCGCCAACGCGGCGATGCCCGGCGTGTCGCGGAAGCCGCCGTCGGTCACGATCCCCGCCCCGCCGCGCTGCATCAGCCGCGCCACCAGGATGCTGCCGGCCGAGGCGGCGCGCGCGTCGCCGCGCGCATCGATCACGAAGACATGGCCGGGAGGACAGGATTCGATGCCCCGGCGTTGGGGATGCTGGGGATCCTTGAATACCTCGAGCGTGTCGAGGTCCTCGCGCGCGGGGATGTAGCGCAAGGTGTAGGCCTCGCCCACCATCTGCGCTCCGCCCGGATTGATGCGCCTGGGCCCCTGCATGAAGACATTGCGCAGGCCGCGCTTGAGCAGCGCGGTGGTGATGGTGGCGGTGCTGACCCGGCGGAGCTTCTCGCGGTTCTCCGCTGTAAGTGCTGCGGTCATGGGCAGGCCTTTCGATCGCGAATCGGGCGGCGCGCCGGAACCATAATCAAGCCTGTTGCCCATCTCAAACTAATATATTAGTATAATACAAAATCGACGCACTACCCCCGGGGGAGGAAGGCCGATGGCGACAAACCGTATCCGCTACCGTCTGCTGGCGCTGGGCGCATTGGCCGCCCCGCTCGTCCTTGCGTCCGCCGACGCCGGCGCCAAGTCGACACTGCGGCTTGGGACCGTGCTGGCGCCTGGTGATCCGCTGCTGGTCGCCGCCCAGCAGATGAAGAAGGACGTCGAGGCCCGCACCAAGGGCGAGGTGGAGGTACAGGTCTTCGCCAGCTCGCAGCTCGGCGACACCCAGGCGATGATGGACCAGGCTCAGGCCGGGGCGAATGTCGGCACCTTCGTCGAGGGCTCGCGCCTGGCCCCCCACGTGCCCGAGTTCAACGTGCTGGTCGCGCCCTATGCCTTCAATAGTGTGGACGAGTTGGCGAAGTTCGTCGAAACGCCGCTGTTCCGGAGCTGGAACGATAAGCTGAAGGCCAAGACCGGGCTGACCATACTGGCATTCAACTGGTACCAGGGCGCAAGGCACATGCTGACGAAGAAGCCGGTCGCCCAGCCTGCCGACCTCAAGGGCGTGCGCGTGCGCACGATCGGCGAACCGTTGTGGATCAAGACGATCGGCGCGATGGGCGCGGTGCCGACGCCGCTGGCCTGGGCCGAGGTCTATCCGTCGCTCCAGACCGGGGTGATCGACGGCGCCGAGGCCCAGCCCTCGGCGATCCGCGGCGCCAAGCTGTTCGAGGTCGTCAGCCACATCACGCTGACCGAGCACATCTACCTGATGAGCGGCCTGATCGTCAGCGACAAGTGGCTGCAGTCCCTGCCCGACCCGCACCGCGCGGTGGTGGCGGAGGAGGCGCGCCGGGCCGGCGCCCTGGCGCTCAAGACCAATGTCGAGCAGGCCGACCAGATCTTCGCGGACATCAAGGCAAAAGGCGTGAAGGTGACGGCGGTGGACAAGACCCCATTCCGCAGCGCCGTGCAGCCGGTCTACGGCGAGCTCGGCTTGACCGATACGGTCGCACTCGCGCGCAAGGCGATCGCCAACTAGGCTTCCTCCCGTTCGGGGAGGCCCGGGGTTCCGGGCCTCCCCATCCTCGTGAACCTGCCGGGCCCGCACCATGTTTCCTGCCCTGCTCTACGGCCTGCGGCGGATCGAGCGCATTTCGGCCCGCGTCCTGCTGGCCCTGATCACAGCGCTGGTGATCCTCGCTTCCGGGGCGCGCTACGCCGGCCATCCGATCATCTGGGCGATCGAGGTGACCCAGGCCCTGTTCGTCTGGCTCTGTGTGATGGCCGGCGACCTGACGCTGCAGCGCCTGGGCCATTTCAGCATCGACGTCGCGGTCAAGCTGCTGCCGGCGCGGCTGCGCCACGCGCTGGCGCTGGCAAATCTGCTGCTGGTCGCATGCTTGCTGGCAGTGCTGATCTGGTACGGCTTCGCCTTCGCCCGTTTCACCGGCATGCGCCCGCTGCCGATGACCGGCGTCTCGTCGGCGGCGGCGACGGCGGCGATGCCGGTCGGCTTCGCCCTCATGCTGCTGACCCTGGCCGAGCATTTCATCCGGCTGCTGCGTCAGGGCCCCGGTAAAGGGACGGGCAGCGGCGCGCGCGAGGTGATGTAGGTGCTGTTGCTGGCCGGCTGCCTGTTCGCGCTGTTCCTGACGGCAGGCATCCCGGTCGCCTTCGCGCTGGCGTTGGCGGCGGCGCCGGCCTTCCTGTTCACCGACTACATGCCTGCCAGCGTGGCCATCCAGCGCATGTACGACGTGACCCAGTCCTACCCCTTGCTTGCGGTGCCGTTCTTCATCCTCGGTGGCAACCTGATGAACACCGCGGGCATCACCGAGCGGCTGCTGCGCTTCGCACGGCTGCTGACCGGCTGGATGGCGGGTGGCCTGGCGCAGGTCTCGGTCGCGCTCAGCATGCTAATGGGCGGCATCTGCGGCTCGGCGGTGGCCGACGCGGCGATGGAGGCTCGGCTGCTGGGCCCGGCCATGCTCCAGCGCGGCTATGCCCGCGGCTATGCCGCCGCCGTGATCGCCTTCAGCTCGGTCATCACCGCCACCATCCCGCCCTCGATCGGCCTGGTACTGTTCGGCTTCGTCAACGAGATCTCGGTCGGCCGGCTGCTGCTTGGCGGCGTGATCCCTGGCCTGCTGATGACCGTCGTCATCATGGCGGTGACCGGGCTGATCGCCCGGCGGCACGGCTATGCGCCCGAACTCGCCCGCCGGCCGGCCTGGCGCGAAGTTCTGGCTGGCGCGCGCGAATGCTTCTGGGCGCTGATGTTCCCGGTGTTCCTGCTGGCCGGATTCCGCTTTGGCGCCTTCACCGCCACCGAGGCGGGCGCAGTGGTGGTGCTCTATGCGCTGGTCGTCGGCGTTGCCGTCTACCGCGAATTGACCTGGCGGCATTTCGTCGCTGCGCTTGAGCACTCGGTTCAGGACATCGGCATGGTGATGCTGATCATCGTCATGGCCGCCGCGCTGGGCCACGTCGTCATCGTCGAGCAAGCGCCGCAGGCGCTGAGCGACCTGCTGGCGGCCTTCGACAGCCCCTACTTCACCCTGTTCATCGTGCTGGCCGTCCTGCTTGTCGCCGGGATGGTGATGGAGGCAACCGTCAACGTGCTGCTGCTGACCCCGCTCCTGATGCCGGCACTGGTGGCCCAGGGATTCGACCCGGTGCATGTGGGCGTGGTCATCGTCATCCTCATCACTTTCGGCGGCAACACGCCGCCCGTGGGCGTCATCATGTACACGGTTTGCGGCGTGCTGAAGTGCAGCTTCGAGGAGTTCGTGCGCGATTCGCTGCCCTTCATCGCCGCCATGCTGCTGTTCCTGGCGGCGCTGGCCCTGGTGCCGCCGATCGTGCTGCTGCTGCCCGACCTGGTGATGTGAGCCCGACTTCGGCCGCGATCTTCAATCGCGGATGTAACTGGGATGCCGGCGACGAAGGAGTTCGGCGCTGGCGAGCGTGCCGGACAGATGCGCCCGGAGCGCGCGCTGGGCGTCCCCGGCCTTGCCGGCGGCGATCGCCTTCAGGATGCGCTTGTGCTCGTCGATCACGCTCTGGGTCTTGCCCGGCGTCGGCAGGTGGAGGTGGCGCAGCCGGTCGAGTTGGCCGCTGCGCGTTCGGATCACCTGCCACAGCCCCGGCACGCCGGCCAGTTCGTGCAGGTTGTGGTGGAAGGCGTGGTCGGCGGCGATGAAGCCGCCCATGTCGCAGGCAGCCAGGCAATCCTCCTGCCGGCGGATCGTTGCCCGCAGCCGGCCGAGATCCGTCAGCTCGGGCGCCGCCGCAACTCGTCGCACCACTTCCAGTTCGACCGACAGGCGCAGGAAATGCGCCTCGCGCGCGCGCTGCAGCCCGATCTGCGACACGCGGGTGGCCGACTGGGGGTGGATGTCGACCAGTTCCTCCTCCTCCAGCCGCAGCAGCGCCTCGCGCACCGGGGTCAGGCTTAGCCCCAGGCGCTCGGCGATCTGGGCCCGCGGCAGGTTGGCCCCGGGCGGCGCGGCCAGCGAGATGATCAGCCCGCGAAGCAGGTCGTATACCTGCGGCGCCGCGGACTTCTTGCGGTCGATACGCACCGCCGCCAGCCGCGCGAGCGGCAGCTCGTCCGGACCGGGCGACGTCAGGCGCGGGGCCTGGTCAGGGCTCACGGCGCTCCCCATGAACGAAAAACTAGTATTTCAGTCCGATCCTACCCCAGCCGGCCGGCCGGCGACAGTGCCGGCGCGACGGCTCCGGGCGGCTTGTCGGCCCGGACCCGCTTCAATGACGGAACACCAGATAGACCGCCGCCACCAGGCAGCCGAAAGCGCCTAGGTGGTTCCAGCGGATCGATTCGCCGATGAACAGGATCGCGAACAGCGAGAACACGACCAGCGTGATCACTTCCTGGATGGTCTTGAGCTGAACAACGGTGAAGTTGCCGTAGCCCCAGCGGTTGGCCGGCACCATCAGGCAGTACTCGAAGAAGGCGATGCCCCAGCTCGCGAGAATCGCCTGCCACAGCGGCGCGTGGGTGTAGCGCAGGTGGCCGTACCAGGCGAAGGTCATGAACACGTTGGAGGCGGTGAGCAGCAGGATGGTGTACATCGGTTGCGGCGTCTTTCGTCGCGGTTGCGGGTCGCACGCTTATAGTCGGCAAAGGTCCGGCGATGAAGCGGCCCGCCGGGCGGCGGCGACAATCGGGCCGATTGCCTGCGCGCGCAGCGGTCACATGATCGTGCCCGTAGCATCGCCCCCATGGTGCCGGGGTAGAGCCGGTGGTAGCATCGCAGGTGGAACATGACGCACGGGGGCCACGCCATGGGTCGTCGCGTTTTCCGCCGCATCGATGCGATCGCAGCGCTTGCCTCGACCGCCGCCCTGGCGGCGGCATGCGCGATCGCGGCCTGGACGCAGCCCGCGCGCGCCGACCAGCCGAGCATGGACGAGCTGATCCAGGCGGTCATCAAGGTCAAGACCTACGTGCCGGCCGATGCGCGCTCGGTCAAGACCCTGGGCCCGGAGCGCGAGGGCACCGGCGTGCTGATCGACGCCAACGGGCTGATCGTCACCATCGGCTATCTGATCCTGGAGGCCGACCGCGTCGAGCTGACGCTGCAGGGCGGCCGCAAGATGGGCGCCGACATCGTCGGCTACGACTACGAATCGGGTTTCGGCCTGCTGCGCGCGCAGTCGAAGATCGCGGCCAAGCCGTTCAAGCTGGGCGATTCGGCAGATCTCAAGGTCAAGGACCGGGTGCTCGCGATCAACCACGCCGGCGCGGAGGGCATGCGTCCGGCGATGGTGGTATCGCGCCGCACCTTCGCCGGCTACTGGGAATACATGCTGGAAAGCGCCATCTTCACGGCGCCGCCGATCATGGATTGGGGCGGCGCTGCGCTGGTCGCGGCGGACGGCCGTTTGGTCGGAATCGGCTCGCTGATCGTCAACGATCCCCTGGAATCGGGCAGCACCGGCATCGGGCCGGGCAACATGTTCGTGCCGATCGACGAGCTGAAGCCGATCATGGCCGACCTGTTGACCCAGGGCCGGCCGTCGGCAGAGCCCAAGCCCTGGCTCGGCATCAATTCCCAGGAGGCGAACGGTCGCCTGGTGATCACCAGGGTCCAGCCCGACACGCCGGCGGCAAAGGCCGGGTTGAAGCCGGACGATATGATCCTGGGGGTGAACGGCAAGCGGGTGACGACGCTGATCGAATTCTACCGCGCCGTTTGGGCCACCGGCCCGGCCGGGGTCGACGTGAAGCTCAGGGTGCTGCAGGACATGGACACGGCCGACGTGATCGTGAAATCGGCCGACCGCTACCGCTACCTCAAGCTGAACCGCACCTATTGAGCCGCCGTCATTCGGCCGCGCCCGGGCCGCCCGGCGCAACGCCAGCGTCCTGCGGCGGCCGCGCCTCGACCCGGTTGCGGCCGAGCGACTTGGCTGCGTACAGCGCCTGGTCGGCGCGGCGGATGAACTCGATCGGCGATTCGCCCGGGCGGTACTGCGTGACCCCGATCGACAGCGTGATCGAACCGAGCTCCTCCTGCGTGTCGCGGCGGATGATCGCGCGCGAGGCGACGCGCCGGCGGATCTGTTCCGCCACGGCCATCGCGCCCTCCAGCGCCGTCGCCGGCAGGATGACGGCGAACTCCTCGCCGCCGAAGCGCGCCGGCGTGTCGCGGCCCTTGAGCGTCTCGGTGAGCGTCCGCCCGACCAGCCGCAGCACATGGTCGCCGATCTGGTGCCCGTGCGTGTCGTTGAACCGCTTGAAGTAGTCGATATCCGCCATTAGCAGCGACAGCGGGTCGCCTTTCTCGGCCGAGGTCTTGGTCTCGGCCCGCAGCCGCAGGTCGAAGCTCTTGCGGTTGGGAACCCCGGTCAGAGCGTCGGTCATGGCGTCGCGCTGCGTGCGCTCCAGCGACTTCTTGAGCTGCTCGGTCTCCTTGGCCGAGGCCTCCAGCCGCTGTTCGAGCGCGCGCGCGCGGTCGGCCATGGTCTGGGTCTCGACCACCAGCGAGGTGATGACCTCCTTGAAGGTGGCAAGCCCCCCGTCGGCGGTCAGCCGCTGCACCGCGTGGCGCAAGGTCTGCCCGTAGGCCTGGGTGTCGTTGCCGGCGGATTCCAGGATCCGGATCACGTCGAGGATCTGCTGCCCCAGCCGGTCGTTGGCCTCGCTTGTCGCGGTGTGGCGCGCAGCGGAGCCCAGGAAGCGTTCCCACAGGTCGCGGCCCAGCTCCTCGGAATACTGGTCGCTGCCCGCGGCGACGTTCTGCATCGCGCGCGCCAGTTCCGACGGGTTGCCGCAGGCGTAGCTGTACCAGATCGCGAAGTTGCGCGGGTTCAGGCAGATCTTGCGCTGGTCCATCAGCTTGATGGCGTTGCGCGCATACTCGGCGGCCTGTTCCGCGGTTTCGTAGTAGTCGTACATGACCATGCTCACGCGTAAATCGCGTGGGCGCGATCGCCGTCGCCGGCGACCGTCCCCCTGCTTCCTGCGATCGCACTCTATGCAGGCAGTGGTTAACGACGTGTTACCGGGCGGCCGCGGGCTTGCGCGCAAGCCCGATCGACCGGCCGGCCTCGGGGGGAATGGGCAGGTGCGCCTGGGACGCCTTGAGGGTCCTCAGCGCCTCGACCGCCTGCGGCGGGATCGCCGAGGAGCGCCGCTGCGCCATGTCGACATGCACGCCCAGGATCTCGTTCGCTGCCGCAAGGAATCCCTCCTGCGCGTGGTACATGTGATGTATGTAGTGCAGGCGCTTTTCGTCGAAGCCCAGAAGCTGCGTGGTGAAGCGCATACGGTCGCCCAGCTTCATCTCGCGCTTGTAGACGACATGCGTCTCCAGCACGAAGACCGAGCAGCCGCTGCGCCGCATATAGGCCTCGCCCAGGTGCACGTGGTGCAGCAGGCGGTCCGTTGCATGGTCGAAGGCGAGCACGTAAAAGGCCAGGTTCATGTGGCCGTTGAAATCGATCCACTCCGGGCGGACCGCCTCCTCGTGCAGACGCAGCAACGCATCGTCGCGCATGCCGGCAAGCTAAGCTGCCGCAGCCCGTCCTGTCACGCCCGATGATGGCACGCCGCGCGCTGGCGTGGATCGGCGGGCACGGCGCGTGGCTGCTGTTCGCGGGCGTGTTCGCGGGCCTCGTCCTGCCCGGGCTTGCGGCAATCGCGCGGCCGGCGGTGCTGCCGGTGACGTTCCTGCTGTTCGTCGCCTCCTTGCTGCGCCTGGACTGGAGCGTCGTGCTGCGCCATGCGCGCCGGCCGGTCCGGGCGGGGCTCCTGGTGGCGGCGATCATGGCGGGGGCGCCGCTCGCGGCGGCGCTGCTGTTCCGCCTCGTCCCCGCGCCCGAGAGCCTGGCGCTCTCGGTGATCCTGACCGCCACCACTTCGCCGCTGATCTCCGCGCCCGCCTTCGCCCTGCTGCTGGGGCTGGAGGCCGAGCTGGCGCTGATCGTCGTGCTCGCGGCCATGCTGCTGGTGCCCTTCACCCTTCCCCTGCTCGCCCTGGCGCTGCTCGGCCTGGCGATCGAGCTTTCGGTCGCCGAGCTGATGGGGCGCCTAGCGGCGTTCGTCGGCGCGGGATTTGCCGTGGCGCTCGTGCTGCGGCGCGTTCTCGGCGCCGAGCGGCTGAACGCCGAGGCGCGCACGCTGGACGGCGTCAACGTGGCGTTCCTGGTGATCTTCGCGGTGGGCGTGATGGACGGCGTCACCGCGCGGATGATCGCCGAGCCTGCGCATGTCGTGCTGTTCGCGGCGGCCGCCTTCGCGCTGAACATCGCGCAGCAGGCGATCGGCGCCGCCGTTTTTTGGCCTGCCGGCCGGCGCACGGCGCTGACGGTGGGGCTGCTGTTCGGCTACCGCAACATGGCGCTGATCCTCGCCGTGCTCGGCGAGGCGGCGCCGGCCGATTTCCTGCTGTTTGTCGCGGTGGCGCAGCTGCCGATGTACATGTTCCCGATCATAAGCCTTCCGCTCTATCGGCGACTGCTCGACGCCCCCTCGGGCCGCTAGCGGCGTCTCTTGGCCTTGCGCTTTCCTTTTGCGGCCGGCTTGCGCGCGGCGGCGTGCTTGCGGGGCTTCGCCGGCTTTTCGGGAATCACCGCGTCGATGTCGATCTCCATCAGGTACTCCGGCTTGGCCAGGCCCTTGACGATGAGCCCGGTGGAAACCGGGTAGACGCCCTTCAGCCAGCGTCCGACCACCTGGTAGACCGGCTCACGGTACTCGCGCTCGGTGATGTAGATCGTGACCTTGCACACGTCGGCCAGCGTCGCGCCCGCTTCTTCCAGCAGGATCTTGGCGCATTTCATCGCGTTCTCGGCCTGGGCCGCCGGGTCGCCGATGCCGACGATCCGCCCGTCCAGGTCCATCGCGGTCTGGCCGCGCAGGAAGATGTGGTTGCCCGCGCGCACCACCATGCTGAGGTCGTTGTCGAGCTTCTGCTCGGGATAGGCGTCGCGGGTGTTGAATTTTCTCAAGCGGATGTGGGGCATGGAGTGGTTGCTTCCTTCGCTCTGACCCTTTCCCGGCGGGAAGAGTTCAGGACTTCATCACCCGGTCGCTCAATCCCGCCGCCTTCTTCACGAACTCCAGCGGCTTATTCCAGTCGAAATTGCGGTAAACGGCGTTTAGATGCGCGAAGGGTGGGGACTGGGCGAACAGCTCGAAGGTCACGCGGTGGCCGGCATAATCCGAGTTGACCAGGTCCCGCGCGAAGGCGAGCAGCCGGCGGCGGTCCTCGGACTCCCAGTTCTCGTTGACCGTGTAGAACTTCTTCAGCCACTTGCCCGCCTCGGGCTCGGCGAAAGTGGCGGCGTCGGGCGTCACGCAGATCTGCCCGCCGCACAGCTCGCGCGCAAGGTGCATCATCGCCGGCAGGCGCGAGCAGGCCTGCACGCGGCCGGTATAGAGCAGCGACTGGTTGGGCATCAACAGCCCGCCCGGGCTTTTCTCCGCCGCCGCGATCGCCGCAGTGAGATGCGCGTTGATAGTCTCGCGGTAGCAGGCGAGCTCGGCCAGCTTCTCCTGCACCGCCTGCTGCTTCTCCAGGCCGGTCTGCCGCGCGTTGTGCAGCGCGGCGCCGATCAGCATGTCGGCCACGTACTGGATGCGCTGCACGAACGGGAAGGCGCTGTAACGGTGCAGGCACGAGCGGATATAGGCCGCCGCGCGCGTATGGCGGTAGAACAGCACGTTCTCCCACGGCACCAGCACGTCGTCGAACACCAGCAGCGTGTCGACCTCGTCGAACTTGTTGGCGATCGGATAGTCGACCGCCGGCGCGCGGCCGGCGAAGCCGGTGCGGCAGATGTGCTTCAGTCCCGGCGCGCCCATCTCGCAGATGAAGCCCACGGCGTAGTCCGACAGCTTGTCGTCGCCCCAGTTGGCGATGGTCGGCTTCACGAAGGCCTGGTTGGCGTAGGCGGCCGCGGTCTCGTACTTGGCGCCGCGCACCACGATGCCCTTGTCGGTCTCCTTCACGACATGCAGCAGCATGTCGGGGTCCTGGTCCTGCGGGCGCTTCGAACGGTCGCCCTTGGGATCGGTGTTGGCCGAAACGTGGAACACGTCGTTGCGGATCGCCTTGTTGATGTGGTTCTCGATGTTCTTCGAGAACTGCGGGTCGACCTCGTTCAGGACGTCGCGTCCGTCGTACAGCGACCACATCTCGCCGATCGTCTCGTCGCCCACGCGGATCACCACGCCGCCGATGTCGTTCAGCACGGCGTCGACCGCGCGGCGCTTGGCGTGCCAATCGTCCTGCGTGAACGGCAATTTGTGCGCGGTGCAGTTCGGCTCGTTGGTGCCGGCATCGACATAGGACAGGATATCGCGATACCTGGCCTCGTGCGCCATGTCGTACATGCGCGCACGGATATCGACGATCGGCTTGAAGGCGGGATGCGTGGCGACATCCTTCACCTTCTCGCCGTTGATCCACACCTGCCGTCCGTCGCGGATCGACTCGCGGTAGTCCTGTCCGGTCCTGATCATTGCCGGTACTCCCTCAGCAGGCCGCGCCAAGGGCGCGATAGCTCCGGTTGGCGTAGACGAGCGGCTGGTCGGCGGCGGCGGCAGTGCGTGTGGTGACCACCCGGCCGATGACGACGAGATGCGATCCCACGGAAACCGTCTCGGCGACCCGGCAGTCGAACGCGGCGGGAGCGTCGGCGAGCACCGGCGCGCCGGTCTGCAGCCGGCCCCATGAGCCGCAGGCGAACTTGCTGCCGAACTCGGTCCGCACGCGGCCGGCGAACACCTCCGACACCTGGCGGTGGTCGCTGCCGAGAAGGCTGACCGAGAAGACGCCATTCGCCCGGATCGCCTGAGCGACCGCGCTCTTGTGGTGCACGCAGACCAGCAGCGAGGGCGGATCGGCCGAGACCGAGCTCATGGCGCTGACCGTGCAGCCCTGGCGGCCGCCGCGTCCGTCGGTCGCCACGACGGTCACGCCGTTCGCAGCGCGGCGCATGGCCTGGAGGAAAGCGTCGCGGTCGATCGGAAGCGGTTCCTGCAACATGGTCCTCATACCCCTGATGGCCGGTGCCCGGCGCTTCAATTGGCAGCCAGCTTGCCGGCGCCGTGGTGATTTGTAAAATATATTCAATCTAGCTATTGGATCGGAAAAGCTAATGCATTTCACCTTGAAGCAGCTCGGCTATTTCGCCGCCGCCGCCGAGGCCGGCAACGTCAGCCTGGCGGCCCAGCGGCTGAACGTCTCCCAGCCCTCGATCTCCGCCGCGATCGCCGCGCTGGAGGAAAGCTTTGCCGTCACGCTGTTCCAACGCCAGCACGCCAAGGGGGTCGACCTGACCCCCGCGGGCCAGCGCCTGTTCGCCGAGGCCCGGGCGCTGCTCGCCCATGCCCAGGAGTTCCAGAACGCCGCGCGGGGCGAGGGCGAGGCGATGGCCGGGCCGCTGGACCTTGGCTGCTTCGTGACCCTGGCCCCGTTCTTCCTGCCGGCGCTGCTCGCGAGCTTCGCCAAGGCAAGGCCGGGCATCCAAGTCCGCCCGCGCGAGGGCGACCATGCGAGCCTGTGCCGCGGCCTGCTCAGCGGCGCATTCGACCTGGCGCTGCTGTACGACCTGGGCTTCGAGGACGGCATCAAGGCCGAGCCGGTCGGCCAGGTGCCGCTGCGCGCCGTGCTGCCGGCGGACCACAAGCTGGCGAAGCGCCGGATCGTGCCGCTGTCCGCGTTGGCGCCCCTGCCCTTCATCCTGCTCGACCTGCCGCAGAGCGCGGACTACTTCCTGGCCCTGTTCCGCGCGCGCGGGCTCGAGCCCAATATCCGCTTCCGCACGCCCAGTTTCGAACTGGCGCGTGGACTCGTGGCGGGCGGCCACGGCTATACGCTTTTGAACCTCGTGCCCGCCCACGACCGCACGTATGACGGCGGACAGGTGGCGGTAAGACCGCTGGACGAGACCGTACCGCCGCTCAAGATCGTGGTGGCGCGCGCCGCCCAGGCCCGCGATACCAGACGCACGCTCCTGTTCCGCGGCCATGCCATGGCGTTCTTCGACAAGCGGGAGCTCTAGAGTCGCCCCAGCCGCTCGGTCAGGCGGCGGAAGAACTCGTCCGCGTCGATGCGCTCGATCACCCGGCAGTTGGGCGCGTTGCCCGAGGGCTTGGCGAGGTTCGGCCACCAATCCACCACCGTGCGCCCGCGCGTGAGTTTTCCCTCGGTCTCGATCGCGACATGGCAGCGCTTGCCGCGGAACAGCTCGGGCCACAACACATAGGCGACCGCGCAGGGATCGTGCAGCGGCCCGCCGTCCATGGCGTAGCGCAGGGAATCGTGGCGATCGTAGAATTCCAGCCACGCCGCCACGGTGCGGCCGACCCTGGTGCCGAGCGCCGCGATCGCCTGGCGGCGCGCCGCCGTCGACACGGCCTGGTGCGTCACGTCGAGCCCGAGCATGGTGAGGTTGGCGCCGCTCGCGAACACGATCTCGGCCGCCTCGGGATCGACATAGATGTTGAACTCCGCCGCCGGCGTGGTGTTGCCCAGCCCGATCGCGCCTCCCATCAGCACGATGCCGCCCAGATGTGCGGCCAGGCGCGCCTCGCGCCGCAGCGCCAGCGCCACGTTGGTCAGCGGCCCGACCGGCACCAGGGTCACGGCGCCACGCGGTCGCGCCATGACCTGATCGACGATGAAATCGGCGGCATGGCGCGGGTCGAGCGGCAGCACGGGCTCGGGCAGGTCGGCCCCGTCCAGGCCCGTCTCGCCATGCACCTCCTCGGCCGTCACCAGCGCGCCGTCGAGCGGCCGGTCGGCACCCGCTACGACCGGAACCCCGGGCCTGTTCGCCAGCTCGCGCACCTTCAGCGCGTTCAGCGCCGTTCGGCGCAGCGGCACGTTGCCCGCCACCGTGGTGATCCCCAGCACTTCCAGCTCCGGGCTCGCCAGCGCCAGAAGGATCGCCACCGCGTCGTCCTGCCCCGGATCGCAGTCGAGGATGATGGGGGTGGGGGTCATGGCAGAGGCTTATACAATGTCGTGGCCGGGCTTGACGCTTTGCAGTGCAGCGCGGCGCCTGCGCCCCCTTCCCTTTCCCCCGCCATCCGGGCTATCGAATGGCCCCAAGGAGAACAGGGGGAGCTACATGCAGCCACGCCAGGTCAAGACCGCCGCCGACGCGCGCAAGATCGTCGAGGAGCGGGGCCTCAGCCACGTCAAGGTCGGCGTGGTGGACGCCGACGGCATCGTGCGCGGCAAGTACATGGCACGCGACAAGTTCGTTTCGGCGCTTGAGGGCGGGTTCGGGTTCTGCGACGTGGTGCTGGGCTGGGATTCCAACGACCAGCTGATCGACAACCTGAGCTATACCGGCTGGCACACTGCCTATCCCGACGCTCCGGTGCGCGTGCTGCCCGACACCTGCCGCGAGGTGCCTACCGAGGGCAACGGCATGGTGATGTTCCTCGGCGAGTTCGCCGACAAGGCCGAGGAGGTATGCCCGCGCGGCGTGCTGCGCCGGGTCCTCAAACGCGCCAAGGACATGGGCTTCTCGGCCTATTCGGCGTTCGAGTACGAGTTCTTTCTGTTCGAGGAAACGCCGCATTCCGTGCGCGCGAAGAACTACCGCGACCTGAAGCCGATCACGCCGGGATTCTTCGGCTACTCGGCCCTGCGCAGTTCGGTGCACGCCGATTTCTACCACGAGCTCTTGAAGCTCTGCGAAGACATGGACATGCGGCTGGAAGGGCTGCACACCGAGACCGGGCCGGGCGTGCTCGAGGCCGCGATCATGGTCGACGAGGCGCTCTGCGCGGCCGACAAGGCGATCCTGTTCAAGCTTTTCACCAAGGTGCTGGCGCAGAAGCGCGGCTGGATGGCGACCTTCATGTCGAAATGGTCGAAGGACTGGCCCGGCCAGTCCGGCCATATCCACCTGTCGCTCAAGGACAAGGCCGGCAAGTCGGCTTTCTACGACGAGAAGGGCGAGTACCGCATGAGCAAGACCATGCGGCACTTCATCGCCGGCCAGCAGAAGCTGATGCCCGAATTGCTGGCGATGGTCGCGCAGACCGTCAACGCCTATACGCGATTGATCCCCGGCTTCTGGGCGCCTACCGACGCCACCTGGGGCGTCGAGAACCGCACCACGGCGCTGCGCGTCATCCCCGGCTCGGCCAAATCGCAACGCGTGGAGTACCGCATCGCCGCGGCCGATGCGAACCCCTACATCATCCTTGCCGCCGCCCTCGGCTCCGGCCTGTGGGGCATCGAGCACAAGCTGGAGCCCGA
Source organism: uncultured Rhodospirillaceae bacterium (assembly GCA_964393375.1). Taxonomy (GTDB): domain Bacteria; phylum Pseudomonadota; class Alphaproteobacteria; order JAEULC01; family JAEULC01; genus JAEULC01. The sequence goes on from CAYMTM010000084.1 coordinate 15,251, forward strand.
GCCCGTGGTGAAAGGCAATTCCTACGCCATCAAGCACCCCGCGCGCCTCAGCCTGCCGCGGTCCCTCGGCGAGGCGGCGGCGCGGCTGGAGAAGTCCAAGGCCGCGCGGGCGTTGTTCGGCGACGCCTTCGTCGAGCACTACGCCGCCACGCGCGACTGGGAGGAGCGCGAGTACCGCCGCGCCATTACCGACTGGCAGATGCAGCGGTATTTCGAGATCATCTGAAGCATGGATCTCGCCTATATCCTCGACCTGATCCGCGCGCACGGCGACTGGGCCTACGGCTTCGTCTTCACCTATGCCGCGACCAACAGCCTGCTCGCCCTGCTGCTCGCGGGCTACGCCGCGCACATGGCGGTGTTCGACTGGACCACCTTGGTCGTCGTGTGCTGGACCGGCGGCTTCGCCGGCGACACCGTGCGGTTCTGGATCGGGCGGCGCTGGGGCCTGGCGCTGGTCAGGCAATTCCCGAGGATCGAGCGCGGCACGGCGGTGGTGGCCCGGCTGGTCGACCGCCACCACCTCTGGATGATCATGATCCACCGCTACCCGCACGGTATCCGCGGCCTGGCCGGCTTCGCTTTCGGCATGGCGGCCGTGCCCTGGACGCGGTTCCTCGCGCTCAACTTCGTCTCGGCCGGCATCTGGTCCTTTGCCGTGGTCTCGGCCGGCTACAGCTTCGGTCACCTGTCCGAGAAAGCCCTGGGCGACGCCGCGTCGGGCGTCAGCCTTGCGCTCCTCGCCACGTTCGTGGGCCTCGCCTGGCTCTTGTCCCGCAGGCTGGAGCGCGCGATCGCGCGGGGCTGATCGGCTTGCGCCGACCCCGGCGTGCCGATATAGGAACCGCCGCAATCGACCACGGGGTGAGGCCATGACCGACGCGAGCCGGCTGACCGGCAACTGGAACTATCCGACGCAGGTGCGCTTCGGCGTCGGCCGCATCAAGGAATTGCCGGAGGCATGCAAGCAGCTCGGCATGAAACGGCCGCTGCTCGTCACCGACATGGGGCTCAAGTCCCTGCCGATGGTGGCGGACGCGATCAAGGCCAACGAGGCGGCCGGCGTTCCGACCGCGCTGTTCGGCGAGGTCAAGGGCAACCCCACCGGCAAGAACCTGGAGGACGGCGTCGCCGCCTTCAAAAAGGGCGGGCATGACGGGGTGATCGCTTTCGGCGGCGGCTCGGCGCTCGACACCGGCAAGGCGGTCGCCTTCATGGCCGGCCAGACTCGCCCGTGGATCGATTTCGCGGACTACGAGACCTGCGTGAGGGCGTTCAAGGGACCGATCCCGCCGATCGTGACCGTCGCCACCACCGCGGGCACCGGCTCGGAGGTCGGGCGCGCCGCCGTGTTCACCGACGAGGCGTCGAAGACCAAGAAGATCCTCTTTCACCCCGCGATGATGCCCAAGGTGGTGATCGACGACCCGGCGCTGACCGTGGGGCTGCCGCCCAAGGTGACGGCCGCCACCGGCATGGACGCCTTCGCGCATTGCCTGGAGGCGCTGTGCACCGACTTCTACCACCCGATGGCCGACGGCATCGCCGCCGAGGGCATCCGGCTGGTGAAGGAGAACCTGCCCCGCGCCTATCGCGACGGCACTGATCTGGTGGCGCGTGCGAACATGATGTGCGCGGCCAGCATGGGCGCCACGGCGTTCCAGAAGGGGCTGGGCTCGATCCACGCCTTGAGCCATCCCGTGGGCTCGCTCTACGACACGCATCACGGCCTGACCAACGCGGTCTTCATGCCGTACGTGATCCAGTTCAACCGTAAGGCGATCGAGGACAAAATGTCGCGGCTCGCCGCCTATCTTGGCCTGAAGCAGCAATCTTTCTCGGGATTCCTGGATTGGGTCTTGGATTTACGACAAACCCTCGGCATTCCGCACATGCTCGGCGGCCTGGGCGTACCGTTGCACGACCTCGACAAGCTGGCCGCAATGTCGGCCGTCGATCCTTGCGCGGCGGAAAATCCGATCAAGATGGGCCCGGCGGAGATGCGGCGCGTGCTGGATGCGGCGGTCGCGGGGCGCATCTAGCGGGCGCACTGCACTGCACCAATTCTATCCACACGTTTACGCTTTCTTATCAACATGCATCACATTTGACAGGCCCGGCGGCTGCGCCTAGGTTTCCTTGCAGTCGCCGATCCAAAGGTGCGCCTCTGTCGGGGGGGCCGCGTTGGGTTCTCGAAGCGGGCGAGCGGCGCACTCAAGACGCCGCGTCGCGGACAGGATGGGCGACGGGTAGAGACTGAAAGTCAGAAAGAGGCTGCGCGCGTGGCGCGCCGGTGCATCGAACCGTGGGGGAACGGGTCGTCGCCGGCAGTCATTGGCGCTTAGCGCATTCGAACCCGAGGAGATCTCCACCATGGCAAAGCAGACCAGCCAACCCAGCAGCGGATTCCCGCCCTTCCAGGTGCCCGAGTTCGGGCAGCTGCCCGGCTTCAACGCCGGGGGCCTGGAGTCGCTGATGCAGTCGGGCAATGCCTTGATCAAGGCGGTCGGCGAACTCAACGCGGAAATCCTGGGCTTCACCAAGCAGCGCCTGGACGCCGGCATTGCGGTCAGCCAGTCGCTGGCGCAGTGCAAGTCGGTCCAGGCCGCGATGGAAGTGCAAATGGACTTCGCGCGCAACGAGGCCCAGGTCTACCTGGACGAGGCGCGCAAGCTCATGGAGCTCGCCAGCAACGCCGCCGTCGAAGGCTTCAAGCCGATCCAGGAATTGCGCAAGAACGGCGCCAACGGCCAGCAAAGCCATACCCGCGGCAACGGCAAGCGCTAGCGCGCCCCTTCCGGCTCCGTCCGCCGGGCCCGCGCGGCGTCAGCCCGCGGTCCGGCGGCACAGTTTCGCGACGATCCCGCGCCAGCCTCGGGGCGCGGGATCGAGAACTAGCCCAACGCGCCTGATCTCCTCGCCGATCTTGTCGAATTCCCCGCGATCGCCCATCTCCGCATGCCGGCGATAGGATTCCGGCCATTCGCCCCAGGAGACGCCGTACCAGGGCTCGCGCGGATGGAGCGGCGGCAGTTCGAGCTCTTCCCAGATCT